>CAINXC010000522.1 GCA_903854655.1 uncultured Verrucomicrobiota bacterium | reverse complement strand
TCGGCCTCAACCACGAAAAGCTCACCTACCGCTACGGCGGCCGCGACTTCCGCCTCACCAATGTGAGCGGTTCGGTGGTGAAGCCGATCATGGCGTGAGGCCCGTCTCCACGTCCATTTCTACACACTGGCTTCGAAGGCTTCAGTCCTCCTCGCAATCGTTCTCGTCATCGTACTCGGCCCGAAAGCCCGTGTGACCACATGCGCTACTTCCCGAGGCCATCAACGTAATCGAAAGCTTTCTGAAGCTGATCGCGTGCTTGATCGGTGGCCTTGTTGTCCTCCTCTTCAAAGGACTTGTCCGGGTGTTTCATACGATCTTCAAACGACGACAGCGAGACGAGCTTTTGATCAATGAACAGACTTCGACGCTCAGTCATGAAGGCCTTGGCCTTTTCCAGATTTTTCCTCATTTTTGCGTCCTTCGCTTTGTAGTGCCCCGATTTGTGAAGCTCGACGAGTGTCAAAAAGGCTCCCCGAAGTATCATCCCATTGCTACTAATCACACTGTCGCTCATCTTGTCTTCGGCCTTTGCAATGGTGGACATTGAAGTCACCAGTGTCCATATCGGACTGTTAACATAGCTGTCCTCAAGCGCCTGGGAGTAGGCCATTTGGTGGGCATAAGCCTCGCGAATGCCTACTTCACGCCCGACAATGGAACCAACAAGCAAACAAAGGAAGAGGTGGACCCAGCGGTTTTTCATATTTAGCGAAACTATCCCTTCTTCCGCTGCGCATCAAACACCGGCATCACCAGCGCGGCTCGGGGCGCAGCAGTTGCCTCAGCCGCCCGAACCTGCAACAGGAGCCTGCAACATCACCCGGCCGGACTGGTCATGCCACTGGGGGCTGCCGGGTGCTGGCGGCGGCAACACCGGCGAGGGTGGAAGAGGGTACTGCCCGCCGCCCATGCCCAGCTCCGGCAAAAGCACGCCACTGAAGGTGGCGGTGGCAGAGGTGGAAGGCCGCTTGAACGAACCGCTGAACTGCCCGGTGGCGGCATTCACCTGCAAAGACACCCGCTGCGGATTGGGCGCAGGCACCACACCGTTCGTGCGGCCAGCCAGAAGCGTGACAACGGACGAGAAGGCATCACCGGATGCCGCGTCGTCAGCAAAGGAGAGCTGCGCGCTTCCGGGGCCCAGCACGTTCTGGCCGCGCGCAGGCGCATGATAACGACCGCCTTTCACCTGAAGGTCCGGCACATTGAATTTCGTCGTGAATCCTCCATCGGGAAGAGCTGCGCCCTGGTTCAGCCAGTTCAGCGTGCCGGTGAGCTGGGCGTTGTCATAAGGCTGGACCTGCGGAATGCTCAACCAGCCTGAGGCGGAGTCGGCGTTCCAATCGACCGCCAGTGACGACAAGTACAAGGGAATGCGGCTCTGCTGAGTGAGAGAAGTGCTGCCTGTCACCACACTGCCATCACCCAGGCGCCCGGCCCATGTCACTGCCCCGTTCGCGTTGAGGTGCATCAGGCCAAACCCAAGACCGTACGGAACCACATCCGTGCTGGTGGTGCCGCTGGCGTCCAGCAACGCGGTGTAATTACCGGCGAAAGGCGTGGTCAAAGTCCCGTCGGCGAATGGACAGGGCGCTGCGGTCAGCGGCCAAGTCAATGTTTCCGGTTCCGGGAAAAAATCAAAAATGTAAACCACCTGGCCCCCGAAGTTGCTCTGTCCCGGCAGCAGCCAGAGGCTGAGGCTGGGGGATTGGGATATCACGCCAACAGGGCCCTGATATAACACCGAATCGAAACCAAAGCCACCGTCGTAGCGCTTGGTCAGTTTCCCAATATTGCGATAACTTGTTCCTTCAAAGTTTGTTTGCAGCGTCACCGCACCGCTGGAAGTCACTTTGAAACTCAGGTTGCCGCCAATGGTGCTTGCCGTGCCAGGATCAATCAACCCGGCGAAGCTGCCCTTCAGCCCCGCTGGCAGGGATGCTACAATGACCGGAATCACCAACTCCGGGCTGGTGCCTGCCACGTTGGTCGCCCGGCAATGGAGGGTGTAGCTGCCGCCCACCGTGGGCACGCCGGAAAACTCGCCGGTCAAGACATTGAATGCAACCCCTGGAGGCAGGCCGCGCACAGTAAACGTCGCCGCCGGGCTGCTGCTGATCAAGGAGCCTTGCACGGTGGCGGCAACCGTCCATGGCCCCAGTGTGGTCGGCAGCAACACAGGCGGCACCACGACATTCACATCAAAACCTGCCACATTGTAGGACCGTCCATTCCATTGCACGAGAACCGAGTAGTGCCCCGAGTCAGTGGCCGCAGCGGCTGTGATCATCAAGGTGGGGCCAGCCACCCCTGATATGCGGGCATCGGAGGGATTAACGGCCATCCCGTCAACCTGCCAGAGATAGGTCGCCCCCGGCAAGGCTGGGACGGACAGCTTCACGGCGCCCCCCTGGGCGAAAGCAACCGTCCTGCCCGGCAGCTTCAAGGAAGCCACCCGCGGTGCCCATGGCGCGTTGTAACACCCTAACGCGCTGCCGCCCACCAGTGCGAGTGAGTCCGTAAGCACCACGATGCTGCCAGTGCTGGCACTGCCCGACTGATCGGCCAGCACGCCACGCGTCAGTATCGCATTCAACGCCAGGCTACTGGCAGCACCCTCCGCCTGGAAGAGATAGGCGCAGGCCGTGTGCTCACCTTGAAGGATTGGCCAATGGGTGTCGCCCACCAGCAACCAGTTGTTGTTCATGGACAGGGAGAGACCAAAGTTCGGTGAGGCTCCGGCGGGAGCAGACAACAGCTTTGGCTTCCAATGGGAGGCCCGCGAAAAGGCAACCAGCGCATTGCCGTTAACATCGGCGCGCTCAACAACAACACCCCAGCTCGACATGGCCACCAGTGTGCCAAACCTTCCTGAAGGAACTGGGGAAATATCAGACAGCACCACCTCTTGTGTCCAGTCCTCGGTCGCAGGTGGTGCCTCGTCGGAGGTGGCTGGAAGCGTCCACACCTGAACCGTGCCGCCGTCGTCTTCCCATAGCTGCGCTGCCACGGCCAGGTGGTGGCCACCGCTGCCATCATCGCAGGCGGCAAGGGAAGCCCCGAAGAGGTCGCCGCCAATGGTGCTCTGAAGCGTGGCTTTTGATGCCCAGCCACCCCCGCTGCTTCTGCCGAAAACGAAGACCACGCTTTTGCCCTGGGGAGACCCGTCCAGTATAGTACCGCTGACGAAGGCATGAGATTCACACAAGGCGAGCGTGTTGTAGGCATTGATCACAACCCCGGCAGCCAGCGTTCCGGTGAGCACCCAGTTTGCCCCGGCGCCTTCATAAACGAACGCGCCCGCGTTGCTGCCCACCAGCATCACACTGCCGAGCACCGCCACCCGGGTGCCAAAGGCCAATGATTGATAAGCACTCGTTTTCGAACGATACGCCGCCGGCGGATAGACCCGTACCTGCTGCGTGGTCCCAGCAGGCCCGGCGAGAAACACCCGCACACTGCCGCAGGTGACGCCGTTCTCGTCCTGATCGTTCGGCGCGCCCACGACGATGGTGTCGCGATCGGCGCCCACAGCAGCGCCGAAAGAGTCGCTGGAATTGAAAACCAAGGGCTGGGCAATGAGTTCGCTCTCCGTCGCGCCTGCCACCGTGAACACGGTGCCGGAGCCGCCATCAATCAGCGGAATGTTGTTAACACTGGTGTACTCCTGAGAGTATCCGGGGCTGCCCACGAACAGCCTGCCAGAAGCCAGCGCGAGCGAGGTGGCAAAATGATCTGCGCGATCAGCGGGCTGCGCCACTTGCGTCTGCCTCACCCAGCTTGTGTCCTGGTACTGATACAGGTACACGGTCTCGTCGTGGCGGATCGCAGCAACGCCGCTGCTGAGCGCAACCAGTTGACCAAAGCGGCTGCTCACCGCAGGAGGCGTTGTCAACAACGGCGGATGCGAGTAGGTGATGGAGAAATCAGCCCCAGGAGCCGGTGATGGCGCAGTGGCAGGCGGCAGCAATGTCTGGCTCAGCGTCCACTGCGAGCCGCTGGTGCCATAGAGATAGGCGGCCCCGTCGGTGGATGTCGTTGACGGCCCGTCCGCCCCGATCAAGGCCACATCACCATCCAGTGCGACCGTTCCGCCGAAGCCGTCATAAGCCGATGCGGGTGAACCCGCCGCAGGAGCAGGGGCTGGCGAGACGAGACGTTGCTGCATCTGCCACCCCGCCGTGCCACGCACGAAAACATAGGCGGACTGCTGCTCCGGCGCACCGATGAGGATGGTGCCGCCGCTGACCGCGAGGGACCAGCCAAAGGGGCGGCGGTTCGACACCTCTGCATAGGTGTTACCAAGATATTGGAACGAGTAGCCCCAGTCGATGCCCGGCCAGTCAGTGAATGTCTCCGGCATTTGCAACGCGGCCTCCACAAACCATTGCCCATTCTCATCCACAGCCAGGGAATAAACCTTGCCTTCGCCAAGGTTCGAGGAAACTGCGCCCACATTGCCGGACACGGCCAGCACACTGCCGAACCCCTCGCCAAATTGGGCGTTGGGCGAGATCAGCCGCTGGCGAAAAATCCATCCGCCGGAGGGGTCATACGTGAAAACGTAAACCGCCCCTGCATTCGCACCTTTTTCGGTAGTCGAACCAGGCGCTCCCACCAGCAGGCAGCCGTTGCCAAAAGCCACCGCCGCACCGAACTGTCCGGGAGAAGTGCTGGCGCTGGCAGTGCCTGCGATGGTCTGCACGTAAACCCAGGTGCTGCCTTGCTTCTGGAACAGGCTCACACTGCCCGTTGCCGCTCCCGCCGGGGTGTTGCTGTAGGGGGCGCCCAAGGCTGCCCACGTGCCGTCGGAAGCCACCGAGGTGCCCAGCGCATCTCCCCGGCTGCTGCCTGGATCGTTTGGCTTGATCACCGCGTCGGGCACAAGCATCGGCGGCGATTTTGCCACCAGCACATTCATGCACGCCGAGGCCAGAAGGAGAAAAAGGCAGAAATATCTAGGCGGCATGATCTAGTTCCAGAGCTTATCCTTACTACAGATGGAAGACAAGACAGCATTTCCAAAACCCACGTTCAGCCGGTCTTCCGTGTCTCAAACGCCAGCGCCGCCAGTTCTGCATAGTAGGGGCTGGATGCCAGCAGTTCCTGGTGCGTGCCGCTGTCCACCACCTTGCCCAGGCGCATCACATAAATCCGGTCAGCCTCCACCACCGTGGACAGGCGGTGGGCGATCACCAGGCACGTGCGGTTCTGGCGCAGCTTCGCCAGCGCCTGCTGAATGAGCTGCTCGCTCTTGTTGTCCACGGCGGAGGTGGCTTCATCGAGCAGCAGGATGGGCGCGTTCTTGAGGAAGGCGCGGGCCATGGCCAGGCGCTGGCGCTCACCGCCGCTCAACCTCATGCCACGCTCGCCCACCTCGCTGTCCAGCCCCTTTTCAAGCCTGCGCACAAAGTCATCCGCGCAGGCGAGCTGCAGCGCCTCCCACAGCTCCTGCTCCGTGGCATCGGGCCTGCCCAGCAGGAGGTTTTCCCGCACGGTGGTGGCAAACAGAAAGGCGTCCTGGGTCACATACGCCATGGCATCGCGCACGCTGGCCTTGGAGCACTCTGCCAGCGAATGACCGTCCAGCAAAATCCGGCCGTTCTCCGGCTCGTAGAAGCGCGTGAGCAGTTGAAACAGCGTGCTCTTGCCGCTGCCCGTCGCGCCCACGAACGCCACCGTCTGCCGCGGCTGCACGCGCAGGTTGATGCCAGAAAGAACGAGGCGCCCCGGTGTGTAGCCAAAGCTGATATTTTCAAACACCACCTCGCCCTGCACCTCCTGCAACGGCAGACCGGACTCCAGGTCTTCTTCACCCGCCTCGTCCAGCACCGCAAAAATCCGTTTCGCCGAAGCCAGACCGTTGACCAGCGTCTGGTTCACGCCATGCAGCCGTGCGATGGGCTCGTAGAGCATGCCCACCATCAGCACAAAGGCCATCAGCTCTCCCTGGCTGAGGCGGCCCTGCACGCACCACCAGGCCCCCACGAACAGCACCAGCACCAGCCCCAGGTTGCCCAGCAGCGTCATCAGCGGCGCGTACAGGGCGGCGGCGGCCATCAGCTTCTTCTGCACGTCCTGCAGGCGCGTGCTGGAGGCGTTGAAATGCTCCTGCTGCTCGTCCTCAAACGTGTAGCTCTTGATCTGCCGGATGCCCGCGATGGTGTCGAACAGCATTGCATTCATCGCCCCGCTGGCCTTGCGCGCCTGCATCGCCCGGGGCGTAAGCAGCCGCGCATAGATCCAGCCGCCCGCCGCCAGCAGGGGCGTGGGGATCAGCACGATCCAGGTCAGCTCTGCGTTCAGCCGGAACATGACCACCGCCGCCATCGCGATCTGCAAAATCGCCGAGAACCCCTGGTCAATGCCCTCCAGGATCACCCGCTGCGTCGCCGGCACATCCTCCGCCATCCGGGTGAGCACGTCGCCGGTGCTCTGCTGGTCGAACCAGGCGATGCGCATGCGCGCGATCTTGCGGTGCAACTGCCCGCGCAGGTCAAAGATCATGCGCTGCTCGAAGGTGCTGTTCACCCGCGTGCGAAAGTAGAACATCAGCTCCCGCCCGGCAAAGCCCGCGAGCGCCAGCAAGGCGGCTTCGAGAATCAGGTCGGACCGCTTGTTCGGGATGATGTCGTCAATGAACCAGCGGGTCACCCCTGGAAACACCGGCATGAGCAGGGTGCCAATCACCGCCAGCGTCAGTTGCAGCATCGCGATACGCTTGTGCCGCGCGGCGAACTGAAGCAGGCGAACCGCGGGAGATGGCGGTTTTCGAATTGCGGACTGTGGATTGGACACGTCTCTTGTGTGCATCCGCTGGCGCCAGAAGTCGAGAACGTACCATCCGCCTGCTCATACGATGAAAACTTTCCCGCTGCGGCAACGATTGCTACACCCCATGATCCGCCGTCTCTCGTGCCTCGCCCTCGTCTTCGCCTCCACCTTCGCTCACGCCGTGGGAGTGGAACCGGAAACCGCGCAGCACGACATCACGGCGCTGGCGGAACAAAAGATCATCGGCAACCCCGGGTACTGGGTCGAGCATGTGATCACCGGCGGCAAATGCGACGGAACCAAGGTCGCCGACCTGCTGATCCACGCCGCCAACGCCTTCAAACCCACCCGCAACCGGGAGGAGGCCATCGCGGTAATGGTGGAGCGCCACATCATTGGCATGCCGGACTACTGGCTCAAAAACGCCATTGAAGGCAAAACCTGCGACGGTGGCAACGTGGCGGCGGTGCTCGATCACCTGGTGACGAGGCTGCCCGTCAAACCGGTCAAGGTTCTGACCGCAGCCCCGCTGGAAGCAAAGGCGACCGCCGCGCTCAACAGCGCCTACGACATCATCATCGCGGGAGCGGGCACGGGCGGCACCGGAGCTGCGATTCAGGCGGCGCGCATGGGCGCCTCCGTCCTGTTGCTGGACGAGACGGACTACATCGGCGGGCAAATGAACGCGGCGGCGGTCACTTCCATGGATGAAGGGGTGACGCTGGTGCGCGAGCGCGGCCTGTACCACGAGCTGTGCGGCCAGATCGCGGCGCACTACCAGCCGCTGGGCATCACCTCCACCACCGCCTACTGGATGGGCCACGCATGCGTGGAGCCGCACGTGGGCCGGCAACTGCTGCACATGATGCTGACGGATGCAAAGGGCAAGGGCACGCTGGACCTGGCCCTGCGCACCCAGGTTGTCCAGGTCTTCAAGAACGGCGACACGGTCACCGGCGTTGAGATCGCATCCACCAGCGACAAAGGCAGCGAAACCCGCAAGATCGACTGCCACGTGCTGGTCGATGCCACCGAGTGGGGCGACGTGATTCCGCTCACCGGCGCGCGTTACCGGGTGGGCAACTGCATCAGCGACGCCATCAATCCAAAACAGGCCATTCAAGACGCCACCTGGACCGCCGTGGTCAAGCAGTACCCGCAGGGCGTGCCGCCGGGGTTCCTCATCACCCAGCCGCCGCCCGGCTACACCGAGAACGTCCAGAAGACCTTCGCCAAGGCCCTGGCTGCGGGTGACACCACCGACATGAAGGCCAAGCCCTGGAGCTTCGCCACCTTCATCGGTTATCGCGGCATGCCCGACAGCTCCCGCCCTGGCGATGCGCCGCCCATCACCCGCACCCACCTGAACTACGGCAACGACTTCCCCATCCACGTCGCCGAAGTCGAGGACCGCGCGCTGCGCCAGACCGCCTGCCGCGCCATGCGGTTGAAAACCCTGCACCTTCTCTACTTCATCCAGAACGTGCTGGGCAAGAAGGACTGGGCAGTGGCCAATGACGAAGGCTTCGACACGCCCTACAACCGCGCCGAGATCGACGCCTGGCTCAAGGACAGCCCCGAGATGGAGCCGTACCGCACGATGCTCTACCACTTCTCCACCATGGCCTACGCCCGCGAAAGCCGCCGCATCATCGGCCTGCACACGCTCACCGCCGGTGAGATCGACCGCCGCGCCGGCCATTCCCCCACCCTGTTCCCAAACGCCGTGGCCCTGGCTGACTATCCAGTGGACCTGCACGGCTCCATGATCCCCAAGTACCTTGAGCTCGATCTCGACCACGAATCCGACATTCCTCACAAGTTTGGCGAGAACGGCATGGGGCCCTTTGCCGTTCCCTTCGAGTGTTTCATCCCCGAGAAAATCGACGGATTCCTGCCCGCCGAAAAGAACCTCTCGCAGTCGCGCATGGCCAACGGAGCCACGCGACTGCAACCCAGCACGATGCTCATGGGCCAGGCCGTGGGCGCCATCGCCGCGCTGGCTGTGCAGAAGCATGTGCAGCCGCGCGAGCTTGACCCTGCTCCGGTTCAAGACGCACTGCTGGAGGCTGGCGACACGCTGTTTGCCAGATCGGTCAGCGATGTTTCCCACGACAGCCCGGACTGGAAGCCCGTCCAGTTTGTGCTAACACGTGGAATCATGCAACTTGACGGGCGCAAATTCAATCCCCAAGGCGAGATTTCACCCGCGCAGTTCGAGATCATGAAAAATCAAGTGTCGCATGGCAGAGGGCTTGCGCCTCTCAACGGCCCCGTCACCCGGATTGAGGCCGCCAGGCAGCTGGCCAAATGGGGAGCGCCGGGCTGGTAGCGAGTCGGGCCTTGGGCTGTCTGTGAGTTCGCAAGGAATTGGCTGCGCGAGGCGTGATGGCTGCTTTACGCCGCCGCAGACTGTGCAGCAGCCGCGCGACGTGCCATGAACTCCTCGGCCAGCGCGCGGTAGGCCTGCGCGCCGCGTCCGGCGGGCTCATACTCGATGATGCTCTTGCCGAAGCTGGGCGCTTCGCCCAGGCGGATGGTGCGCGGGATGATCGTGTTGTAAACGATCTCGGAGAAGTAGCTGCGCACATCGCTCACCACCTGCTGGGCGAGGTTGGCACGGGCATCATACATGGTCATGACGATGCCTTCCAGCAGCAGCCCCGGATTGGCACCGCAGTCGCGGATCTGCTGGACCACGTTGACAATCTTGGAAAGCCCTTCCAGGCCGAAGTACTCGCACTGGATCGGCACCAGCAGCTCATCCGCCGCCGCCAGGGCGCCGGTCATGAGCACTCCCAGGGAAGGCGGGCAGTCCATGATCGCATAATCAAAATGGCCGCTGTGGCGCAGGGGTGAAAGCACTTCGCGCAGACGCCCCAGGTGGTTGCCGGATTGCGCGAGCTCGACCTCGCAGCCGGCCAGCTCCTGGTGCGAGCGGATGATAGAAAGGCTGGGCAGGCGCGTGCTGCGAATCAGCCGGCGCGGGTCCATACCTCCTACCAAAGCGGGGTACAGGCTGCCGCCGTCCTCCTGGGCGATGCCCAGGCCGCTGGTGGTGTTGGCCTGGGGATCGAGGTCGATCAGAAGCACCCGCACGCCGCGTTCGGCAAGGCAAACGGACAGGTTCAAGGCGGTGGTGGTTTTGCCCACTCCTCCTTTTTGATTGGCGATGGCGACGATCCTCATGTTTACGGACGGGGGGGAGACTTGATAGCTATTAGACCCCAAACCACACGGAGCGCCAGAAAGAAATGGAGATCACAGAGAAATGGCTGGGAGACATCGGGGGATGGCAGGCAATGAAGACCGCGCGGCACCTTGCTGACAGCGGCGCGGTGGTCAATGCCAAAGCGGAGGGCCAGAACGTGCGCGGGCTGGTGAACCAGGGAGGCAAGCGCTACGCCGCCGGCCTGGCCATCCGCAGCGCCAGTGACGTGGAAAACCTCTGCACCTGCCCCACATCCCGGGCGCGGAGCATGATTTGCGAGCATTCGCTCGCGGTGGCTTTGGCGACCATCAGGGGGCCAGTGTTGCCGAAGGCGGAAGCGCGGAGTGCGCAGTACCCAGTGTCGG
>CAINXC010000521.1 GCA_903854655.1 uncultured Verrucomicrobiota bacterium | reverse complement strand
TTGCCACCCCAGCCCGCCGCCCTGCCTGCCATCGACACCTCAGCGATGGCGATCGCCAGTCTTGCCTGCGGCATCGCGAGTGTTTGCGGTGGCTTCATCACCGGCCTGCCCGCGATCTTTTTTGGCATTGTGGCGCTGAAGCGGATCAGCAAATCGGGCGGTCTCCTCGGCGGCAAGGGACTTGCCATAACTGGGATCTGCCTGGGCGGTTCGCTCATGATTTTTGGCACAGCTCTCCTGGCAGGAATACTGGTGCCCGCGATCAATGGCGCACAAGAGAATAAGAAAGTGAGCGAGGCCATTCACAATCCGCGCCAGATCATCATCGCCATGAAGGCCTATGCCAGGGATCATGGCGGCGCGTACCCTGATGCCGACCCATCCCACCCAAAAACCGCGAACGAAGTTTTCCGGCTACTCATCAAAGGTGGCTACGTCGCGGACGAGCGCATTTTCACCGCACCCGGACACCCGGAGCAGGCGGACGGCAACCTGGGCGAAGCGCCCGATTTCAAGCACGCTCTTGAACCTGGGGAAAACCACTGGGCGATTGTCACGGGTTTAAACGAAGCCTCCCCAAAAGATTTGCCTCTGGTCTTTGAGCGCCCCAACGACAACGCCTGGCCTCCCACATGGAACACCGGCCCCACGGGCCGTCATGCTCAAAGCAGCGCCTGGAAAGGCAGCAAGATCATCGTGGGAACGACTGATGGTATGGTTCACATCACGATACTGGATCCCCCTCAAGGCACGCGGGCGACAACTTTTTCACGCGGCAAACGCTTCGACATCTTTGATCCCGCCAAGCCCATGGGGTATCTCCTGCCCGAATAGCGCTCCGGGAACGCCAATCTCCCGATTGGCGGCCACACCGCGCCATACACCGGGTTCTTTCGCCCATGTTTTCCCTGTTTTTTGCTTGTCTCCTGGGAGCGGGCTGACTACAACCACGCCGTTATTCCGCCCGCCTGCCAGTTTTGGCAAGGCAGGCGGGCTTTCCACCAGCACCTCACACCAACCCAACGACAACCACTGCGCCAGGCTTTCACCCCCGGCACCGCCCAACCACACCACCCTCCCCTATGAACGAAACCAATCGAATGCGACTACTCTCAGCCGGCTTTATGGCGATTCTCGCCGCCGGCGTCGGCTTTGCCATCCGCGGCGCCATCCTGGGCACCTGGGCGGCCACCTTCAAGTTTTCGGGTGTTGAAGTGGGGTTGATCAATGGCGCGGGCTTCACCGGCTTCTGCTTCGGCATCGTCATCGGCGGCGTCGTCGCCGACAAGATTGGCTATGGCAAACTGGTGGTCGCCGCGCTGGCGCTGCACGTGATCTCCGCACTAGTCACTTTTGCCGTTGCCGACACGATGGACCCGAAGACCGCATTCGCCCTGCTGTGGACGGCCTGCTTCCTGTTCGCCGTTGCCAACGGCACGCTTGAAGCCGTCGCCAATCCGCTGGTGGCCACCTTGTTCCCTGAAAACCGGGCGCATTACCTGAACATCCTTCACGCAAGCTGGCCGCTCGGCATGGTCATCGGCGGTTTCGCCGTGCAGATCTTTGGCGGCAGTCTGGGCTGGGGCTGGAAAGGCCAGCTCTGCCTGTTCCTCGTGCCCACCGCCATCTACGCATTGATGTTCTTCGGCCAGCACTTCCCGCAGTCGGCGGCTTCCAAGAAGGGCCTCAGCCTGGGCGAGATGCTCAGGGACGTGGGTGTCATTGGCGCTCTGGTGATCGCCTTCTTCATCGGCCTGTTCGTCAAGGACGGCCTTGGGCCGCTTCTGCAAGGCTTCACCGGCAGCACCTTCTTCGAGACGACGACCTGGATGTACGTCTCCGTCGCTGTTGGCTTCGCCGTATGGCTGATCTTCAGCGGCCTGAGCGGCTGGGCGCTGGGTTCCTTCCTCCTGTTCACCCTGTTTGTGGTTCACGCCCTTGTCGGCGCTGTTGAACTGGGCACCGACGGCTGGATCCAGAACATCACCGGAGCCATCCTCACCCCAAGCCAGGGCACCTACCTGTTCATCTTCACCTCGCTCGTCATGTTCGGTCTGCGCTTCTGCGCCGGCTTCATCGAGAAGAACCTGAAGCTCTCCCCGGTGGGCCTGCTGCTGGCCTGCGCCTCGGTGGCCTGCTTCGGCCTCAACCTGGTGGCGGCTCTCACCACCTTCGGCGGCGCGATGGGCGCCCTGGCCGTGTATGCGCTGGGCAAGACCTTCTTCTGGCCCACCATGCTCGCCGTGGCCTCCGACCGGTTCCCGCGCACGGGCGCTGTCGCCATCTCCATCATGGGCGGCATCGGCATGATGTCCGCCGGCCTCGTCGGCTCGCCGGGTCTGGGTTATGCCAAGGACCGCTTCGCCGCTGAATCCGTGCCTGCCGCCGAGCAGAGCGCGCAGGTTGGCACCAAGGAAAGCAAGTGGCTGTTCTTCAGCAGCGTGAAGACGCTCGATGTCACCAAGCTCGAAGCCGCCAAGGGTGCCTTGAAGACCGAGGTGGACGCTCTCGAAAAAGCCGGCAGCTCAGAAGCCGCCAACGCGATCACCAAGCTTCCTGCGCCGCAGCAGGCAATTCTCAACGCCGACATCGCCGGCGCCCGCAAGACCCTCAAAGCCGACTCCTTCATCCCCGCCACAATGGCCGCGATCTTCCTGCTGCTGCTGCTCTTCTTCAAGAGCATTGGCGGCTATCGCCCGCTGACCATTGAAGAAGAAGGCTGAGGCTGAGCACTTCACACGCGTTGATCCCTCACGGCGGCCCGTCTTCGGACGGGCCGCTTTTTTTGTGACTGATCTGGATGCGGCGCCGGTGTTCAAAGCGCAGGCTTTCCCAAGGTCCGGTTCCGGGCGTTGCGGTGCCCCGGGAAGAGCCTCCCGCACTTGGGGGTGGTCTTCCCACTATTATGTGCCGGTCCCTGTGCCAATACTTGCCTCACGTCCCTGAACCCGCCACACTCCGGTCTTAATTCTCTGCATGCGTCTGCCACTATGTCTTTGTTTCCTCGCCACTTTCTGGGCCGCTCTTTACCTGCCGTCGCTTGGCTCGCGTGAACTTCAGGGTGAGGAGGCCCGGCGTGTGCTGCCGGGACGGACGATGATGCAGACGGGCGAGTGGGTGGTGCCCCGCTCCGCCGGCGAGGTGTACAACCGCAAGCCGCCCCTGGTGAACTGGGTGAGCGCCGCCGCGATCAGCCTCACCGGCCGGATGGACGAGTGGACGGTGCGCATCCCCTCCGCCCTCACGATGCTGGCGCTGGGCCTCAGCGTCTTCCTGTGCCTGCGCGGCTGGCTGGGCAATGACAAGGCGCTGCTCACCGGCCTGATGGTGCTCACCAACATCGGCTTCCTCGAAAAAGGCCGGCTGGTGGAGATCGAGGCGCTCTACATGAGCCTCTTCGGCATCGCCCTGGTGCTCTGGCTGGGCCTGCGCTGGCAGGGGCGCGAGCTGGCCTCCTGGCTCGCCAGCGGCCTGGTGCTGGGCGTGGGCTTCCTGGCGAAGGGCCCGCCGCATGTGTGGTACTTTTACGCCCTCATCATTGGTGTGCTGGCTGCCGAAAAGCGGCTGCGCGACCTGCTGAGCTGGAAGCACTTTGCCGGCCTCGCCGTCTTCTGCGCCGTCTGGGTGCCGTGGGCGATGATGAACAGCCAGCGCAACCCCTTGAAGGATTCCGCCGCCGTGTGGCAGGACCAGATCATCTACCGCCTGGGCTTCCACGAGTTCAACTTCGTCAACTACCTGCTGCAGGTGCCGCAGAGCATCGTCAATTTCCTGCCCTGGGCGCTGCTGCTGCCGCTATGCTGGCGGGCCGATGTCGTGGCGCGCTGGCGCAACGAGGGCCGCCACGGCCAGTGGCTGCTGGGCCTGCGCAAGGGCCTGCTGTGGGGCTTCTTTGTCATCGCGCTGCTGCCCTCCTCGCGCCCGCGTTTCATGCTGCCGCTGAACGTGGCCGCCGCCATTCTCGTGGCGGATGCGCTATGCGGCATGGGCGCTGTCTGGCTGGGCCGCTGGGGCTGCCGCTGGCGGCGGTGCATGGCGGTGCTTGCCGCTCTCGGTCTGGTGGTGCTTTTGGGGGGAAACCTGGAGCTGATCACCCACCTGAGCGACCACCAGTTCGAAGCTACCGGCTGGGTGCTCTGGGTGATGGCGGGATGCGCCATCATGTCATGGTTCGCACGCCCGCCTGCGCAGGACACAGCGCTCACCTTCGGCGTGAGCACGGCCTTCGCCTTCACCCTCCTCATCGGCGCCTTCACCTTTGCCGTGGTGCCCCACCGCATCGCCCACGACAAGCTGCGCCCCTTCGCCGCCGGGATCGCCAGGCAGACCGGCCCCGCCGCGCCCATCCTGCTGTACAAGGTGGAGGAGCGCATGTGGCCCTTCTACCTGGGCATGCGCTGCTTTGAACTGCTCGATTTCAAGGATTTCGCCGCTCTCACGCATTCCAGTCCTCGCCCCTTCCGCTGGGTCATGGTGGAAAAGAAGGTGTGGTCCGCAGACCCGGAGCGCGCCCTCCTCACCGGGCAGTTCGGCCAGGTAAGCGTCGAAACCCCGCTGCGTGACCCGCTCGACCAGACGGAGTACGTGCTGCTGCACTTTGCCGAAAAGTGATCTGCAAAAGTGGCAGGGGCATTCTTGCCCCTCGATGTTCGGAGCTTTCCTGAAAGGGGCAAGGATGCCCCTGCCACCTTCCTTCAGCAGGTCCAAAAAGTGGTAGGGGCATCCCTGCCCCTTGGTGTTTGCAGCTCTCCTGAAAGGGGCAAGGATGCCCCTGCCACCTTCCTTCAACGGCTTCAAAAAGTGGTAGAGGCATCCCCCTTTCAGCGCAGCGCCAGCCGGACGATTTCCTCGGTGCGCAGCACCG
>CAINXC010000520.1 GCA_903854655.1 uncultured Verrucomicrobiota bacterium | reverse complement strand
GACCGGCTTCTGCTTGAGCAGGTCGGGAAGCTGGGGGGCCTTGTCGGCGGAGTCGCTCTCCGCAAAGCGGGTGTAATCGCTCAGCAGGCCGCGCCATTCGATGTCTTGAAAAATGTCCATGCGCCGTCCCGATAGCACAGCCCTCGGGTCGTGCCAGTGATTGTGCAGTGTAGCCCAGTTGCGCCGCAACTGGAATGCTGGAATGATGAGAAACAGAGTCGGCCCAATGACCTGAGGCCGACCAGTTGCGGCGCAACTGGGCTACTTTTTTGCCGCCTGCCAGGCGGGCCAGCCGCCGGTGAGCACCCACACGTCGCTCATGGCCATGTGCTCGCGCAGGTAGTCGCGCATCTTGTGGCTGGCGTGGCAGGCCTTGCCGTCGCAATACACCACCACGGGCTTCTTGTTGTCCTGAAGGACCTCGATGTGCTGGGTGAGCAGGGTGTCGAGCTCCTGCTCGTTGAGCAGCAGGGCGCCGGGGATGTGGCCCTTGTCATAGACTTCGCGCAGGCGGGCGTCGATCCACAGCACGTCGCCGTGCCAGCGCTTGTCGATGTCCGCCAGCGTCACCTCGTCATCGCGCATCGGTTCGTTCTGCTGGTACCACATCGGCGCATGCGGGTGCAGGAAATGCGTCGCCGTCGCGCCCACGAGCGCAAGCGCGACCAGGATGAGCGCGCTGCGGATCACTTTTTGGCGGGGAGGGGCTGCGGTTTTTGCACCTGCTCGACCGGCGGGGGCGGGGCGTCGGCGGTGCCGGGCTTCTTGCCGTCCACCACCATCACCTGGGCGGGCTTGGCGCCGGCGGTGGGTTCATCGGCCCGGCTCACGGGCTGGCGCACCACGCCGAAGAAGGCGAGCTGGTGCTGGTACTTGGGGATCTTGCTTTCGATGTCCAGCTTCAACGCGCCGATCATGATGTCGTCCGTGGTCTTGGGCTTCACGGTGACCACGTACTCGCGGCCCGGCTTCACTTCCTTGAACGAGTACTCCACGTTTTCACGGGTGGAGGTGATGCCCTTGATCTTCATGGGCTCGGCGCCCACGAAAGTGACTGTCACGTCCTTGGGCGCCGCCTTTTCCTTGAGCCACCACTGCACCATTTTGGGCTCGATATCGACGATGGCGGGCACGTCCATGATGAAAGTGATGACCCACTCCGGCTGCTTCGGGTCGTCGGTGGTCACGGTGACGGCCTTCTCCTGCTTGCCCACGAAGGAGGAGACCTTGAACTCCGCCTTGCCCGTGCCGGTGGTGCCGGGCTCGTAGGTGGCGCGGTCCAGCGTCGCGCTCAGGCAGGAACAGGCGCTTTCCAGGTTGAGGATGCGCACGGGTTTGTTGCCGTCGTTCTTGAAGCCGAAGGTGACCTTCGCCACCTCGTCCTCCGGCTTGGGCTTCACGTCCACGTGGTCGCCATCCAGCCGCAGGGTGGCGGTGGCGGCAAGGGGCAGGGCAAGGCTCAGGGCGCAGACTTTGAGGAAGGTCTTCATCATGTTGGGATATAATAACAATAAACGCCGCTCCCCACTTTGCCAGCAGGCAAAATGAGGTTCATCCCGGAAATTGAGGCGGCGAGGCTGCCGCAGACAAGGTCAGAACGGGACCGACCGGGAAATTAAATACACGTCAAAGATTGGGGAAACGGCTTTTCTGACCTTCCGATCTAAGAGTTGAGTCTGGAGTATTTTCCGATACCCTGTGAGGTATCAATGGCAAAGCCCGACCATTTTGAAATCGAAGGGGACCTCGCGGTCTTCCGCCCTGTCGGCTCCTTTTCGCTGCCGGAGGCGGTGCGGTTGATCACACTGGCCATCAGTTCGGCGCAGGAGCAGGGGGCCGGGAAGCTGCTGGTGGTGGCTCTTGAGGCCACGGGGTTCGACCCGCCCAGCCTGGCCTCGCGCTATTTTTTCAGCCAGGAATGGGCTCGTGCCGCCCGCGGGAGCGTGCGCCTGGCGATGGTGCTCCGACGTGAAATGATCGACCCGCAAAAGTTCGGGGTCACCGCAGCAGCCAATGCAGGCCTGGTGAGCGATGTGTTTGAAACAGAGGCCGAGGCGCGCGTGTGGCTGAAGGACGGGCGTGTGAAGACAGAAGACTGGAAGGCACCAGACAAAAGGCGGAAAACAGAAGGCCACAGACCAGGGTAGGAGATCACCCCATTGAATCGCCGGGTGCTTTTGGCGAGGATCATTCTGTTGAGGCGTTTGCCCCAACGCCCTGGTCTGGCAACGGGCCAGGTGAGCCCGTCAAGGAACGTAACCCCCCCTTGGCGGGCTCTTTGTTTTTTGATTTTGTGACGGTGCTTGCCATGCGCGATGGTAACTGGTGCCTGTTCGATTTGAACGAGATCGACCGCGATCCACCGCACCAAGAGCCCTGACCCATGCTGCACCACCTTTCCTTCGGAGTCGCCGACCTGGCCCGTTCCACCGCCTTCTATGACGCGGCGCTTTCTCCGCTGGGCTATGGGCGCGTGTGGGCGGACGAAACGGCCGTGGGCTACGGCCATCCGGGCGGCGGCGACAAGTTCGCCATCAAGCTCAGGCCGGGGGAGGCGCGGGCTCCCGGGCCGGGTTTCCATGCCGCCTTTGCCGCACCGTCGCGCGAGGCCGTGGCTGGCTTTCATGAGGCCGCCCTGCGCCATGGCGGCCAGGACAACGGCCCGCCGGAACTGTGCCCGGAGTACGGCGAGCACTACTATGCCGCCTTCGTCATCGACCCCGATGGCTATGCCATCGAGGCGGTGATCAACGGGCCTGCCTGAACGAGGATTCCGACCCATGCCGCCCTCGACCGCCGTCTCACCAGCGCCGGGAGTTTCCGGTGCCCGGCTTGTCTTGGAATCCGTTCACCACGCTCATCGCCCTTCTGTGAACCGCAGATAGTACCCGTCCGGCGCGAGCACGCGAAAGTCGCGCACGCCCCACGGGCGGCGGACGATGCCGGTGGCGACGGGCCAGCCCTTGTCCTTCCATTTGAGCGCGGCTGCATAAGCCTGGTCGAGATTCGTGACGACGATGCCGATCTCGATGCCGAGTCCCTGATCGCTGCCTTTCAGCTTGCCGCTGAACGGGTGGCCGCCCGACCAAAACTTTGGATCGATAAACGTGATCTCGGCCAGCTCCGAGCGTGCCTGAATGTAGCCCGGCTGCCGCGACATGGGCCTGAATTGCCCCACGCTCTCGAAGAAGGAAAGATAGTCCTCCACATGCGTCGTGCCCAGCTCCATGAAGACAAAGCCGGGCTTGCGCAAGGACGGCTCGCTTGTGGTCCCGGAAGAGGCGGTGGAATCATCCTTGGTTTTCAACGGGTCCGCTGCGCGCGTCCACAGCGTGATGGTCAGAAGCAAGGCGGCGGCGGAGGTCAAACGGAGGATCGGTTTCATAATATGATGGGGACCACAATGGATTGCGTTGCTGCAGGTGCTTCTCGAAGATTGCGGGCGCGACCTGACAGGCGCATCTGGTTGATCGTCGTGACCGTCATCGACGTTTCAACAAACCGTGCGTGCAAGTGGGGTGGAGGATCAGGGGCACGTCATGGCCGCTCTCCTTGAGTTTTGTCTGCACATCGCCTGCGCAGGCTCCTCCGGCCCTACGCGGTCCGTGCTGTATCACGGGTGTTTGCGCCTCCGGACGCATCCGCTTCAGGGTGATCCCGACCTATGGACGGTGATCCGCACGGACTGGAGATGGTGGAGGAGCGGCAGGCGGGGTGTTGACGGGCCGACGTTCCTCGCGCCCCCCCCGCAACAACTTCTTGCGCATACGGGCAAACGGCATTCCATAGCTCCTGCCCTCCTCCTGTCTGCGGAGGGGGGGGCCGGGGAACGCGAATTGCCGCTGGTTTCCGGCAACTGTTTGGATAGATTGACCGACGGCATGGCCGATATTGAAAAACCCCTGCAACGCCTGCTCTCCGGGTTCATCCGGATGCATGTGCTGCACCATGCGGAGGAGGGGGACCTGTGCGGCAACTGGATGATCGGCGAGCTGCGCCACCACGGCTACAACATCAGCCCCGGCACCCTTTACCCCATGCTCAAGAGCATGGAGAAGGACGGCTGGCTGACCAGCCGCGCGGAGGAGGGCGGGGGGCGTCGTGTCCTCTACCGTATCACCCCTGGCGGGCAGGCGGCCCTGAAGGAGGCGCGGGCGAAGCTGCAGGAGCTGTTCCGCGAGGTGGGCGGCCGCGAGGGGCACGCGCAGGGGGAGTAGGGTCGCGTCATTGGAAAGGGTCCGTCCTCCTGTCCGCACAGCGGGCGAGCGCAAGCAAAGGAATGGTGTCTTTCCATGATGTGGAGGGGGCACGGCGGCCAAGCTCCGCCGAAAACTCGCCACGAAAACAGCGCTTTCATTAAGCCCGTCACGGTGGCAAGGATGAGGTCCTTTTCATGATCATTCCCACCCAGCATCCAGACCTCGGCATCGAGCAGCTTACGGAGGCGGACGTGCCCGAGCATTTCGCGGTGATCGATCGCAACCGCGAGCATCTCGCGCCGTGGCTGCCGTGGGTGCCGCTGGTGACGACGCCGCGCGACGTGGCGCGCTTCATCGCGGTGTCGCGCGCGGCCTGGCAGGGCAGGCATGAGCTGGCCTGCTGCGTACGGCTGCACGGGGCGATCGTGGGCGGCATCGGCATCGTTCACGCCGATCACGAGAACGAATGCGTCACCCTGGGCTACTGGCTGGACCAGGAGCAGTGCGGCCGGGGGCTCATGACGGCGGCGGTGAAAGCGATGACGCACTGGTGCCTGACGGACCTGGGGCGGCACCGGGTGCAGATCCAGGCCGCCGTGGACAATGTCGCGAGCCGGCGCATCCCGGAGCGGCTGGGCTTCACTCAGGAAGGGCTGCTGCGCCAGGCCGCCATCGTGCGCGGGGTGCGGCTGGACATGGTGCTGTACGCGCGGTTGAAATCAGACCCGTGAGCCATGGCAGGGGAGCAAAGTGACTTACGCCGCCCCCGGCGTGAATCGAAAAACCCTGCGCGCAGCGCCACTTTGTGATCGCCGTTGCGGGGCGGGGTTCAGGCCCAGTCGTGCGCCACGGGCGTCACCGAGCCGGGATCATCCTCCAGGGCGTCGAGCAACTGTCGTACGGTGTGGGACTGGCCGGGCAGCACCAGGCCGGGGCGGATCCCGGCGAGGGGCTGCAGCACGAAGCGGCGGGTGTGCAGGCGCGGGTGGGGAATGGTGAGCACCTCGTCGTTGAGGCGGAGGCCGCCGGCGTAGAGGATGTCCAGGTCGAGCGGGCGCGGGGCGTTGCGTTCGCGCTCGCCGGGCCGCCCCAGCAGGGCCTCCACGGCCTGCAGCACGCGGTGCAGGGCGTGGGGCGCCAGGGGGCAGGCGAGCTCCACCACGCTGTTGTAAAAGCTCTGCGATCCCGGCGGGCAGCCCACCGGCGCGGTCTCATACACCGGGGCGGCGGCGAGCAGCACGGCGCCAGGAATGCGCGCCAGCACCTCGTGGAGGCCGCGCTGGAAGTTGTCGAGCCGGTCGCCCAGGTTGGAGCCCAAGGCTATGCCGCACGGGGTGGAGGGCGCGGTGTCTGGGGCGGGATGCATGGGGACCAGTGCTTAGTGCTTGGTTCGGAGTGCGAAATGCAAAATGGAGAATGAAAAATGCAAAATGGGAAATCCCTGGAGCGAGGGGGGCTTTTTGCACTTAGCACTTTGCGTTCCCCACTTTGCATTGAGCCCTTTGCTCACTTCAGCCCCAGCACGTCCTGCATGTCATAGATTCCCGGGCCTTGCGAGGCGAGCCAGCGGGCGGCGCGCACGGAGCCGGTGGCGAAGGTGTCGCGGCTGCTTGCCTTGTGAGTGAGTTCCACGCGCTCGCCGACGTTGGCATAGACCACGGTGTGGTCGCCCACCACGTCGCCGCCACGCAGGGCATGCACGCCGATCTCGGTCTTGGTGCGCGCGCCCACGTCGCCGAAGCGGCCGTGGCGGGTGTCCGTGTCGTAGCTGAGGCCGCGCACCTCGGTGAGGATTTCGACCAGGCGGCGGGCGGTGCCGCTGGGCGAATCGGTCTTCATGCGGTGGTGCATCTCGACGACTTCCAGGTCGAAGTCCGGCCCCAGGATCTCGGTGGCCTTGCGGGTGAGCCAGAACAGGGTGTTCACGCCGATGCTGAAATTCGGCGCCAGCACCACCGGCAGGGTCACGGAGGCGGCGCGCAGGTGCGCCAGTTCATCCGCGTTGTGCCCGGTGGTGCCCATCACCAGGCGCTTGCCGTGGGAGACGCAGGCGGCGACCAGTTCGTTGCTGAAGCTGTGGGTGGTGAAGTCGATGACCACGTCGCACTTCTCAAGGGCGTCCAGAAGGGAGTCGCCCTGGTCAATGGCCGCGCCGACTTCCGTCGCCGGCTCCGCCTCAACGGCGCGGATGACCGCCTGGCCCATGCGGCCCTTGCAGCCGGTGACGAGAATCTTGGTTTTGCTCATAGGCGGCCCATCAAAGACGGGGTTGTGGAGTTCAGCAACCGTAGTTTCGAAGGGTGCAGAGCGCAGGGAGCATGGCGCAGGGAGCAGGACCGATCACCTGGATGGCGCGGTTGGTGTACCGACTTGAGTCGGCCGGGGTGGCACCACCTTTTCTCCCGGTGCTGGCAGCCTTCCCTCAACGACCGAGCTGCGCACAGAAGCCCTGTGCCCCTGCGGACTTGCCGAGGGTCTCAAGGAGGGGAGGGATTTCATGGATGGTCCGCCACCCGGCCGACTCAAGTCGGTACACCAGCCGCGAACACAAAGCCCGGAAGCCTTTCCTTGCTTGGTTGCCCACGCTCGTTGTGCCCGCTTTAGCGCGGCTCAGGGGGTAGAGCGCCTGACCATGCGGGGATGCCCGCCGGCCGCGCCTTGCCCTCCTGAAGTCCTGCTCGCTTCGTCCCTTACTCCTCAGACTGGTCCACCCATACGACCTCGTCGTTTTTGGCCGCCTTGGCGATTTCGCGGCCGCGGCGGATGAACTCACGTTCGGCGGCTTTTTCGGCCGCGATGCGGGCTGCAATGGCTTCCTCCTTGGCGATGCGCGCGGCTTCCTTGGCTGCGGCAGCGGCCTGCTTGGCGGCTTCCTTTTCAGCACGCTCCTTTGCCTTGGCGGCGGCGGCGGCTTCTTTCTCGGCAAGCACCTTGGCTTTGGCTTCGGCTTTTTCGGCGTCGGCCTGCTCCTTGGCAATGCGGGCGGCTTCCTTTTCGGCGAGCGCCTGGGCTTTGGCCGCCGCTTTTTCAGCGTCGGCCTGCTCCTTGGCGATGCGGGCGGCTTCTTTTTCGGCGAGCGCCCTGGCTTTGGCCTCGGCCCTTTCGGCATCGGCCTGTTCCTTGGCAAGACGTGCGGCCTCTTTTTCAGCAAGCGCCTGGGCTTTCGCAGCTTCTTTCTCGGCAATGGCCTGTGCTTTGGCTTCAGCGGCAGCCTGCTTGGCGGCTTCCTTTTCGGCAATGGCCTGGGCCTTGGCTTCAGCGGCGGCCTGCTTGGCGGCTTCCTTTTCGGTAATGGCTTGTGCCTTGGCTTCGGCAGCGGCCTGCTTGGCAGCTTCCTTCTCGGCGAGGGCCTGGGCCTTGGCCTCGGCAGCGGCCTGCTTGGCAGCTTCCTTCTCGGCGATGGCCTGGGCCTTGGATTCAGCGGCAGCCTGCCTGGCGGCTTCCTTTTCGACAATGGCCTGTGCCTTGGCTTCAGCGGCAGCCTGCTTGGCAGCTTCCTTCTCGGCGATGGCCTGGGCCTTGGCCTCGGCGGCGGCCTGCTTGGCGGCTTCCTTTTCGGCAATGGCCTGGGCCTTGGTTTCAGCGGCGGCCTGCTTGGCGGCTTCCTTTTCGGCAATGGCCTGTGCCTTGGCTGCGGCAGCGGCATGCTTGGCGGCTTCCTTCTCGGCGATGGCCTGGGCCTTGGCCTCAGCGGCGGCTTGCTTCGCGGCTTCCTTTTCGGCGAGATCCGCCGCGATTTTGGCTTCGAGGGCTTCGGAAATCTGGTCGCGGAAGGCGAGCAGTTGGGCGCTCAATTGGGAGGAGGTGCTCAGCAGGGAACCCGCCTGGTCTTCCAGAACGTGGCCGTTGAGGCTGAGGGCATCGAACTTCGCTGCGGTGTCGGAGAGGAGGGTGAGGAACTTGGGGTCGGGTTTGGTCATCATGG
Source organism: uncultured Verrucomicrobiota bacterium (assembly GCA_903854655.1). Lineage (GTDB taxonomy): Bacteria > Verrucomicrobiota > Verrucomicrobiia > Verrucomicrobiales > Verrucomicrobiaceae > CAINXC01. Next base: position 33,320 of record CAINXC010000520.1, on the reverse strand, counting down.
CAAGGCAGTCAGGAAATCCCCCGGCGGGCCGGGGGCGGGACTGATGGGCACAGAATCGCGCCTGTAAATGGACAAAAGGACGGGCCCGGAAACTATTCCTGGAGATGGGACTGGACAGGCTTCGAAACGTTGCTGGTGAGACTACCCCATGTTGTCGTTCCCTGGTCAGCCTGCCCAGGAATTCCCTGAAGAGTCGGTCGCTCTCTTGTGTGCAAGGACGTGTTTCAACGCCTCGGCGAGCTGCGGCTGGGTGAACGGTTTGTTCAGCAGGCACGTCACCCCCAGGGCCCTGAATTCCCTGATCAGCGCCTCTTCCAGCCTTCCGCTGGCCACGACAATGGGGATGTCCGGCAGCATCCGGCGGAGGGTGCGGACAAACTCCAGGCCGTTCATGCGGGGCATGTCCATGTCCGTGATGATGGCGTGCAGGTCGGTGCGATGCTGCGCCGCCTGCACCAGTGCATCCTCTCCATCGGTGGCGGTGATCGGGGCAAAATTCAGGCGCCCCAGCACCGCGCGCGCGACTTCGCGGATGGAGGCCTCGTCATCAACCAGGAGGATGGTCTCGCCATTGCCTCGGAAGCTCGAGTCAATCCTTGCGTCCTCTTCGATCTGGACTTGATGCTGTTCCACCGGCAGAAAAATGCTGAAGGTCGTGCCATGGCCCGGCTGGGAGCACACCTGGAGAAACCCGCCATGGCCTTTCACAATTCCCAGGACTGTGGACAGGCCCAGGCCGGTGCCCTTGTCAGGACCTTTCGTCGTGAAGAACGGCTCAAAAATCCGGTCCAGGATTTCCGGCGGGATGCCGGTGCCGGTGTCCGTCACGCGCAGCACCAGATAGTGGCCGGGCCTGGCGTCCGCCACGTGCAGGCTGCTGGCAAACACCGCGTCCACCGTCATGGGCCCGGCCTCGATGGTGATCGTGCCGCCGTGGGGCATGGCGGCGCGCGCATTGACGCAGAGATTGAGCAGCACCTGGTGCAGCATCGTGGCATCGCCCAGCACTGTGGGCAGTTCCGGGGCCAGGCTGAGCTGCAGATGGATGTCCTTCGGGAAGGTGCGGCGGATGATTTTCTCCATTTCCTTGATCAGGTGGAGAAACTGAATGGAGACCCGCTGCCCTTCCGCGCCCTTGGCGAAGGTCAGCAACTGGCGGACCATGCCCGCCGCGCGGTGGGCGCTGCTCTCCATCATCTCCACCAGCTCCGTGTGGTCCGGATTCTTCATCATGAGCAACTCCACCGCCATCATGATGGGAGCCAGCGCGTTGTTCAGGTCATGGGCGACGCCTGCCGCAAGCTGGCCGATGGCATCCATCTTTTGCGACTGGTGGAACTGCCTTTCGATTTTTTCGCGCTCCTCCTCTGCAAGCAGCAGGGAGACGACGTTGGCCACGGAGATGGTGAAGGCCTGTTCGTCAGCCGTCCATTGCCGGGCCGGGCCGATGTGTTCGCAGCACAGAACACCTGCCAGGCTGCCCATCAGGTGAACCGGCGCCGTGAGCATGGACGTGATGCCAAGCGGGCGCAGATAGGCCTCGGAAAACTCTGCCGTGCGCAGATCGCGGCAGGCATCGTCTGCGGCAACGACATCGGCTTCCGCCAGGGCGCGGAAATAAGCCGGAAAATCCGCCGCACGAAACACCGCCCCGTTGGAATGTGATCGCGTGCTCTGTTCAAACAATTCCTGGCAGACAATGGCCTCGCTATTGCCGTCATAGCGCCAGATGCTTGCCCGCCCGACCTCCAGCGTCTGGCTGGCGATTTGGGTGACCTCGCGCCGGAGATCCGGAAGGCCGGCCTGGTGCAGGGCGCAGACGCGCGTCATTTCCATCAGCGCGGCCACCTGCCGGGAGTAGCGGTCATTGGTTTCACTCAGGGCCTTTTCCGCGCGCTTGCGCTCGGTGATGTCGCGGAAGGTCCAAATTCGTCCGTAGATTTTCCCGTCCTTGCCGGAAACAGGGGCCGAATATCTGTCGAGCACCGTCCCGTCGGTCAGATGGACCTCGTCCCGGCTGGTTTCGTGCGGATGGTTGTTGAGATGGCGCGTCTTTGCCGCAAACCCTTCGGGATCCATGGTCGAACGCATGGCATGTTGAAACTGCTCGGCGTCATCATCGCTGTCAGCGATGGGTTTCGGAACGCTCCAGAGTTCGGCCACCCGCTGGTTCTGGAGAATCTTCTTGCCCTGGGCGTCAACAATCAGGATGCCGTCGATGGTGGAGTTTGTCTGGGCTTCCAGGATGGCGTTTTTCTGGGTCAGCGTGACATTAAGGGTCCTGAGCTGGTCAAGCTGGTCCTGTATGCGGCCGCCCATCTCCGCAAGCACGAGCCCGAACTGCTTGAACTCCTCGAAGGATGCGACCGCAGGCTGGGGGGAGTAGTCCCCCTTCGAATACGCCATGAGAACCCGGGACAACCGGTCCAGCGGCGATCTGAGCTGTCTTCTGACAAGATAATCTGTCACAAAGAAGACAATGACGATGACGAGCAGCGCCATGAGCGTTGTTGATAGAATGATAAGTCGTATCTTATCATAATAACTCTTTCTCGAAAAGGCCGCGTCAATTTCGCCGATCTTCCTCCCTCGGTGCTGCACCGCGGAGTGGCGCCTCACGCCCTTGCCTCCGTCCTCACGACGAAATGAATACAGCTCCTTCCCGTCCTCTCCCAGGAATGTCAGGGCGCTGATCTGGTTGTTCCTCGCGAAGGTTTCGCCAATGAAGGTGATTGCCGCCGCATCAAGATTCCACAACGGCTGCTCCAGGCTCGCGGAGAGATGGGACATGGTCAGGTCGGCACCCCTCTCGAGCGAGAGCTTTTCGGAATGTGCGCTGAAGAGGACCATCGTCGCACAGGCAACCCCGGAAACCAGCCCGATCGCCACAGACAGCCTTACGATCAGCCGCCGCGACAGGGATTTTCTGCTGTCCGGCTCAGTCATTGCGGTTTGCATGCCGGCTGCCTGGAGGCGGGTCCTGGAGCTCCTTCGTCCGGGGCGAGGCCGAAGGTTCCATGTCCATCTTCGCAATCCACGACTCCTCGATCTTGCGAAGCGTCCCGTTCTTTTCGATCACCTGCCAGCCTTCATTGAATTTGCCCTGCGCCCACGCCCCCCGGGGGTGGGCCCGGCTGAAGCCGATGAACGAATTCAACTCACCACATCGGAAGGCCTTTTCCACCCTGCCCGTAACTTTTGCCTTGGAGGCCAGAAACTCCGCTGGCTTGATCTTGTTGGTGTTTGTCAAAGCCGCATCAATGCGGCCTGCCGCGAGTTTCATCAAATTCAACACTTCGGATGGCGATTCTTCGAGGAGAACGACGCCTTTGTCGCGCAGACTGGTCAGCGCCGGCGGATACTCGTAGCCGACAACGACGCCAACAACGATCTTTGCGGCAATGTCCTCCTGGCTTTTGGCCGCCAATGGCTTGTCAATGCTTTGAAAATAGTCGGCATAACAGGTGAAGAGCGGTTTGTCGGAGAAGACAACCTTGCCATCATACTCGGGCAGCCATGACATGCTGAAACATGCCACCCCGGTTCCTTTGATCACCATCTGCTTGCCGCGCTGATAGGGAACCACCTCCAGCTCAACCGCCACCCCGGCGGCGGCAAAAGCCGCCTTGACCAGATCGTTTGCGTAGCCGGTCCCGTCTTTGAAAGACCAGGGCGCTGCGTCGTCCTCGGCCAGCACCACAAGCTTTTCTTCGCCTAAGGTTGAAGGGACTGTGAGAAGGTTCAGCAGTGCGAAGGCGGCAACAAACAGTTGGACACGGCGTTTCCGCGTTGGTTTCCCACGGGTGCAATGCTGGACGGCGGCATGGACGCCGATGGCGGCCATGGGCAGGAGCTCGGCGGTGGACGAGTCGGTTAACATCGGTTTGCGCGTGAGCATTATCCTTCTCTGAGCTTTCTAAAATAGTGAATCTTTAATTTAGGTTATTAGCTGAGTGGCGTTATGCCAAAGGTGCTTTTTTGGAGTGACGGGAGTGAGAATGACCAGTTCGGTATTCGCAACTTAGTATAAAGTTTGTTTCATTTTTGACAATCCCTTTGTATCTTCCTGGCATCCACTTCACCAACGAGGCTGGAAAGTCGGGGGCACTGGCAGGGAGGCGGGTTGGTGCTTCCCGTTCAGGGTCCATCCCCAGGGCGGGCATCCCGTTGTTTGGGCTGCATTACCCGCCCTTGAGCAGGATCGAAACGAGGTCTTTGCGGGAGCGGCTGCGGGTTTTCTTCTCCTTGTCCTCCTTGGCAAGCGCCTTGAAGGCTCGTTCGCCCTTCAGCGCGGCGGAGTGGCTGACGGCGGGCCAGGATTTGACCAGGACGACCGGGCCTCTGCCACGGGTGTAGCGGGCTCCTTTGCCGGCGTTGTGCTGGGCGATGCGCCGGGCGAGGTCGTTGGTGATGCCGCAATAGAGGGAGTTGTCCTTGCACCTCAGCGCGTAGAGCATCCAGGCTTTGGCGGGCTTTTCGGGCATGGGTTTAGACGGTCCGCCTGCGCCGTTTGCGGCCCCACCAGATCAGGGGGCCGGTGATGGCGAGCAGGGGCAGGGAGGCGCTGGCGAGGCTGGTGAGGATGCGGCTGGTGAGGCCCAGCTCATCGCCGGTGTGGAACTGCCGGTTCCACAGCTTGACCCAGCGGTAGGCGGGCGGGGCGGTGCGCGAGTTGCGCACCTGGAGGACTTCGCCGGTGGTGGGGTGGACAAGGACAATGGTGCGACCGCCGGGCGTGCGGTCCTCAGGGAAGTGCATGGCGATACGGACGGGCTTCGTGAGGCTGGCGAGGTCCATCATGAAGATCACCTGCGCCCCTGGCACGGCCTGCATCGCGGCGTTGAAGGCGGTTGCGGCCGTCACGGGTGTGGCGCCGGGCGCGGCGGGAGTGATCTTGGGCGCGAGCTGGGCCACGGGCGCGCCGGTGAGGCTTCCCACGAGCTGAGTGGCCTCTTCGTCCCAGTGAATCACCAGGCCGGTGAGGCCGAACATGAGCATGAAAACGGAGGACCAGAAGCCGATAGCGCTGTGCAGGTCGAAGTTCACCTTTCTGCCGGATGTCAGGTCGTCCAGCTTCCAGATCTTGCGCGGCCACCACAGCACCAGGCCGGAGAGCGCCAGCACGACCAGGAGCAGGGCGCCGGCTCCGGTGATGAGCTTGCCGTTGGCGCCCAGCAGCAGATTGGTGTGAAACTGGTGCACCTTGGACATGAGGCCGTTCGCCCCCGCCAACGAGCCCACCAGCTCGCCGGTGAAGGGGCTGACGTTGATGCTGCCGCCCTTGCCGCCCGTTTTTCGCAGTCCCACGGTGGTGGCGGTGGTGTCATCCTCCGAGAAGTGCAGGAAGGTGACCTGCGCGCCGTCGTTGTTCTTCTCCACCCGGCTGACAAGCTCCGCCACGCCCAGCCGCGCGCCCTGGGGCTGCACACGCCAGAGACTGGCGTTGAGCGCGTGGTCGATCTCGGTTTCAAACACCATCACCGCCCCTGTCGCGCCGAGCAGCAGCAGGTTGACGGCGGCGACGAGGCCAATGATGAGGTGAAGCTTCAGGAGCAGGCGGCGCAGGTTCATGTCCCGCGATCCTGTCAGCAAAGAGCCAGGGGATCAACTCTTTGCTGACTCAACTGCCGGCAATCTCACTCCCGAACGATCTTGCCGCCCAGGGACAGGATGCGCGCCTTGCCCTTGGCGTCCTCGGCTTCGCCGATCTGGCCGGCCTTCACGTACATTTGCGAAAGGGCGGTCCAGGCGAGCAGGTCATTGGGTCTGAGCGTGGTGGCCATGAGACCAGCACCGATGGCTTCCTTGACGTTGTCAGTCTTCAGCAGCGCCATGCCCAGGGCGTGCCAGCCGTCGGCAAACTGCGGGTCGATCGCCACGCAGCGCCGGTACAGCGCCACGGCTTCCTCAAGTTCGCCCAGTGCCACATGACCGCTGGCCTCGTCGAAGAGATCCTCGACCGATGCATTGCCTTCGCTCATGGGGAGGGGAGGCGGGTCACTTCATCGAAACGTGCATGTTGGCCGCCGTGCGCAGGGCGCCGAACCAGGAGTGGAACAAATCGCTGCGGGCGCGGCTGGCGAGGCTGTTTTCTTCGCCAGTCTTCAGCGTGGCGGAGTCATCGCGCTTGCGCAGTTCCTTGGCGGTGACGATCACGAGGAGTTCGCCCTTGTCGCTGGAGATGGCGTCCTTGTTCTTGGCCACGCTGCCCGCAGGGGTTTCGCTGGCGGCCTTGGCAATGGCCTGGCCCTGGGGGTTGTTGGGCGGCGGGTTCTTGGCGGTGAACTCTGGCAGGGCCTCGGCCTTCAGGCCCTTGTCCTTCAGCACGTCGTCCAGCTTTTTGCCGGCCTTGAGCCCGTCATTGATGGCGGTGCGGGCGTCGTTGGCGGCCTTGGTCATGGCTTCCTGGGCTTTTTGGGTCACCAGGATTTCCTTGATCTTGTCCTTCACGTCCTTGAGTTCCTGCTGCTTGGGCTCCTCCACCTGGGTCACCTTGCAGAAGTAGTAGCCCTTCGCGCCCTCCACGTGGTCGCTGTTGCTGCCGGCCTTCAGGGCGCTGCGGAAGATTTCATCCACCACCTTGCTGTCTTCCTTGATCTGCGCGGGCGGGGTGCTGCGTTCGAACAGGGGCAGGGTTTCCAGCTTCAAGTCGGGCTTGTCCTTCTTGAACTTGGCGACCAGGGCGTTGATGTCGGCGCCTGGCTTGACGAACTCGGCGTCGAAATCACCGGCCACCTTTTCGAGGTCGGCCTCCGCCTTGGCATTCTCCTCGGGCTTCTTCTTGTCGTCAGCCTTGGGCTTTTCGAACAGCACATAGACGGCGGCGCGCTTCTCCGGGGTCTTGTAGGTGTCCTTCTTCTGGCCGTAGTACTTGGCGATCTCGTCGTCCTTCACTTCGGCCTTCTTCTTGAACTCATCCAGCGCGAACAGGATGGTGGAGGCATTGATGGTCTGCTGGTCGTTCGCATAGGTCTTGGCGACGGCCAGCTGGGAGGGGGAGTAGTTGGAGCCCACGATCTCCTGCAGCTTCTCGTAGGCGATCTGGTCCTTGGCGATTTGCAGCATGTCATCGGCGGTGAAGCCGTACATGCCCAGGTTCTTCTCGACTCCGGCGGCGGTGGCTTCGTCGAACTTGCCGTCCTTCTGGAGCGGCCCCAGGGATTGCAGCTTCTTGGTGGCCTCGGCATCGGAGGCGGCCACGCCGTATTCCACGGCCTTCTGGCGCAGCACCAGCAGGTTGCCCACGAAGTCGTAGTTGGCGCCGCGGCTGTCGAGAGATTTCAACTGCTCGGAGGCGGAGGCGAGGCCGAAGGCCAGCTCGTACATCTGCAGCATGTAGCCGAGGCGCTGATAGCTCTCCAGCCGCCCAAGCTCGATGTGGGAGTAGTCCTTGCCGTAGATGGTGAAGGCGGTGTCGTCGGCGCTGCGGCTTCCGGCCATGCCTGACCTCCTCCAGCCCCCCCAGACAGAGAACGAAAGAATGATGACCACGGTGATGGTGATCAGGAAGGCTCCACGGTGGCGACGGAAAAATTCAAGCATGGCAAAGTTGTGGGAAAGGAGGGACGCTAATTAGCCCGGGTGCCCACGGGGGGGCAAATGGATTTTCCTGTGTGTCGAAGTATCTTCACTGGCGCCGGCATTCCTGGATGCGGGCGGCCCCCTCGACCAGGGTCCAGCGCACGTTCCAGCCTCCGAATTGCGCGCCGTACACGCGCCCGGGTTCGGCCTGATAGGCGGGCTGGGGCTGCAAGGCGATGGATTGCTCAATGATCAGGCGGTCACTCTCCGGCACCCCGGCCGCCACGTCCCATAGCACCGGAATGGCCTCGGGAGCAGCCCCGGCAAAGCCGCCGGTGGCCTGCGCCGGGGCGTCGGCGTAGGGGATGTAGGGCTTGATGTCCAGCACCGGCGTGCCGTCCACCAGGTCCACGCCGCTGATGTAAAGGCGGGGCTCCTCGGCGTCCACGCGCTCCAGTTTCACCACAGAAAGGGCCAGGCGGTTGGGCCGGAAGGGGGAGCGCGTGGCGAACACGCCCCGACGCTCGTTGCCGCCCAGGCGCGGCGGGCGCACGGTGAGGCCCACCTCGCTCTCCGCGACCTCGTGGAACACGGTGATCAGCCACAGATGCGAGAAGCCCTCTATCCCGCGCACGGCCTCGGCGCGCCGGTACTCAGGCACGAACACCACCTCGCCCCAGGCCGAAGGCACCAGACCGGACTGCCGGGGCACGCCAAACTTCTGCGGGTAGCAGGTGCGCAGCGTGGCGACAGGCCGGAGGTGGAAATCCATATGACGTTTTCCGTGGATCGGAGACCGGCCTTCAGTGACGGAAAACGGGAAACGGACAACGGAAAACGAGTTTTAGTGACAGCCGCAGCCTTCGCCGCAACCGCCCTTGGGGAAGACTTCCTCTTCCGTGGGCACGCGGCCTTTTTCCAGGGTCTTGGAGACGTAGGCCTGGATCAGTTCGGCCACGTCCTGCAAAGTCTGCTGGGCGGTCTGGAAAGACTGGATGGCCGGATGGGTCTCGGCTTTTTCCTGCAGGACGTTGAAGGCTTCGATCTCGTCGTCGCTCAGCTCCATGCCGCGCTGCTGCTTCTGCTCCAGCTCACGGCCGGCGCGGGCCACCTGGCGGTAGATGTCCACCGCCTTTTCATCGGCCAGGAAGGCCTCGGCATGGGCACGGGCTTCCTGCACCTCATCGTCAGCGACGATGGCGGCGCACAGTTCCTGGATCTTTTCTTCAATGGAGGACACGGCGAGGGTGGTCATAGGCCGCCGAAAATAGGCGGATCAGCGCGGCCCGCCTCTGATTTGTGGAAAATATTTGGGGCGGGCGTTTTCCGTTGCCCGTTTTCCGTGGTCCGGCTTCCAAAACGGAAAACCGAAAACGGGAAACGTGCCCACACTGGTCTTGAAACCCTGGCTCCTTACCCCCAACATCAGCGAAATGCCCCCCAAACGTTTCTCGGTCGCCCAACTGGATGAGATCACGCCCGTGCCCTGCCCCTGCGGCCAGGCGCGCCGGGCCTTTGCCGAGCCGGGCAACACCCTGGCCACGGTGCATCTGACCGAGATCTCCGCCGACAGCCGGGCGCACTACCACAAGACGATGACCGAGATCTACATCGTGCTGGAAGGCGAGGGGTATCTGGAGGCGGACGGCGAGCGCATTCCCTTGAAGCCCATGACCAGCGTGATGATCAAGCCCGGTTGCGTGCATCGCGCCGTGGGCAACCTGCGTATCATCAACGTGCCGATGCCGCCCTTTGACCCGGCGGACGAGTTTGAAGTGTAACCCTAAAACGACGGTCCCATGCGCGAAGTGTTCACCAGTCAAGATTCCGGGCGTGTGGGGCTCTATTGCGGCATCCTCAGGGAAGCGGGCTTCAACGCCTTCATCCGCAATGAAAAGGCATCAGGCGGGGAGGCGATCATCCCGTCCCTTTACCCGGCGGTGTGCATCCTTGACGATGATCGCTATGACGAGGCAATCACCCTGATCGCGAAACATTTCAATGCGCCAGCCGTTGTGGGAGCCGACTGGATCTGTCCGCAATGCAAAGAACCTGTTCCCGCATCGTTCGACTCCTGCTGGAACTGCGAAACAGTGAAGCCTGAAGCCCTCCTCGCATGAACAAACTCATTCCTTGCCTCATTGCTGTCTTAACCCTCGGCCTGCGGGCCGAAACCGTCACCCCGCTGAAAATGGGCGCCGCCGCGCCCGACTTCAACCTCCCAGGCATCGACGGTCACAAGCACGCGCTCAAGGAGTATGCCGGCAGCGATGTGCTGGTGATCGTCTGGCTCAGCAATCACTGCCCGGATTCGCACGCCAGCGAGGGGCGGGTGAAGAAGCTGGTGGAGGACATGAAGGGCAAAAGCTTCAAGCTGGTGGCGATCAACCCCAACAATCCCGAGGGCCTGCGCATGGATGAGCTGGGCTACTCGAAATACAACGACAGCCTTGATGAAATGAAGCTCTACGCCAAGGAGCAGAGCTTCAATTTCCCCTACCTCTACGATGGCGACACCCAGGCCACGGCCCATGCCTACGGCTGCCTCGCCACGCCGCATGTGTTCGTCTTCGACAAGGAGCGCAAGCTTCGCTACCAGGGCCGCCTCGATGACTCGCGCTATGCGGATGAGGCCACGGTGAAATCCCGCGATGCGCGCAACGCCATCGACGCCGTGCTCGCAGGCAAAGAAGTGGCCGTCACCGAGACCAAGGTGCACGGCTGCTCCACCAAGTGGATGAGCAAACATGATCTCGTCGCGAAGGACGATGAGAAGTGGGATAAAGGCACGGTGGATGTCGAGATCATCGACGCCGCAGGCGTGGCGAAGCTGCGCAAGAACGACACGAACAAGGTGCGCATGTTCAACGTCTGGGCCACTTGGTGCGGGCCATGCGTGGGCGAGTTCCCGGAACTGGTGAAGACCTCTCGCAAGTTCGGCCTGCGCAACTTCGAGTTCATCAACATCAGCCTCGATGACCCGAAGACCGAGGCCAAGGTGAAGGCCTTCCTGGAAAAGAAGCACGCGCTGATCCCGGACAAGCTGAAGCCCTCCATCGCCGCCGAGGGCCGCAAGACCAACAGCTACATCTTCGGCAGCGCCGACAGCGATGAACTGATCAAAGCGCTGGACCCCGCCTGGAAAGGCCCCATTCCCTTCACCCTCCTGGTCGCCCCCGGCGGCAAGGTGATCAAACGTTATGATGAACCCATCGAAAACGGCGACGAACTGCGGCAGACCATCCTGGATTTCATGGGGAGGTTCTATGTTCCGGAGGCAGGCCAGTAGTCTTGCGCTGGCGGTGGCGGTCATGGCCGGTTCGGCCGCAGCCCAGCAGGCGGAGTCGCCACGGGCGCTGTTCGACCTCGGCGTGAAGGCCTTCATGGAGGCGAAGATCGCCGACAGCGTGGCCGCCTTCGACAAGCTGATCGCGCTCGCTCCTTCTGCCAAGCCGCAGCTCTGGCAGCGCGGTCTGGCGCTGTACTACGCGGACGAGTTTGCCGAGGGCCGCGATCAGTTCGAGACTCACCAGACCGTCAACACCGCCGATGTGGAGAACGCCGCCTGGCACTTCCTGTGCGTGGCCCGCCTCGAAGGCGTGGAAGGCGCGCGCAAGCATTTCATCCCCATCGTCGGCGATTCGCGCGTGCCGATGAAGGAGGTGCACCAGCTCTTCGCCGGCACCGGCAGCGAAGAGGCCGTGCTCAAGGCCGCCAGCTCAGGCGATGACGAGGAGCGGCGCAACCAGCTCTGCTACGCCCATCTCTACCTGGGCCTCTACTACGAGGCATTGAAGGACACGGCGAAAGCCAAGGAGCACATGCTCAAGGCCGCCCACGAGTACAGCATGGACCACTACATGGGCAAAGTGGCGCAGGTGCATCTGAAGGTGCGCGGGTGGGACAAGTAACGAAGGCCAACAGTGGCACAAGGCCCCCACAAAACCGCCCACAAGAGAAAAAGTCGATCCCGGAACTGTATGAGCCCGGAACAAGAAAGGGTCGACGCGGCATTCATCAAGATCGCCGCCAAGGAGAAAGTGTCCGGCATTGAATCGTTGACCCCGTCAGAGAAGGTCATTCTCCGTGTCTATCATTCTCTCGGACTCATCGAAAACAGAGGAATTGAAGGGTATTTATTTGTCATCAGTGACATCTTCCCCATCGACCAAGTCATTGGTGATTTGATTGATCTGCAGCTTGAAGAAGTCGCAGCGGCCATAAATCAGGGGGCGCAAACGCTCCTTGGTTACCTCCTGCAGAACCAGGATGTCGACCCACCTGATTTTGACAATTTCCGACGGATGCATGGTGCTGAGCTGCGCTGTCTTTCAGCAGAGGTTTATTCGCGGGAACCGCAAATTATTCGAGCTTTGCTCGCGTTGGTCACTGCGGAGTGACCACTACATGGGCAAAGTGGCGCAGGTGCATCTGAAGGTGCGCGGGTGGGAGTAGCGCAATTTGAATCATTGCGCAGCCACTGTCGGAAGCCTGAAGGGCTTCAGGATTTGAGCCCAGGGTTGGAACAACCCTGGGTCTGGCGAGGGCGATGCATTCAACCCGGAACGGGTTGTGTCCGGTTCGGGGCGGCGGGCCGGGGAAAGGCGTGGGGGCGTTCGGGACGGAACCCGTTCCGGGTTCGGAACCTCGCTCTGATGTGTCCCAGGGTTGTGCCAACCCTGGGCTCAATTGCGGAACGCCGTTGGCGTTCGTGGATTAGTGGGAAGGATGCGTCGCATTTTTTCAGGTTCCTTACACAGGCTGCATACTGGTTGCATGCTCTAACCGGGAACTTTTCTTTGGCTCCTCACTGCTCCAGCGCGCCGGGAGGCACCACCAGTTCATCATTGTGTATCTGCACCAGCTCCCAGCTCCAGGGCCAGAAGCCGCGCTTGTGCCAGTGGAAGAACCAGGGCTTCTTGATGCGCCGGGCCTCGGCCACCACCATCGCGCTCAGCCCCGCGCCGTTGCCTTCCACCTTCAGCCGGGTCTGCACCACGCCCAGCCCGTGCACCACCTGCACCTTGGTGATCTCCGGGGTGATGGAGAGCGCGAAGAAGCCGCCCAGCGCCTGGCGCATCGCCGCTTTCACTCCGCCGGCGTCTAGGCCTCCGTCGTCGTAATCGTTGCAGACCATCGAATCGACCCGGCTCCACTTGCGCTGCTCCAGCGCCGTGATGAAGCGCTGCTGCTGCTTGAGCATCTGCGTTTCCTCCGAGGCGCTGAAAGTGATGATGGCCCAGATGGCAACCCACACAAACAGCAACCCCGCGCACACCAGGACAATCCGTTTCCAATTCATTGCCGGATGCTGACAAAGGAAGGGCGGCAAGGCGAGATTCTTCTTCGCCAGATGCGCCTTTTTTCCACGTTTCAACTGCCGTGATGCAACGCCTTCTCTTTCTCCTTGTCCTGGCCTTTGGCTCCCCGCTTCTCGCCGCCGACCGGCCCAACATTCTTTTCGCCATCGCCGATGACTGGGGCGCTCATGCCGGCGCTTATGGCACGCCGTGGATCAGGACGCCGAATTTCGACCGCGTGGCGCGGGAGGGCCTGCTGTTCAACCACGCCTACACGCCCATGGCCAAGTGCGCTCCCTCACGCGCCTGCATCATCACCGGCCGCAACACCTGGCAGCTCAAGGCGGCGGCCAACCACATCTGCTACTTTCCCACGGAGTTCAAAAGCTGGGGCGAGGCGCTGGCGGAGCACGGCTGGTTCGTGGGCCACACGATGAAGGGCTGGGGGCCGGGCATTGCCAACGACGCGAACGGCAAGCCCCGGCAGATGACCGGCCTGCCGTTTAACAAGCACAAGACAGTGCCGCCCACGCCGGAGATCAGCAGCAACGACTACGCCGCGAACTTTGATGACTTCCTCAACGCCGCGCCCAAGGACAAGCCCTGGGTCTTCTGGTACGGCTCCGTCGAGCCGCACCGCCCCTATGAGTTCGGCTCCGGTGTCGCCAAAGGCGGCAAGAAGCTCACAGACATCGACCATGTGCCCGCCTACTGGCCGGACAACGACACGGTGCGCAACGACATGCTCGACTACGCCTTCGAGGTCGAGTACTACGACCACCATCTGGGTCTCATGCTGGAGAACCTGGCGAAGCGCGGCCTGCTCGACAACACCCTCGTCATCGTCACCAGCGACCACGGCATGCCCTTCCCGCGCAGCAAGGGCAACACCAACACCATGGCCAACCGCGTGCCCTTCGCCGCCATGTGGAAGAACGGCATCCGCCAGCCGGGCCGCGTGATTGAGGACTTCATCAGCTTCATCGACATCGCCCCCACCTTCCTGGAGCTTGCCGGGCTGAAGCAGTCGGACAGCGGCATGGCGCCCATCACCGGACGCAGCCTAACAGACATCTTGTATTCCGAAAAATCAGGCCAGGTCACCGCCGCCCGTGACCACGTGCTCATCGGCAAGGAACGCACCGATGTGGGCCGCCCGCACGACTGGGGCTACCCCACGCGCGGCATCATCACCCGCGATCACCTGTACCTGGAGAACTTCGAGCCCACGCGCTGGCCCGCCGGCAATCCCGAAACCGGCTACATGGACTGCGATGCCGGGGCGACCAAGACTTACGTCATCGACGCCCATCGCAAGAACGCCGATGATCCCTTCTGGGCCCTGTGCTTCGGCCTGCGCCCAGGCGAGGAGTTCTACGATCTGCGCAAGGACCCCGATTTCATGACCAATGTCGCCGCCCGGCCCGATGCCACGGCCATCAAGACCCGCCTCCATGACCAGCTCTACGCCGAACTCAAGCAGCAGGAGGACCCCCGCCTCGAAGGCAAGGGTTACCTCTTCGACCAGTACGAGCACGCGCAAAAAGGCAACGTCGGCTACTACGAAAAGTTCATGCGCGGCGACAAGGTCAGCTCCGGCTGGATCAGCCCCTCCGATGTGGAGAAGAAGCCGCTGCCATAGCGGGCATCCGTGCAGATAAAGAAAGTGGCTCACGTCGCCCCCGACGTGAAACCAAATCTCGCGCGCAGCGCCAAACATCCACCGTTCCCCAGCGGCAATGATCCAGGCGCTCCGCGCATTCCATTTGATTCACGCGGAGGGCCGCGTGAGCCACTTTGCCTGAGCCGCGCCCAAAGTGGCTACCGTCGCCCCCGACGGGGTACAAAAACAAACGCGCGAAGCGCCTCGATCAAGGCTCTGTGCTTTGTGCCTGCCATAGCGCTGGAATAGAAATCCGGCGCTTCGGGCAATCCTTTCGATTCACGCCAAAGGCGGCATGAGCCACATGAGAGAAAAACCTCCCCGTCCTCATTTCCGCTTTACTTAGTGTCAAATATACACTTTCATAGCCCCATGCCACACCAATACGAATTCCCGAGAGCCGCGCTCACCGTGGATGCCGTCGTGTTCGGCTTCGACGAGGCGGAGCTGAAGGTCCTGCTCATCAAGCGCGGGCTGGCCCCGTTCAAGGGACGCTGGGCGCTGCCGGGCGGCTTCGTGCGCGTGCAGGAAACCCTGGATGACGCCGTGCGCCGCGAGCTGGAGGAAGAAACTGGCCTGCACCAGGTGTATCTGGAGCAGCTCTACACCTTCGGCGAGGTGAAGCGCGACCCGCGCGAGCGCGTGGTGAGCGTGGCGTATTACGCCCTGGTGAAGATGGCCGATCATTCCACTCGCGCCGCCACCGATGCCAGCGACGCCCAATGGTTCCCCGTCGCCGCAACGCCGCCGCTCGCCTTCGATCACGCCACGATCCTGCAAACCGGCCTGGAGCGCCTGCGCGGCAAGCTCCGCTACCAGCCCATCGGCTTCGAGCTGCTGCCCGAAAAATTCACCCTCAGCCAGCTCCAGCACCTCTACGAAACCGTGCTCGGCACCGCCATCGACAAGCGCAACTTCCGCAAGAAGGTCCTCGGCTTCGACCTGCTGGAAGCCCTGGACGAAACCAACCGCGACGGCCCCCACCGCCCCGCCCAGCTCCATCGCTTCAACCCCGCGAAGTATGAGCGGCTGAAGAAGAGGGGATTTCTTTTCGAGCTATGAACACCACTGCACTGTATCGACCGGTTGGCCCGGAGGAGCTTGCGTTGATTGAGCAGAGCGGCTGGAAAGCTTTCCCGCCAAGATTGCCCGAGCAGCCGATTTTCTATCCCGTGATGAATGAAGACTATGCTGTCCAAATCGCCCGCGACTGGAACGTGCCCGCCTCCGGCTCCGGCTTTGTAACGCGCTTTGCGGTTGATGCGGCGTACCTCGCACGCTTCGAACCTCAGTGCGTGGGCGGTCGCGAGCATCAGGAGCTTTGGGTTCCCGCCGAAGAACTTGCGGAGTTCAACCGCCACATCATCGGCCTCATCGAGGTCAGCCGACGTTTTCCTTCGCCATGAGTTCCAATAACGACATCAAGACCAGCAAGTTCCTCAGCCTCGTGCTGCGGCATGAACCGGAGGCGGCGGGCGTCACCCTGGACGATGCGGGATGGGTGGATGTGGACACCCTGCTTGCCGGGTGTGTCGCGCACGGGAAGCTCATTGACCGCGAGCAGCTCGAACGTGTGGTCGCCGGCAGTGACAAGCAGCGCTTCGCTTTCAATGAGGACCGCACGCGCATCCGCGCCAATCAAGGACATTCGGTGGAGGTGGACTTGCAGTATGAGCCGCGCACGCCGCCGGAGATCCTTTACCATGGCACGGCCACGCGGTTCCTCGATTCCATTCGTGCGCAGGGGCTGCTCAAGATGGAGCGGCATCACGTGCATCTTTCGGCGGAAACGAAGGTGACCACGCAGGTGGGCGAGCGCCACGGCACGCCGGTGCTGCTGGTGATCCGGGCGCAGGAGATGCATCGCGCGGGGCACACCTTCTTCTGCTCCACCAACGGTGTCTGGCTGGTAGATGCTGTTCCAGTATCATACATTGAGTTTCCCGCCTGAAGCGCTTGGAACCCCCAAAAAAATGATCTCCGCATCCTCTGCCTCTCTGCGGCCAAACGAGCTTACGGGTGACTCCGCCTTGCCGCAGAGAGGCTGAGAGGCGGAGGCCGCAGAGGTTTTGCAAGTGGCTCACCTGATAAACTTCATGATCACCATTCAACAACGTGTTCTTGGCGGCCTGTGGGGCTCGCTTGTCGGCGATGCCCTTGGGGTGCCGGTGGAGTTTCAGGGGCGCGATGCACGTCGTGCCGACCCGGTGCTCGGAATGAGAGCCTTTGGCACTCACAATCAACCGGCGGGCACCTGGTCGGACGATGGCTCTCTGCTGCTGTGTTCGGCTGAAAGCCTCGTCGAAAAGGGCTTTGACACCCAGGACATGGGGGAGCGGTTCGTGCGCTGGTACAATGCAGGACACTGGTCCGCACACGGCGAGGTGTTCGACGTTGGCAATGCAACGGCCTCCGCGTTGACTCGCATCCCCAACGGAGTGCCTGCTGAACAGGCGGGAGGCAAAGGTCACCTCGACAACGGCAACGGCTCCCTCATGCGCATCCTGCCAGTCGTGCTGGCCTCGCAGCGCGAAGACGAGCAAGCCTTCGTGAACCGGATTTTTCGCGCCTCGGCCATCACCCATGGGCATTTGCGTTCGCAGATGGCCTGTGTGTTTTATGGCATGATGGTCCGCTCACTGGTCGATGGTTTGCGGGCTGAGGAAGCCATCAAGGTGGCCCTGGCGTGCTTCTATGGTCAGTATGAGAGGCATCCCGAAAGTGGCGTGTTTCGGGACTTGTTGTCGCGTGACATCGCATTGATCCCGGAAAGCGAAATTCGCTCAGGCGGCTACGTGATGGAGACGCTCACAGCCTCGCTCTGGTGTCTGCTGACCACGCGCAGCTATGCCGATTGTGTCTTGAAGGCGGTGAATCTTGGCTGGGATGCCGACACCACAGGCTGCGTCGCCGGAGGGCTTGCGGGGGTGTGCTACGGGCATTCAAGCATTCCCAGCGAGTGGCTCGAAACCTTGCCAAGGCGAAGCGAACTCAAGACGCTGCTGGACCAATTCACCGACATGGTAAACACGCGATGAACTCGAACGTCAAAGCACCAAGCGAGGTTCATCGCACCAGCGGCCTGCGCCTGTCGTTGGCCGATGTTGCCATCCTGTTCACGGCCACGGCCATCGTCTGGTGGATGGGGCGTGAGGGCAATGAGATGGCATGGATCGTCGCGGTGGTGGTGGGCCACTTCTTCCTGTTCTGCAATGTCTTCCGCCTGCGGCGGTCTCTGGAACTCTGGTGGGCCGCCGTCTTTGTGCTCAATGTCGGCTGGTGGCTCGCCCAGGGGCAGGCAGGCTGGCTGCCGGCCATGCTGTATCAGGGGCCGGTCACAGTCATTGTGATTGTTATTGAGATGCTGTCACCCCGGTACCACGGCATCGGCGCACGCTGGATCAACCGTCGGCTGGACGATTATTTGGAAAACAAAATTTAATTCCCATGCAAACCAACACTCCGCTTCTCACCGATCTCTACCAGCTCACCATGGCCGCAGGCTACTGGAAGGCGGGTCATGCCCGCCAGGAGGCGGTGTTCCATCTGTTCTTTCGCAGGCTTCCTTTTGCCGGAGGCTATGCGGTTGCCGCCGGGCTGGCGGATGCGGTGGAGTGGCTGAAGGGCTTCAAGTTTGAAGCGGGGGATCTGGAGTACCTGGCCACGTTGCAGGGTCGCGATCAGCGCCCTTTGTTCGAGCCGGGTTTCCTGGACTACCTGGGCGGGCTGCACTGGGAATGCGATGTGGACGCGGTCCCGGAGGGCACGGTGGTGTTCCCGCACGAGCCGCTGCTGCGCGTGCGCGGCCCGGTCATCCAGGGGCAGCTGGCGGAGACGGCGCTGCTCAACATCATCAATTTCCAGACGCTGATCGCGACCAAGGCGGCGCGCGTGTGCGAGGCTGCGGCGGGGGACGAGGTGATGGAGTTCGGCCTGCGCCGAGCGCAGGGTCCGTTTGGCGCGGTGATGGCCAGCCGCGCGGCCTTCATCGGCGGTGCCACCTCCACTTCGAACGTGCTCGCGGGCCGGGTGCATGGCATCCCCGTGCGCGGCACCCACGCCCACTCGTGGGTGATGTCTTTTGATACAGAACAGGAGGCCTTCGCCGCCTATGCGGAGGCGCTGCCGAACAACTGCATCTTCCTGGTGGACACCTTCGACACGCTGCAAGGCGTGCGCCATGCGGCGGAGATCGGGCTGCGCCTGCGCGCCGCCGGTCATGAGATGGTGGGCATCCGGCTCGATTCGGGCGATCTCGCCTGGCTGAGCATCGAGGCGCGCCGCATCCTTGATGAGGCGGGGCTGGACAAGGCGGTGATCGTCGCCAGCAACGACCTGGACGAGCACCTCATCGAGAGCCTCAAGCACCAGGGCGCGCGCATCAATGTCTGGGGCGTGGGCACCCAGATGGTCACCGGCGGCGACCAGCCGGCCCTGGGCGGGGTGTACAAGCTGGGCGCCGTGCGCAAGACCGACGGCACCTGGCAGTCCAAGATCAAGATCAGCGAGCAGAGCGCCAAGACCTCGAACCCCGGCATCCAGCAGGTGCGGCGCTTCACCTTCAACGGCGAGTTTCGCGGCGACGCCATCTATGACGAGCTGCACGGCTGCGGCGATCCGGTGGAGATCGTCCACCCCGCCGATCCCACCCGCCTGAAGACCACCCCTGAGGGCGCGACGCATGAGGACCTCCTGCAGCCGGTGTTCCGCGCCGGGGAGCTGGTGGGCCGCCTGCCGACGCTGGTGGAAAGCCAGCGCCGCTGCCGCGAGCAGCTCCGCCACCTGCACCCCACCATCAAGCGGCTGCTGCACCCGCACGAGTATCCCGCCGGGCTGGAGCACGGGCTGGCGCAGCAGAAGGCGAGGATGATTCAGGAGAACCGCCATTTATGACCACGCTCGAAGCCATCACCGCCAACATCACGACGCTTGATGTGGATGCCATTGTCAACGCCGCGAACACCTCGCTCATGGGTGGCGGTGGAGTGGACGGGGCGATCCATCGCGCCGCCGGGCCGGACCTGGTGCGTGAGTGCATGACGCTGAACGGCTGCAAGACGGGCCAGGCGAAGATGACAAAGGGTTACAACCTCAAGGCGCGGCACGTGATTCACACGGTGGGTCCGGTGTGGCATGGCGGCGAGGCCGGCGAGCCGGAGCTGCTGCGATCCTGTTATCACAATTCGCTGCGGCTCGCCTCGGAGGCCGGGCTGCAAAGCCTTGCCTTCCCCTGCATCTCCACCGGCGTGTACCGCTTTCCAGCCGCTCTGGCGGCGCAGATCGCGGTGGCGGCGGTCAAAGATTTCATCGCCGCCCCCGGCCCGCTTCAGCGGGTGATCTTCTGCTGCTTTTCGCGGGCCGACCTCCTGCTCTACCAACCTCTGCTCACCCCCCCATGAAAACCCTTCTCCTCATCGACATCCAAAACGACTTTCTCCCCGGCGGCGCGCTGCCGGTTCCCGAGGGCGACCTCATCGTGCCGGTGGTGAACCGGCTCATGCCGCAGTTTGACCTCGTCGTCGCCACCCAGGACTGGCATCCGCCGGAGCACGGCAGCTTCGCCGCGAACCACCCTGGAAGGACGGTGTACGACAGCATCGACCTGGACGGCCTGTCGCAGACCCTGTGGCCGGTGCACTGCGTGCAGAACACGGCAGGCGCAGAGTTCGCCCCCGGCCTGCAAACAGGCAGCATCGCCCGCGTGTTCCCCAAGGGCATGGATCCGCGCATCGACAGCTACAGCGGCTTCTACGACAACGGCCACCGCGCCTCGACCGGCCTGGCCGACTGGCTGCGCGACCGGGGCGCCACGGAGCTGTGGGTGGCGGGCCTGGCCACGGACTACTGCGTGAAATTCACCGTGCTCGACGCCCTGAAGGAGGGCTTCCGCGTGCACGTGCTGACCCAGGCCTGCCGGGGCGTGGATCTCGCGCCCGGCGACTGCGACCGGGCGCTGGCGGAGATGCAGGCCGCCGGTGCGGTGCTGGAATCGCGATGATGGGTTTGTTGTAGCTGGGGTCTATGACCCCGGAGGCGTGGCGGACTTCTGTGCCTATCGCCGATTCCAAACAGAGCCAACAGTGTCCTTTGCGCAAAGGAAGCTCACCAGGTCCGGCCTCAAAGAGGCCAGCTACACAGGACCCGGTGCTCCATGAGCCGAATGGGTCAAAAGGGTTGGCTGCCGGGAATGCCCTTGAAATCTGGCACCGGTAGCGCCCCGGTGTCGTTCATGACCACCCCTCCAAACAAAGGCAATCCCTTCGCCAATCTGAACGCTTCGGGTCTGCCACCCGGTCCCGCCGCCCCCAAAAGCCTGTGGAAAATGGGCAAGGTGAACCTGCAGCGGGAGACGGCGCATCGCGGCGGCAAGACCGTGATTGTGATCAAGGATTTCGCCACCCACCTGCCGGTGACCGTGATCGAGAACGTGGCGAAACGGGTGCGTTCGGCCTGCGGCTGCGGCGGCACGGTGAAGGACAAGCGCGTGGAAATCCAGGGCGACAACGTGGCCAAGATCCGCGCCGTGCTGGAGGCCGAGGGATTTGAGGTGGGCGGGGTGAAGTCTTAACCCACCTTGCGCAGCACCCGCAGGCGCTCCCGGCCGACGCGGCCCTCGTAGCCGACCTCCGGCACGTAGTCTTCGACCACCTCAAAGCCGTCAGCGAACAGGGCATCGAGTTCAGAGAGGGGCAGGGGATAGGGCGGGCCGGTTTCGCCGGGATCGAGGTCGGGATTGATGTACCAGACGCCAACGATGAGGCCGCCGGGCTTCAGCACGGAGGCGACGGCATCGCGGTAGCGCGGGCGCCATTCCGGCGGCATGGCGCTGAGGCAGGTGTGCTCCACCATGGCATCAAAGGCCTCCAGGAAGGCCTCAGGCAGCGCGTAGAGATCGCCGAGCACGAAGGTCTCCGGCGGCAGGTCCGGGTGCGTGGCGCGGGCTTTCTCGTGGGCCAGGGGCGAAATGTCAAAGCCGGTGGGCTGCGCGCCCTGTTTGGCCAACAGCGCCACGTCGTGCCCCAGGCCGCAGCCGGGCACGAAGACGCGGCCATTCAGCGGCTGGCGGGCGAGGTACTCGGCCAGGGCCGGTGAGGGCAGGCCACGGTTCCAGGGGGTGTTGCCTTCGCGGTAGCATTGGTCCCAGTCAGTCATGAGGATTGCGGATTTCGGATTGCGGAGGGTGGATTGCAGGGGAAAGGAAGCAGTGACATCGCCCGCCCCGCAATCGCAATCAAGACACGACATGAACAAACTGGACGAAATCATCGCCCACAAGCACACCGAACTCGCCAAGCTACTGCCCCGCATGGAGAAGCTGCGCGCCGCCGCCGCCCTGCGCAACGAGTTCCGCTCCCTGGCCACGCACCTCTGCTCCGATCCCGGCCGGCTGGGCCTGATCGCCGAGGTGAAGAAGGCCTCGCCCTCCGTGGGCGTGATCAACCCGGACTTCGACTACCTGACCATCGCCCGCACCTACGACAAGGCGGGGGCCAGCGGCATCAGCGTGCTCACGGACGAGAAATATTTCCAGGGCGCGCTGCACTACATGACCACGATCCGCGACGAGGTTTCGATCCCGGTGCTGCGCAAGGATTTCATCATCCACGAGGCGCAGATTTATGAGGCCGTGGTGGCCGGTGCCGACGCCATCCTGCTCATCGTCGCCGCGCTTGACCAGGCGACGCTGACCCATCTGCTGGAGGTGGCCCACTCCTGCCAGCTCGAGGTGCTGATGGAGGTGCATGACCTGCGCGAGATGGATCGTGCACTGGAGACGGACGCGCGCATCATCGGCGTGAACAACCGCAACTTGCAGACCTTCATCGTCGATCTTGCCGCGACCGAGGAGCTGGCCGAGGAGGTGCCGGAAGACATCGTGCTCGTCAGCGAAAGCGGCATCAAGACCGTGGAGGACGCGGAGCGGGTCGCCGCCGCCGGAGCCGACGCCATCCTGGTGGGCGAGACGCTGATGCGCAGCGGCAACGTGCTGATCGATCTGCCGGCCCTGATGGTGGCAAAGGAGTAAGCGGCGGCGGGGACTAAATATTGCCCCGCTTCATCTCCTCCATCAGCCACTCGCTGTTGCGCCAGGCCAGGGCGAGGATGGTCAGCGTGGGGTTTTTGTCGGGGTTGCTGGGCAGGGTGGCGCCGTCCATGAGGAAGAGGTTTTTCACCTCCCAGGTCTGGCCGTACTGGTTGGTCACGCTGTTGGAGGGCTTGTCGCCCATGCGCGCGGCGCCGACTTCGTGGATGCTCTCGCCGGGGCGCTGGATGGCGTCGCGGCCGCTTTTGGGCGAGGCCTTGCCGCCCATGGCTTCGAGCATTTCGGCGAAGGTGTTCTGCATGTGCTCGGCCTGCTTGATCTCGTGGTCGCTCCATTTCCAATGGAAGCGCAGCACCGGGATGCCCCACTGATCGACCATCTGCGGATCGAGCTCGCAGTAGCAGTCCTTGTTGGGAATCATTTCGCCGCGGCCGCTGAAGGAGAAGCTGGCGCCGAAGTAGCGCCGCGCGTCCTGCTTGAGCCTGCTGCCGTAAACGCCGGGGCTGGTGCTGTCCAGGTTGCCGAAGCTGCCGGGCTTGGGCATGTGCCTGCCGCCGCCCATCTCAATGTGGTAGCCGCGCGCAAAGCCCAGCTTGTTGTGCTGGTTCACCAGCCACCAGGGCACGTAGGTGTGCAGGCCGCCGGCGCCGTCTTCGTTGAAGGGCGGCAGGTCCTCCATCATCGGGATGTGCGAGCCCAGGCCGGTGCCCACGCTGTCCATCAGGTTCTGGCCCACCTGGCCGCTGGCGTTCGCCAGCCCGGCCTTGTCCCGCGACTTGGAGTTGAGCAGCATGCGCGCGGTCTCGCAGGTGCCGCCGGCGATGATGACCACGCGCGCCTTGGCGATGGCATCGCGCCGGGTGGTCTTGTCGATGTAATGCACGCCGGTGGCCTTGCCTCCGCCATCCACCAGGATCTCGCGCACCATCGCATCGGTGATGATGTCGAGGTTGCCGGTCGCGAGCGCGGGCGGCAGCAGGACAGTGGTGCTCTGGAAATTGGCGCGGATGGAGCAGCCGCGCGTGCAGTCGGTGGCCCAGAAGCAGGGGGCGCGCAGCATCATGTCCTTGCCGATGAGCTCCTGTGCCTTCGGGTTGTTGGGGAAGAGCTTGGCCGGGATGTTCTTCCAGTCCAGCGGCTGCGAAAGCACCGCGCGCCGCGCGCCCACCACCGGCACGCCGAGCTTCCGGCCCGCCTTCTTGGCGATCAGCTCGCCGAGGCGCGGCTTCGGCGCGGGCAGCAGCACGCCGGGCGAGGAGTCAGGGGCGTTGGCGATGCCGGCGTTTTCGCCGTACACGCCGATGAGCATCTCCACCTTGTCGTACCAGGGGGCGATGTCCTTGTAATCCATGGGCCAGTCAATGCCCAGGCCGTCACGCGCCCTGGGTTTGAAATCGAACTCGCCGAAGCGCAGCGAGATGCGGCCCCAGTGGTTGGTGCGACCGCCCAGCATGCGCGGCCGCCACCACCAGAAGTCGCCCTCCGTGCCGGGCTTGTTGGTGTAGGGTTCGCCCGGCACCTGCCAGCCGCCGTCCACCGTCGCATCGTAGTAGCCAAAAAAGCGGTCCTTGGTCGCGGCCCCGCGCAGCGGCGCCATCTCCGGCGTGTTGAACATGGGCGTCTCCGTCGAAGGGTCGTAATTGCGGCCGGCCTCGATCATGAGCACCTTCACCCCCTCCAGCGCCAGCCGCAGCGCCGCCATGCCGCCGCCGGCGCCTGATCCCACGACAATGACATCATACTGCGGCTTGGTCTTGCGGTCGGTGAGAAGAGGCATGGGGGCGGGCAAATGAAGGGTGAGAGAAGAGAAATGCATGCGGGTGGCTGAAGGCCAGCGGCGCGCAGCCAATCAAACATTGGGAAGGCGGGTTGGAAAGCGCGAACGTGGGGCCGAACGGCCTGTTCAGCCCAGGCTGCCGCCCAGATCGCTGGGCATGCGCCAGTCGCCGCGCGGGGACAGGGCCACCGAGCCCACCTTGGGGCCGTCGGGCATCGCCGAGCGCTTGAACTGCTGGGTGCGGAAGCGCTGCAGGAAATGCGCCAGCCAGCGGGCGATTTCGGCCTCGGTGTAGCGGTCTTGAAACGCGATCCCGGCGAGGAAGGCGATCTTGGCGGCGCTGCAGCCGTGGCGCACGAAATGGTAGAGGAAAAAATCGACCAGCTCATAGGGGCCCACGTGGTCCTCGGTGCGCTGGGCGATGTCGCCGGTGGCGCTGGCGGGCAGCAGTTCGGGCGAGATCGGCGTGTCGAGGATGTCGGCCAGCACCTTGCTGGCGGCCAGGAAGGCGGGCTGCTCGGCGCACCAGGCGATGAGGTAGCGCACCAGCGTCTTGGGCACCCCGGCGTTGACGTGGTACATGGACATGTGGTCGCCGTTGAAGGTGCCCCAGCCGAGCGCGGCCTCGGACAGGTCGCCGGTGCCCAGGACGAGGCCGCCGGTGTGGTTCGCCACGTCCATGAGCACCTGGGTGCGCTCGCGGGCCTGGGCGTTTTCAAACGTGATGTCGTGCGTGCCCTCCGGGTGTCCGATGTCGCGCAGGTGCTGCATCACACTGTCACCGATTGGGATGGTGCGCAGCTCCGTGCCCAGGGCGGCCGCCAGCTCTCCGGCGTTGTCCTTGGTGCGCGAGGTGGTGCCCAGGCCGGGCATGGTGATGCAGACGATGCGCGTGCCGGGCAGGGCGGCGCGCTTCAGGGCGTCCTCCGCGACCAGCAGGGCGAGCGTGGAGTCGAGCCCGCCGGAGAGGCCCAGGACGAGGGTCTTCGCCTGCACCTGGCGCAGCCGTCGCGCGAGGCCGGTGGCCTGGATGGCGAAGATTTCGCGGCACGCCGCGCTACGGTCCGCCGCAGCGGAGGGCACAAAGGGATGCGCGGCAATGTGGCGGCGCAGGGGTGTGGCGGCGGCGCCGCCCATGGTGAAGCCGATCCTACGCCACGCGGGGCCGGCGGGCGCGCTGTCGCGGAAGCTGGCGCTGTGCAGCCGGTCATGCTGCAGGCGCGTGACATCAATGTCCGCCACGATGCTGCGGGATTCGAAGCCAAAACGCTCCGCTTCGGCCAGCAGGCCGCCGTTTTCGGCGATCATGCCGTGGCCGCTGAAAACCAGGTCTGTGGAGGATTCGCCCGCGCCCGCCGCGCTGTAGATGTAGGCGGCGAGGCAGCGCCCCGACTGCTGCGCCACAAGCTGGAGGCGGTACTCGGCCTTGCCCAGCAGTTCGTCGCTGGCGGAGAGGTTGGCCAGCACGGTCGCGCCTTGCAGGGCCGCCTGGCTGGACGGTGGAATCACCGTCCACAGGTCCTCGCAAATCTCGACCGCCACGCGGCAGGCCGGCAGGTCGTTGGCCGTGAACAGCAGGTCGCAGCCCACCGGGATGACTTCACCGCGCAGGGTGAAGGTCTGGCGTTGCAAGGTGCTCGCCGGGGAGAACCAGCGGCGCTCATAGAACTCCCAGGAATTGGGCAGGAAGGACTTGGGCACGAAGCCCAGGATGCGGCCCTCGTGCAGCACGGCGGCGACGTTGTACAGCCGGTCCTCGATCTCCAGCGGCAGGCCCACCAGGATGAGCGCCTTCTGCCCGCCCAGCAGCATGGCCAGCTCGCCCAGCCCTTCCAGCGCGGCCGCCCGGAACCCGGCGTTCATGAACAGATCGGCGCAGGAATAGCCGGTGAGGCAGAGCTCTGGAAACACGATGATCTGGCAGCCCTCCGCCGCCGCCCGCACCGCCGAGGTGGCGATCTCCTGCACGTTGGCGGACACGTCACCCAGATGCAGGGCAGGGGAAACCGCCGCGACGCGGACGAAGCCGTGGGTGCTGATGGACGTGGGTGCGCTCATGTGGGTGGAAGGGGAATGTTCCCGATGATCCGGCTGCGCACAAGGGGCGAGGTGGGCGCAAGGAAAGTGGCAGGGGCATCCTTTCCCCTTTCAGGAAAGCTCTGAACACCAAGGGGCAGGGATGCCCCTGCCATGTTTTGCCTGCACTTCCAGCCAGTCCACCAGGGGTTCCATGCCCGGCTCCTGCTTCATCAGCTCCGCGAGGCGCTGGCAGTTCACGGGCACCTGGGGATTGCTGAGCAGCAGCGTCACCTGCCTGGCGATGCGATCACCGGTCCAGCGCCTGGGGTGCAGGCTGGCGCCGACTCCGAGTCTGCGCAGGCGGTTGGCGTTGTCCGGCTGATCGTGGGCCATCGCCATGATGAGGTGGGGAATGCCTGCCGCCAGAGCCTGCGAGCAGGTGCCTATGCCGCCGTGATAAATTAAGGCGGCGGCGCGCGGCAGCAGCAGGCTGAAGGGCACGTATTCCTGGGTGAGGATGGTGTCGGGCAGCCCGTCAGGCAGGTCCGCCGGGTGGCGGGTGGCGAACACGGCACGGCGCTTCATGCGCTGGCAGGCGTCCAGGGCGGCGAGGAAGAACTTGCGGGCGTGACGGTTGGCTGTGCCAGGGGTGAACACCAGGGGCTTGTCGCCCGCGCCCAGGAAGCGCTCAAGCTGCGGGCTGAGCGTGGCGTCGCGCGCCAGGTCCTCCATGGGAAAGGTGTGGTGATACAGCGGGTGCGGCCAGTCCGGCTGCGGCGCGGCGAACCACTCGGGGAACAGCACCACGTTGCCATCTGGAGAGTGCCACCAGTCGGGATGAACCCGGCGTGGCGGAGGCACACCCTCGGCCAGGCATTCGCGGCGGATTCCCGGACCCGCGCCCAGGTCCATTGGATTGGGGAGTGAGAACAGGAAGCGCTTCAGCCAGCGGGGCAGCTTGTTCATCACGTCCACGCCCTCCACGAAGACGGGGGTGTCATGAGCGCTGATGAAGACGGCCGGCTGCAGGTGCACGACGATGAGCGGCACCCCCAGCTTCTCGCGCACCAGCCGCGCCCCGAAGACCGTGCCCGCAGCCAGCATCAGCGTGGGTTCGCCGGGCTCGACCAGCGTCTTCAGTGCGTCGTAGAAAGGCCGCACGGCATCGCCTGCCATCTGGAACACCAGGTGGGTGCCCCTGATCGGCTGCCAGAGGACCGGGTTGCTCGAATACCGCTCAAAATCCTCCTTGCTGCCAATGGATTCATAAGCCAGCCCCGCCCGCCGGATCGGCCCTTCAAAGGTGTCCATCGAAACCACCGTCACCCGATGCCCGCGCGCCTTCAGGCACCGGCCGATGCCGATGAAAGGAAAGACATCCCCGCCGCTGCCGAAGGGGCACAGAATAAAGTGAGCCATGCGCCACTATGCCGCAGGCGAGGTGTCACGCATCAAAGATGCGGAGCCGCCGGCCTGACCGGTTCCTGCACACCGCTGACGACGCCCTTCACCTTCGTCTTGCGCTTGTAGATCTTGTCGGAGCAGGCGAGGTAGAGTTCATCGAAGTCCTTGCCGCCGAAGACAGCGTTCGCGAACCACTTGTTCTGCGGCTTGGGGAAGATGCAGTTCACGCGACCGGCCTGATCAAACACCTGAAGGCCCAGGCTGGTGCAGACATAGACCCGCCCGTCGCGGTCCACCGTCATGCCGTCGGCGTTGGTGATGCCGTCATCATCGGTGTGCAGGAAGAAGTAGCGCTGCTTGTTGGCCAGCGAGCCGTCGGGCTGCACATTGTAGGAGTACACGTAGCGGCCCTTCATGTCGCAGACATACAGCAGGCTTTGATCGGGGGAGAAGCGCAGGCCGTTGGGATAAAGAAGCCCTTCATCGACCACGCGCCTGTCGCCAGCCCTGGTGATGAGCCATACCTTCTTCCCGGGCGGATCGGAGACATAGATGTCGCCCTTGGCGCTGACGCAGAGATCATTGGAGTTGAAGCCCTCGGCGACCACCATCTCCTTGCCGTCCGGCGTGAAGGCGGTGATCTGCTTTTTGCCATCCGCGCAGGCGAAGAGGCGGCCGTCCGGGCCGAAGCCCAGCCCGTTGGCCTTGCCGGTGTTCTCGGCAAAGACGCTCACCTTGCCGTCCAGGCCGATCTTGTGAATGAGGCTCTTGGGGATGTCGGTGAAGAAGACCTCGCCCTGGGCGTTGGTGGTCGGGCCTTCGGTGAAGCCGTGGCCCTCGCTCACCACCTGCCATTCGCTGCCGGGCTCCACCGTTTCAAACACCTTGCTCTTCGACTTGCCTTCCGCGTTCGCCTTGATCGGCTGCGGGTAGTCGCGCCACAGCCAGCGCATGGCGTCGGGAAAGATCGTGGTGGCCTGCTTCTGGTTGTGACCGCCCTCGCCCCAGGTGTGGTTCACGTCGTAGCCCGCCCATTCGAGCGCGCTGAGCATGTCCTGGTTGGCGATGAACCAGTTGCCGCCGTAGATGTTCTGGTCGTTCGCGCCATCCTGCAGATACACCCGGATCGGCTTCGGCTCGGTCTTGCGGACCAACGTGGGCAGCTCGTTGCCATCGCGCAGGCCGACATAGGTGCCCACATTGGTGAAGACCCGGCGGAAGGCATCAGGCCTGAACCACGCGGCGACGAAGGCGGCGATGCCGCCGCTGCTGCTGCCCGCGATAGCGTGGTCATTGGGATCATCGCTGAGGTTGAGCTTGTGCTTCTCCTTGAGCCAGGGAACGAGCTCATTGATAAGGAAGGTGGCGTAGCTGTCGCTCACCGTATCATACTCCTGGCTGCGGTTGAAGCGCGGCAGGACCCCGGCGCTGGCGGCAGGCACCACGCCCGGCTTGATGAAGATGCCGATCATCGGCGGCAGCTCCTTTTTCGCGATGAGGTTGTCGAACACCACCGGAGCCTGGTAAATCACACCGTCCTGGAACACCATGTAAGGCGCGGGCTTGCCGCGGTCGAGCTGCGTGGGGACGTAGATCGTGACCTCGCGCTCGGTGCCGGGAAAGACGCTTTTGTCGCCAGCGACGAAGGTGTCCTCGCTGATCTCGCCCTTCGGCACGCCCGGCTGCGGCAGCGAGTCGGGCCCCGGTTTGTAATCGTCGGCGGCGAAGACGCCGGCGCAGGTCAGGGCCAGCAGGAAGGAGGGAAGGCGAGGTGTCATGCGCGGCCATGGTGGGCGATGCCGGGCGGCGCGGCAAGCGTGGAATTGCAGCGTCGCTCCGGTCCGAGCGCTCTATCGCGCGCCACTCACTTTAAATCCCGCAAGGCGAACAGTTCGGATGCCGCCTTGCTCAACCTTCGCGCCCCGGTCCTGCGCCTCGCGCCGAAGTTTTCGCGATGCGATTCAAAGACGTGTTCCACCCAGTCCCGGCTGCCCAGCGCCAGCCCGCGCGTGAAGTGTCTCACCCGATGCCGCAGCATCTCGGCGGTGCTCAGCCTGCCTTCCTGGCGCTCGCTCACTTCGCGGGAGGTTTCGTCGCTGAAGCCGGTCTTGGCGACCTTTCCGCTGCGGTCCGTCCGTTCCCGGCCTTCGTCGAACAACCATGAGCGATACAACTCGGCCGCGCTGCCATAGCCACGCGCCACCGGCGCGGCCCATGACTCCGCGCCCCGACCGCCCGCCATCACCTGGCAAAGGCCTGCCTGTGCACGGCGGCTTCCGGCCAGTGCTTCCGCGTACCCGCACCAGCGGTAGTCCTTCGGATCGTCCACCAGCTTGGCCCGCACGGGATTGAGATCGATGTAGGCGGCCATGGTTTTCAAAGCTTCGCCATCTTCCACGAGCACCGATTTGAAGCGCTCCATCCACAGCGTGCCTTTGCGTTCGTGGCGCTTGTTGTACCAGCGCCCGAAGCGTTCCTTGATCTCCTTGCCCCAGATGGACAGGTCACAGAAGCGCCGTTTGAAGGCCGCCAGGATTTCCTGCGCCTGCGGTTCATTTCCCAGGCGTCGGATTTCCTTCAGATTGCTGCGCAGTTCATGCATGAAGGTCCGGCTGTAGAAGGTAGCGAGGTGTTTGATCAGCGCCTCCTCCCCAGCAGACGCCTCGAAACGTTTAAGCCACAGCTCCTGGTTGGGCACTTCGGCGAGGATGTGGAAATGATTCCGCATGACGCAGTAGGTGAGCACCTTCACCCCGAGGAAGTTACTCATCTTCCAAAGCAGCTTCTGAAAGGCCTCCCGTTCCGTGTCATCAAACTGAATCGTCCCGCCACAAGTGCGCGACATGACGTGGTAGCAATGAGACTCGGCATTGGCCGCTCCCTTCACCCGCCAATGCCCACCCGCGCGAACCTTTGATCGGGGATAAGCCCCCGTCTTGGCTTCGATGCCGACAAAAGGACTGCCAGAAGCAGGAGGGAATTCGGGGTTCATCTTGGTATTGTCGCGCGGGTGTGCCACATGTCAATTATTGTTTGCCAGTCATAATGTATGACTCGCCGTCTGGTTTGTTTATTGCAATGGCTCGGACGGTCGCGTGCCGCGCGGGTGGGTGAAGCCCCGACGGCCTCCGTAGTGAATGCGCTCGTGCCGGTGCTGCGCGAAGGAAGGGTTGACGAGCACTGGTGACTTCTTGAAATGCTCGTAGGCCAGAGACATCTGCAGCGCCGCTTCAAGCACGTCCATGCCGCCCGTGCCAGTACCGAGGCCGGGACACGCCAGGGATTCAATCGTTCCGGAACAAGAGCGATTGTGACGATGAACAGCTGTGAGAGCCGCCCACATCGCAAGGTAAACGTAGTCCGTGCCCTGGATGTTCATCGGCACGCGCATTGTTGGAGCATGGGCGACGAAAGGATGTGATGCATGATCGGTGGGCACGATAAGACATGTGCCCACCGACTGCTCTCCAAGGTGGTCATCAAGTATCTGCCTTTGGATGCGTTCCATAACGTGGTTCCCAAAAAAACGAATCACAGCGAGGTCCATGCCCGCGTCCATCAGTCCGAATGAGTTGCCTGCGGTGACGACGCAGGCAAACACTGGCAAATCCTCGAACCGCCCGCAGACAACCTCCACCTCGGGATGCGATCGAAACTGCCAGCGCATGACATCGCAAATGTCCTTGCTTCGATCAACGAGTATCAATTGCATGGAGGGCGGGTGGGATGGGGCGGTGAATAAGTTATGACCTTCGTCGCAGTGTCACAGCCGGTCCAGGCTGGCGAGGATCGCCTGGGCTTCGCTGGCCACTTCGGCAACGGTGAGCGGCCGGCCGGCCTCGGCTTCGAGGCAGGTCATGGTGACGTTCGGGATGCCGCAGGGGACGATGGGGTCAAAGCCAGTCAGTGACTCGCGGGTGACGTTGAGGGCGAAGCCGTGCATGGTGATCCAGCGGCGCACGCCGACGCCGATGGAGGCGAGCTTGCGCTCCGCCACCCAGACGCCGGTGAGGCCGTCGCGAGAGCCGGCCTGCACTCCGAAGCTGGTGCAGAGTTCGATGAGCAAGTCCTCCAGCCGGCGCAGGTAGGCGTGGAGGTCGCGACCCAGGACGTTGAGGTCGAGAATGAGGTAGCCGACGAGCTGGCCGGGGCCGTGGTAGGTGGCCTGGCCGCCACGGTTGGTTTCGATGACGGGATGGGGGAGGGTCTCGGCGGTGCGCAGGCTGGTCTTGTCCTGTGTGCGGCCGATGGTGAAGACGGGCTCATGCTCAAGGAGCAGCACCGTGTCGGGAATCTCGCCGGCGAGACGCTGCGCGAGCAGTTGCTCCTGAAGATCGTAGGCGGCCTGCCAGGAGATGCGGTCGAGGTGGCGGAAGTGCATGGGGGGTGGAAAAGGGAAAGTGCGGAGTGCTTGGTGCGCAGTGCTCAGTCAAACCGGTTCTATATTAAGACTTGGCATTGGGCACCAAGCACTCCGCACTTCAACCTCATTCCTGCCTTGTCCCTTCAAACCCTTCTCCGCTCAATCTGCATCGCACGATCCGCCTCGGCGGCCTGAAAGTGGGCGAGGCCGACGGCGATGGCGTCGGCGGCATCGGGCGGCGGGGTTTCGCGCAGGCGCAGCATGGAGCGGATCATGAAGGCGACCTGCTCCTTCTGGGCGGCACCCTTGCCGACGGCGGCCTGCTTCACCTCACGGGGCGCATAATCGTAGATGGCGAGGCCGTGCTCGGCGGCGGCGATCAAGGCGGCACCGCGGGCGGTGCCCAGCACGATGGCGGTCTTGTAGCTCTGGACAAAGATGGTGGTCTCGATGGCGCAGACGGTGGGAGCGTGGGTCTTGATCGCCTCGTTGAGCTGCTCGCGGATGGCCACGAGGCAGCCGGAGGGCAGCAGTTTCGGGGCGTTGCGAATCACGCCATAAGTGATCAGCTTGGTGTCCTTGCCCTGCTTTTCCAGCACGGCCCAGCCGGTGCTGCGCAGCGCCGGGTCGATGGAAAGGACGCGCTCGGCGGTGCTGGAGGCCTGGCTTGGGGGAGTGGCCATGGGCTTGGGCCGCTAGTAACGCGATTTTTTCTTCGGCCGGCTGCCGAGGTGGAAAAGGGCGTCCACCGAAACCAGCCCGGACCCGTAGAGGATGAGGGTGACGGTGACGAACAGGAACAGCCAGCAGACGCCAGCCTGGCTTTCCGCATTCAGCCTTTCGACCACGACGATGGCACCGATGTTGACCGGGAGGAAGACAAGGGCGAACAGACGGGTGAGGAAGCCAAACACCCAGCACACGGCGACGATCAGGGCGATCCCGGCGGCGATGGGGCCGAGCACTTCGGGGTGGGGCAGGCCGGCCTTTTGCAAGGTGGCGGTCATGGCCCACGGCACGTGCTTCCAGATCATTTCATAGCTGCGCACGGCGGCTTCCATGCCGTAGAGAAACAAGAGCACCAGACCGGCGCCAATGCGCAGAGGGGCGATGGTGCGCAGGTGATGCAGGCCGGGGCCTTCTGATTTGGCTGATGTGCTGGGGACGTAGGAGGTAAGCATGAATTACAGATCAGGAGAAAGGGTGATGATATCGCCGGCGCGCAGGTG
>CAINXC010000519.1 GCA_903854655.1 uncultured Verrucomicrobiota bacterium | reverse complement strand
GGCCGGGTGTGATGTGCAACTCCGCGAGCCGCTCGATCTCCCGGCACAGCTCGCTGATTCGGTTGAGGCCAAACAGCGAGCTGCTGCCCTTGAGAGAATGGGCGGTGCGGCGGAGCAGGACCTGGTCCGAACCGCCGGCGAGACGCATGATTTCCTCCAGCCGGGCGGGCGTGTCTTCGAGCCAGTTCTCGATGAGCTCGACTGCGGCCTCGTTGCTGAGCTCCTCGGCGAGCTGACGGATGGACTGAAGCGTTTCCTTTTGTTCGCGTGCCGACCACATGGGGGCTCCGCATTGAGGGTCGTCGGTCAGCGGCACGACCTGGCTCAGGGCTTCCATCAGGGCTTTGGAGCGCAGAGGTTTGGACATGTAATCGTCCATGCCGGCATCAAGGCATCGTTCGCGCTCGCCGGACATCGCGTTTGCGGTCATGGCAATGATGCGCGCCCTGGGTCGCTTCCAAGTCGGCGAGGCCTCCAGCTCGCGTATGGCGCGGGTGGCCTCGTAACCGTCCATGACGGGCATGTGGCAGTCCATCAGCACCGCATCATAGAGGCCGCTGGCGAAACGGTCCACGGCCTCGCTGCCGTCGCGGGCGAGGTCGGGTTTGTAGCCGAGCTTTTCAAGCATGAGGATCGCCAGGCGCGAGTTCACCTCATTGTCCTCGGCAATAAGCAGCCTGGCCAGGGGTTCGACGTTGGTGGCCCCTTGGATGGCGGAGGTTTCGTCGGAGTCCTTGTGCTCGGCCGCCTGGGCGAGCTGGCAGATGGCGGAGCGCAAGTGAAGCCGGCGCAGGGGTTTTGTCAGGAAAACGTCCACGTCGTTGAGGGAGGCCCTGTCCTGCGCGCTGTCAGTGAGCTGCCCCATCAAGATCAGGCGCGGCATGCGCCTTTCCTTTTCAAGGGCGCCAAGGGCCCTCATGGCCTCGGTGCCGAGCAGCCGGCGGTCCACCACCACCACGTCCCATTTTTGTTCCCGGTCGCGCAAAGCTGCGGCGAGTGCGGCCTCGCTTTTCGCCATGACCGGCCTGCTCGACAATCCTTCCAGGGCGGCGCCGGCCGCGTGCAAAGATGCAGGAACATCATCAACCACGAGCACTCGGTAGTCACGAACCTCCTTGGGCCACAGCGCCTGGCAGTCAACAGAGGCACGGCCGGTGCGAAGCGGCAGCCAGAACGAGAAGCAGGAGCCGCAGTGCGGTTTGCTGCGCACCTCAATGCTTCCACCCATCAATTCCACGAGGCGTTTGCTGATGACAAGGCCAAGGCCTGTGCCCCCGAAGCGTCGGGTTGACGAGCCATCCACCTGGGTGAAAGGATTGAAGAGCTGACTCATCTGCTCCGGGGTCATGCCGATGCCGGTGTCCTCAACGGCAAACTCGATGCAAGGCATCTCTTCGAAATCCTGGGGAGGCCTTCTCACAGACACAGTGATGTCACCTTCATCGGTGAATTTGATCGCATTGCCCACCAGGTTGAGAATGATCTGCCGCAGGCGGCCCGGGTCTCCGTTGAGGCTGAGCGGCACGTCGCTTTCAATCACCACGCTCAGCTCAAGGCCCTTGGCCAGCGCCTTGTGGGAGAGCAGGTCCACCACGCCGTCGATCACTGAGTCCACTGAGAAAGACTCGTCCACCAGGTCGAGGCGCCTGGCTTCGATCTTGGAGAAGTCCAGGATGTCCTCGATGATGGCCATCAGCGCCTCGCCGCTGTTGCGCACGGCTTCCACCATCTCCTTTTGCGCGGAATCGAGCCTGGAGTCCAGCAGCAGGGAGGACATGCCGATGATGCCGTTCATGGGCGTGCGAATCTCATGGCTCATGGTGGCGAGGAATTCGCTCTTGGCCCGGTTCGCCGCCTCGGCCTGCTCCTTGGCTTCGAGCAGCTCGGCCTCGGCGCTCTTGCGCGCCACAAATTGGCCCACCTGGCTGCCTATGCCGTTGAGGGCCTCCATCAACTCGTCATCCTGCTCCTCGATGCGACGGCCGAAGATTTCGATCACGCCCAGCACCTGGCCC
Source organism: uncultured Verrucomicrobiota bacterium (assembly GCA_903854655.1). Classification (GTDB taxonomy): domain Bacteria; phylum Verrucomicrobiota; class Verrucomicrobiia; order Verrucomicrobiales; family Verrucomicrobiaceae; genus CAINXC01. Next base: position 12,996 of record CAINXC010000519.1, on the reverse strand, counting down.
TGGTGCAAAATGGGGAAGGCGAGGGCGGCATGCAGGTTTGCCCCTGCTGCCTTGTGCCCGCGATAGAAGTTCGGGTCGGTCACGACATCGGCAACCCAGTGGCTGAGAGCCGTGGACCACACCCAGCCAGGCAGGCATATGCCGCGCTTGCAGTCAAGACTCCGGCTCGCTTCCACAAAGGCCTGCACGTCGGCGGAGGGTTCGTGCCAGAGGTCCAGCAGCTCGAGGCGGTCTTTGGTGGCGGAGAGCATCCAGATGTTGCCGATGGTCCAGCCCAGGCGGCCACAGATGCTTTGCACCACCCGTGAAGCACCCTGGCGCACTGAGTCTGCGCCGGAAAGGCTTCGGGAGACCAGGAATTGCAGGGCGCGGCGCTGCTCGTCGCGGCGGCGCTGGGTGATGTCCGCCTCGACGGCCATGAAGTTCGTCAGGACGCCATCGGCATCCAGGATTGGCTGCACTTCCAACGAGACCCAGTAGGGCCTGCTGTTCTTGTGGTAGTTCAGCACCTCCGTCCTGAAGGCTTTGCCCGCCCGAAGGTTGGCCCGCATGTATTCCACGGTGTGCGGATTGGTGTCGGCGCCTTGCAGGAAGCTGCCTGGTTTGCGGCCCGCCACCTCCTCCAGCGTCCAGCCTGCGGTGCGCGTGAAGCCGTCATTTACCCACTCAATACGGCCTGCGGCATCAGTCACCACCACCGCGTTGTCTGTGCGCGCTGCCACCATTGCTAGGCGGCGCGCCTCGACCTCCCTCTCGCGCAGTTTGGCGCGTTCGGCATCAAGGTGCTCAGACAGCCGTTTGAGCTCGTCATTCGCCTCCTGAAGCCAGGGTGAGCACAGCATGGCCGTCACGCCCTGGTCTGGCAGATGGAGCAGTTGTCCGCGAAACCTTGCGCCGGTCGCCCGGTGTTGGACCAGCAGCGGTTGGTCACCCAGGCTGTCCATGAACCCCTGGGTGATCTCGCCGTCCGGCGCTACCATCGCGAAGAGCTGCTGGAGCGGGAGGCCCTGGCGTGCGTCCGGGCAGGTCTCCTGGAGGGACGGGCCGAAACTGGTCAGGCGCTGGTTCCCGTCCCAGGCGAGGTAGAAAGGAAACACCTTCGCGAAGGCCTCCGCCGGGAGTTCCGGGGGCCTGGGCATGGGAGACGAAGGCTGGCTGGTTGTCATGCGCTCCATGTCCGTCTCACCCCGGGCCAGTCTGTGGCGGGGGCTTCCAAGGCTTGATTGACGATTCCATGCATGAATGATTGATGCGACAAATGTCTCTCTGATGGGACATTTGTGCAATCTTGGAACGGTCCCTCAAATGGGGGGCGCACCCCCACCTGGGGGGGTGGCCGGGAACGCAGGTCACCTCTATAGTGAACCCTTCATGAACAAGGCCATCATCCATGTCCCCCGCCGTTTTGTCTCCCACGAATGGGGCGGCACGGAGACGGTCATCACTGAAATCTCCCGGCAGCAGCAGCGGGCGGGCTTTCAGCCGAAGATTGTCACCTCAATGGCGCTCGCGGATTGCCGCACCGAGGCGGTTCATGGCATCCCGGTACAGCGCCACAGCTACTGCTATCCTTTCCTCGGCCTCAGTCCGGCTGACAAGGCGGCCTTGGACAAGAAGGGGGGGAACCTGCTTTCGCTGCCGCTGTTTGCCGGTCTGATGAAGGAGCCGGGTGTGAGGCTCTTCCACGCCCACTCATTGAAACGCCTGGGCGGTTCCGTGGCCACCGCCGCCCGGCTGCGCAAAAAGCCCTTTGTCGTGTCCTTGCACGGGGGGGTCTTCGATGTGCCGAAGGCCGAGCTGGGGACCATGACCAAGCCCATCGAGGGCAAGTTCGAATGGGGCCGGCTGTTCGGCGCGCTGTTCCGTTCGCGCCGAATCCTGGATGAAGCGGACATGGTGATCTGCGTGGGACGGAGCGAGCTGGATGCCGCGAAGAAAAAGCTGGCGCATGACCGGATCGCCTACCTTCCGAATGGTGTGGACACCGAAAAGTTCACGCAAGGGGACGGCGCCGCCTTCCGGGCCCGGCATGGCATTCCGGCGGATGCCTTTGTTGTGATGAACATCAGCCGCATCGACTCGCAGAAGAACCAGCTTCTGCTGGTGGAGGCCTTTGCGCAGGTCCGCCAGACCAATTCACGGGCGCGGCTCGTTCTTATTGGCCCTGAAACGCAGCCCGAGTATGGCGCACGAGTGCGCGAAGCCATCGCCGCCCTGGGCTTGCAGGGGGCCGTTTTGATCCTGCCGGGCCTGCGCAATGATGATCCGGAACTGCTGGATGCCTACCACGCGTGCGACACCTTTGTGCTGCCGAGCATGCACGAGCCCTTCGGCATCGTCGTGCTCGAAGCCTGGAGCGCGGGCAAACCCGTGATCGCCAGCCGCATTGGCGGGCTGAAGCACCTGATCACGGACGAGCGCACCGGCCTGTTCTTTGACGTGGAGAGCGATGCGGCCTCCGGTCACCTCGCGCGCCAGTTGCGCCGTCTGAGCGGCGATGCATCCCTGCGCCAGGCGCTTTCGCGCAACGGCCGCCAGGAGGCTGTCTCACATTATGACTGGCAGCGGATCCATGCGATGCAGGAGGAGCTCTACAAACAGGCGGAGGAACATCTGGAGCGGCGCCTCTCCTCCACTTGCCGAAAGCAAACGCCGCCCGTGCCAGCAACCCCGAAACTTCCGGCCTAGATCCGGCCGCACCCCTCCCTCATGAGCTATCAAGATGTCCGGCGCAACCTCGTGCGCAACGCGATCTCCAACTACATCCGCACCTTCGTCGCGATGGTTGTGGGGCTGGTCACCTTCCGGCTGCTGTACCAGCATTTCAGCAAGGAGGAGTTCGGCTTCTGGTCGCTTCTGTGGAGCGTCTTTGGCTTTGGCATCCTGCTGGACTTCGGTTTTGGATTCGCGGCACAGAAGCGCGTGGCGGAGCTGTCTGTGAAGCAGGACTGGGCGGAGATGAGCCGTGTGCTCTCGTCCATCCTGGTGTTTTACGTCGGAGTGGCCCTGATGCTCGCGGCGGGTGTGCTGACCTTCTCGCCCTGGCTCATTCAGTGGTTCGGCGTTTCCGCCGCGCGCGCCGAGGAATTCCGCATCGTGATGGTGGTTTTCTTCGTCGGCATCGGGCTGTCGTTCCCCATGGGCATTTTTCCGGAGATCTTGCGCGGCCAGCAGCGCATCAGCCTGGCCAACTGGATCATCACCACCGCCATCCTGCTGCGCCTCGTCCTGGTGATCCTGGCCATCTGGCTGCATTGGAGCTTCCTCACCGTGATGATCATCGCCCTGGGCTCGGCGCTGGCACCGGATGCCTGCGCGGGATTTTTCGCGCTGCAGCACATGCCTGAGGTGAGGCTTCGCCCCTCGCTGTTTGCCTTCAGCTCAATGAACGACACGGTGAAGTTCTCCATCTTCGCCTATCTCGGCAGCGCCACCAACCTGGTGCTTGCGAAGACGGACCAGCTTGTCATCACCACCACGCTGGGCGTCACCGCCATTGCCCTCTATCAGGCCGGTGCCAAGGTGGGGGAGATGTTTCGCGACTTCACCAAGCAGGTGCAGGACACCCTGTCTCCCGCCGCCGCCCACCTTCATGCCGGCGGCGAGCATGAGGCGCTGCGCGAACTCCTGGTGCAGGGCACCCGCTGGAGCGTCATGATCGCGACCCCGCTCTATCTGCTGTGCACCTTCTACCTTGACGGGCTGCTGCAGCTTCTTACCGGTGACCGGGTGATTGGTCGCGAGACATGGCTTGTGGGACAGGTGCTGTTGTTCTGGTACTACAGCTCCATCCTCACCCACAGCGTCTCCAAGCGCATTTTCATGATGACCGGGCACGAACGGAAACTCATGTGGCTGGGGGTTGCGGAAGCGGCCGCCAACCTCGTCATCAGCGTGGCCCTGGTGCTGTGGCTGAAAACGGTGACGGCGGTCGCACTGGGCTCCCTGATCCCCACGCTTTGGTTTGGCTGGGCGCACCTGTGGTCCTGGACGGCGCGCGAAGCGGGCGAGACAGGGCTGAACCTGCTGCGCAAGGGCCTGCTGCCCGGATGGATCGCCTCACTGCCGGCGCTGCTCGTCCTCATCGTCTTCAGGACTCTGGCGCCGTCCGTGGCGGGCCAGGCCATCGCCCCGATGTTCATCCAGGGCGCGATCGTTGGCGCAGTCGCTTTGCTGGGCGTGTGGCGTCTGGGCCTGGTGGAAAGCGAGCGTGTCCGCCTCGCTGCACGGTTCCGCCGTCATCCTCAAGCCAAGCCCCAGACCGCATGAGCGACGAGCGCGTAAGCATCATCATGCGCAGCTACAATGAGGCCTGGGCCTTGAAGGCGACGCTCCATGCTATTCAAGCGCAGGACTACAGCAATTGGGAGCTCATCGTCATAGACAGCGGCAGCACCGACGGGTCGCAGGAATTGATCCGCGCGGCGAACCCCGCCCACTTCATCCAGATCACCCCGCAGGAATACGTCCCCGGTCGTGTGATGAATCATGGGATGCGACTCGCCGCTTCCGAAATCTGCATTTTCATCAATGCCGACGCGACACCGCAGGGGACAAACTGGCTGCGACCGCTGGTTGAGGCGCTGCAGAGCAAGCAAGTGGGCGCCTGTTTTGGCCGGCAAATTCCCCGTCCTGACTGCCTGGCAGTTTTTGCCTGCGATTACGAGCGCAGCTTTGGCCCCCGGCGTGAATCCGCGAAGTGGGATCACTTTTTCAGCATGGTGAGCAGCGGTCTGCGCAAGGACGTCTGGCAGCAGCGCGGCTTTCGCGAGGACCTCCAGTACGCCGAGGATGACGAATACACCCGCTGGTGCAAGGCCGCCGGCCATGAGGTGCGTTATGTGCCCGAATCTGTCGCGATGCACAGCCACAACTACACCTCCGAACAAAGCTACAAGCGCGCCTGCGGCGACGCCCGCGCGATTGGCAAGGCCTGGCGGGGATCGCCCCGCAGGTTCAACTGGCTTCGCACCGTCGCCCTCGGCTGCCTCAGGGACCTGAGCCGTGACGCGCGCTTTTGCCTTCGCCATGCGCGGCTCCATGAGATGGGGCACGCCATGCGCATTCGCTGGCAGCAGCGCCAGGGAAAGCTCGCCGGGTTCCGGCAGGGGTGGCGCGAAGCCTCCCAAACGCTTCGGTAGAAGGCCGCCCCGGTGCGTTTACAACGCCTGCCGCAGGTCCGTGGGCTTGACCGGCTGCGCCAGCACGGCATCGAAGCCTGCATCGGCGTATTTGGATGGTTCGGCGTTGAGCAGGATGAGCTTCGAGCCCAGCCGCGCCTCCTTCAGAACGCCCATGTGCTCGGCGACGATGGAGGCGGAGTCCAGCAGCATCCACTTGGCGGGGCTCTTGCGCTGCTCCCGCACAAGCTCTTCGAAGGATCTGACCACCCGGGCCCGATGTCCTTGCTTTTCAAGCACCAGGCTGGCGAGCATCTCCGTCATGCTGTCCTGGCTCCATATCAGGGCGTCGCAATCCGTGGCCGGCCCCACTGGGACGGGAACCGGATCGACAGGGATGATGAAATGGAAAGCGCTTCCTTTGCCGGGCTCCGATTCCATCCAGATGCGCCCGCCCATCGAGTGGCAGAGACGCTTGCAGAGCGCAAGGCCTATCCCAGTGCCTCCATGCCGCCGCGTTGTCGATCCATCTGCCTGGAAGAATGGCTGGAAGAGCTGTGACTGCTGCTCCTTCGCGATGCCGATCCCTGTGTCGTGCACGGTGAAGTGAAAAGCCTCGCGCCCTTCCTTCGTCTCCGGGTCAACCCGGACGGTGATGGTGCCTCTGTCCGTGAACTTGATGGCGTTGCCGAGCAGGTGCCGCAGCACATGGCTCAGGTGCTCGGCATCCATTCGGAACCGCCCCTGACAGCGGGCGTTGATTTCCACGTCGAGGGCCAGGTTTTTGCTTTGGAGTTCAGGCTGAAAATGCGACACGAGCTTTTCGATGACCTCTTTTGCGACCGCCGGGGTGCGGTCATGGCCCACGCGCCTGACATCAGGCTGCGCAAAATCAAGGATGTCCGTGATGGTGTTGAGAAGGGATTCGCCGCTCCGGCGAATCGTGCTCAGGAATGACTGTTGTGTCTCGTCGAGGCGGGTGTCGCCGAGCATTTCCGTCATTCCGATAACCGCGTTCATCGGGGTGCGCAGCTCGTGGCTCATGGCTGCGAGAAAATCGGCCTTGCTGCGGGCGGCGGCCATCGCCGCTTCGCCAGCGGCCACGAGCTGGGTGACGGATGTCTGAAGCCGGCGGTGGTAGGCGGCAACCCCGAACGATGCCACGAACGACAGGCACAGGGCGCCCACCGCGCTGAGGAGCGCCACATCCCGGATGCTGGAGCGCTCCAGGTCATATACAGTCAGGGCGATGTCCACGCCTGCCGCCGCAATCACCTGGTGCTGCGCATTGAAAATGGGGGCGTAGGCGCTCATGAACGTGCCCCAGCGGTTGTGATAAGGCACATGATCGACGGCGGCAACCCCGGTGGCGAGGACCGAGCGCAAGGTGGCGCTGGGCTGCTCGCAGAGTTCCATGATGTGGGATCTGCCGCCCTTGCCGTCATGATCGGCGTGGCCTGCAGGGGTGGTGTCGAGCACGAAGCGGATCTGTCCGTTCTGCTCGATGCAGGTATAGACGAATTTGATCATGCCGTTCACATCCAGCGCCGCTTTCGTGTTCTCCATCAGCCTGATCTGCCGCACATAGGCTTCGGACTGTTCCTGATCAGGGGTTTTGAGAGTGCCGTGCAGGTCAGGATCCACCACGCGGGCGATGGAACGGGCCGCACCCAGCAGTTCATGCTGAATGGAATCCTGAAGCACTCTGTCCGCCCGGTGGTCCAGATTCCAGATGGTGATCAGCATGGGCAGGGTGAAAAGCAGCAGGGCTACGCAGCCCACAAGAAGAGGCGGCCAGCCGAGCCAATGGCTTTTGGCCATCTCGCTGAAGGTGCGTGGGGAATCCGGGCGGTCTGTGAACATGCAGGGGATGTTTGGAATGATGACAATGGGCGCCAAAAGAATCGTCCAAATCAAAACGGGGCCAATCCCCCTGTTTGAGGGTGAGGGATCCGAAGAGGTTTGATTCCCCCGCTTTTGGGGGGAATGACGACCCTGCCGGCGGGCGGCTATGTTGTCAGCCAATCCTCAAGCCCAGACCATCGCGATGCGCATCCTCGTCCTCACCAATCTCTACCCTCCCCACTATGTGGGTGGATACGAACTCCGTTGCCGGGACATCACGGAGGCCTTGCGTGATCGCGGCCACACCATGCAGGTGCTTACCTCGTCCTACATGGCGGCCGGCGCCGGAACCGGCCAGAAGCCTGGCTGTCTTGTGGAGCGCTCGCTGCGTCTGCACGGTTTTTTCGGCCATCCCTGGCTGGGCATCCGGGACCTGCGGTCCCTGGAGCAGGACAACAACGCGGCGCTGCTGGCGGCCATCCAAAGTTTCAAGCCGGATCTTGTTCACGTCTGGAATCTTGGCGGCCTGTCGAAGTCGCTCGCGCTCACATTGCAGCGTCTCAATATCCCGACGGTCTTTGACGTCTCTGATCATTGGATCGCCCGGAGCCTGGTGGGGGACGTGTGGCTCGACTGGTGGAACCGCGACAGTGCGTCCGTTTCCGCGCGCGTTGCCCGGGGCATGTGGACGGCCACCGGGAAACGCGATCTCTGGCACCGGCAGGCGCCCACAAACCCGCTGCGTCATTTGCGCTTCCAGCGCATCTATTTCTGCAGTGCCCGTCTGCGCGAGATCACCGTCAAGGCGGGCTACGTGGTGAAGCATGGTGAAGTCATCCATTGCCCGGTGAACGTGGCCGCCTATGATGGCGAGGTCAAACCCATGGCGACCCCCTTGAAGAAGCTGCTTTATGCCGGCCGGCTCTCCGAAGACAAAGGCATCCTCACAGCTCTTCAAGCCATGCTGGCGGTGAAGGATGAGTTTCACGGCGCCTTGGAGGTTTACGGCAAAGGCGAGCCAGAGTACGAGGCGATGCTGAAAGGCTTCGTGGCGACTCATGCCCTGCCCGTGACCTTTCACAGTGCCAGCCCGGAGCAGATGCCCGAAGTGTATCGCAGCCACGACGCGCTGCTCTTCACCTCCGAGTGGGAGGAGCCCTTCGCCCTCACCCCGCTGGAGGCGATGGCGAGCGGCCTGCCCGTCATCGGCACCACCACCGGCGGCAGCGCCGAACTCTTTGAGCATGGCGGCAATGCGCTCACTTACGCCGCTGGCAACGCACGGCAGCTTGCCGACCGCATTCTGCAGCTCGACCGGGATCCGCAGTTGCGCCACGACATCGCAGCGAGCGGCCGGCGCCTGGTACGGGAACGATTCAACCTGCCCGCCATTGTTTCGCAGATCGAAGCCTACCTCGACCAATCCCTCCGCCTGTGGCAGCGGACAGACCTGCCGCACTATCTCGAAGCATGAGCGTACGATTCACCGTGGACGGCAGTGACCGGCTTGAGCAGCATCTTGCAGACGTATGTGAACACGTTCGCGCCGGTGTCGGCGCCATCATTCCGAGGCGGCGGCTTGAAGGCCTTGTATTGGCTGGTGGTTACGGGCGGGGGGAGGGTGGTGTGCTGGTCGTGCCGGGCGGTGATGCGCCATACAACGACCTGGAGTTCTTTGTTTTTGTTCGCGGCAGCACGCTGCTCAATGACCGCCGTTACCGGGCTGCGCTACACCTGCTCGGCGAGCAGCTCACCGCCGTGGCCGGCATCGAGGTGGAGTTCAAGATCCTGTCGCTCGCCAAGTTCCGCCGCAGCGCCCCCAGCATGTTTTATTATGATCTCGTCATGGGGCATCGCTGGCTGATTGGTGATGACGCGCTCTTTGCGGGCTGCGAGCACCATCGGGATGCCTCCCGGATACCTCTTCACGAAGCCGCCCGTTTGCTGTTCAACCGCTGCTCCGGCCTGCTCTACGCCAAGGAGCGGCTGCTAAAGACCGTTTTTTCGGACGAAGACGCCGACTTTGTCGGGCGCAACATCGCGAAGGCCTGGCTTGCCAGCGGCAATGTCTGGCTGGCCGGTCGCGGCGCCTACCATTGGAGCTGCGTCGAACGGCTGCGAAGGCTGCGGGGCAGCGATGAGGCCGAGGCGCGGAGTCTTGTCCCTCTTCATGAAGCAGGCGTGGCGTTCAAGCTTCACCCCCGGCGCGCGGGGGCGGAGGACAGGGATCGTCTGCAGGCCGAGCATGCCGCCATCACCGCCAGGGCCAGAGGCTTGTGGCTGGAGCTGGAAGGGCGGCGACTCCGCAAGTCTTTTGGTTCGCCATTGGAATATGCGGGCGTCGGGTGCTCGCTTTGCCCTGAAACTTCCATGCTGCGCAACGTTCTGTGCAATTTGCGCGCCTCTGGTTTGCGGGGCGTGTTGTCACGATTCGGGGCGCGCTATCCACGCGAAAGGCTGATGCGCGCCCTCCCTCTCTTGTTGTGGGGTGCGGAGAACAAGGAAGAGGCGGCGGTCATCGTCGATTGCCTGCAATGCGACGAGAGCGGTTTCACCGCCTTCGTCCGGGCCTATGAGACACTTTGGCACCGGTTCAACTGACCCATGTTCAACGACCTCAAGCAGGACATCGCCCGGAATTTGCGCGACTATGGGCAGCGCCCGCCTCTCCAGCGGGCGCTGCTGTGCCTGACCTTGAACAGCATTCACGCGGTGGCGTTGATCCGTTTGCAGCTCTGGTGCGCGAGGCACCGGGTGCCGACCCTCTTTGTCAGCAAGATATTGTTCTGGTTCTTCAAGATCGAGATCAGCAGCAAGGCGTTCATAGGGCCCGGGCTGCGGCTGCCGCATCCCATGGGGATCATCATCGCGCCTAACTCTCATGTGGGTGCAAATTGCGACCTCTATGCGGACGTGCGCCTGGTGCTTTCTCACGGCCGCAAGCAAGGCCCTCATTTGGGGGATGGCGTGTTCATGGGGGACGGGGCCAAGGCCGTTGGAGCCGTGACCATAGGTGCCGGAGCCGTCATCGGGGTGTCTGCGGTGGTCACGCGAAACATACCCCCAAATGTGGTGGCTGCGGGAATTCCGGCACGGGTGTTAGATAGGGGCGAGCAACCACTATGAAGATCCTCGTCGTCTATCCTTACATCCCATACCCCCTGGACCGCGGCACTTACCAGCGCACCTTCCATCTGCTGCGCGAGCTTGCCAGGGAGCATACGGTCGATCTGGTGGCCCTCAGCGAGAATGGCGAGCGGATGGAGCACCGGCATGTGTTTGAATCATTCTGCCGGAACGTGCGCTTTGTGCCCTTCCAGCATGCGGAGTGGGCGAAGCTCGTTCCTGACCGCCTTTTCAATCTCACGCCATCCACCATTCGTCACTGGGAGCTGCCCCAGCTCGCCGAAGCCATTGATGATCAGATGGCCGGCCACCACTACGACCTCGTGCACGTCTGTGACATCGTCCTGGCGCAGTACTTCCTTGATGACCACAGGAATGTTCCCCTGTCGGTTGACCGCAGCCGGGTGGACCTCCAGTTCCAGCTTCAGCAGACCGCGTTCAGCGCCACCACATGGAAGGACAAGCTGCTGGCCTGGGAGAACATGACCAAGCTCTGGCTGTTCGAGAAGCGTGTCGCCAAACGCTGCCAGATGCAGGTGCTTTGCGGACCGGATGACGAGGTGTTCGTCCGCCGTCACATCAACCGTGAAGTTCCGCTGAGCGTGGTGGCCAATGGCGTGGACCTTGATTTCTTCCGGGCCGGCAGTGCTGATGAAGCTGCCGAGGAACCCACGATGCTCTTCTGCGGTGCGATGGATTACACGCCCAACGTGGATGCGCTGCGCTGGTACTTTGCCGAGATGCATGAGCGCATCCTGGAGCGGGTGCCCAATCTCCGGCTCCTGCTTGTGGGCAAATCGCCGCTCCCTGAAGTGATGGCCTATGCCGGCCGCAGGGGCGTGACTGTGACAGGCAGCGTTGATGATGTGCGTCCCTACTACCGCAAGTCCTGGCTGCAGATGGTGCCGTTGCGCATCGGCGGCGGCACGCGCTTGAAGATTGTTGAAAGCCTGGCCATCGGAACCCCCGTCGTCTCCACCGCCATTGGCGCCCAGGGGCTCAGTTTGAAGCACGACAAGCATGTCCTGATTGCCGACACCGCCGAAGCCTTCGTGGATCAAACCGTGCGTGCCCTGCAGGACGCCCCGCTGCGGGAAAGCCTGAGGGCGGCGGGAATCGCCGTGGCGAACAGGCGCTTTGGATGGCGCACCTGCGGCAGACGTCTTGCGGAAGCATACCTGGAGTTTGCTCCAGAACCCGCAGAGCGCGTCCGCCTCATGAATGTGGCGTTTGACCCGGTGACGATGCCCCAGACTCTGGAGCGGATCCAAGGCATGATCACCAGGAAGGAGCCGCACTACATCGCCACCGCGAACGTCGATTTCCTGGTGCAGGCGCGCGTTGATCTTGATTTGCGCGGCATCCTGGGCCGTGCGGATCTTGTAGTTTGCGACGGCACCCCGCTGGTCTGGCTTTCGCGGCTGCTTGGCAGGCCTTTGCCGGAGCGGGTTGCGGGCTCTGACCTTGTGCCGGAAGTGCTGGCCCGGGCGGAGAAGGAAGGCTGGAGCGTGTTTTTTCTGGGCGGCCAGGAGCAGGTGCTGGAAAAGGCCGTCGCCAACATGGAGGCGAGGCACCCGAAGCTGCGCATTGCGGGCGCCTATTCGCCGCCTTTCGCCCCCCTCAACCAAATGGACCACGAAGGTATTTGCGCCCGTATTCGCGAGGCAAAACCGGATGTTCTGCTCGTCTCCTTCGGCTGTCCCAAGCAGGAGAAGTGGATCGCGAGAAATTACCGGGCCGCCGGCGTGCCGGTGTGCATCGGAGTCGGCGCCACCATTGATTTTCTTGCGGGCGCCATGAAGCGGGCGCCACGCTGGATGCAGATGCACGGGCTGGAGTGGGTGTTCCGGCTGTGCCAGGAGCCCCGCCGGCTGTTGAAGCGCTATGCCATTGGTTTCTTTGTGTTCGGCGTGGGGGCCACTCTTGAATTTGTCCGTGAGCGCACGGGCCGTGCAACCGCCCAGCAAGCATGAAAATCGCGATCTCCACCAGCGTCATTCAGCGTGGCAAAACGGGCGTGGCCCAGTACGTTTTCGCTCTGATCCGGGCCCTGCTTCCTTATGCAGGCGAGCATCAGTTTCACCTCCTGGTGCTGGAGCAGGATCTGCCGCTCCTTGAATTCGCGAAGGATCGCATGACGCTGGTGCCCGTGGACGAAAAGTGGCGGCCGGCGTTGAAAAACATCATCTGGCACCAGACGAGGCTGCCGGGCTGGCTCAAGCGCCAGGGGATCGATGTGCTGCACGTGCCCAGCTACCGCCGCATGCTGCGGCGCGCACCCTGCGCCCTGGTTTCCACCATTCACGACCTGGCGCCTTTCCACGTCCGGGGGAAGTATGACCTGGCGCGGATGTTTTACGGCCGTGTTTTGGTGAAGCATCTCGCGCGGCACCAGGACAGGATCATTGCGGTGAGCTCGTGCACGGGCCGTGACATCGAGCGCTTTTTTGGTATTCCTTTGGACGAGCAGAAAGTGATTTTGAACGGTCTGGATCACCACCGCTTCAGCCCCGGTGATGCCGCGATTCCGCGAACAAAAGCGGCGCAGCAATGGGGGCTCGACGCGCCGTTCTTCCTCTACGTCTCGCGACTGGAGCACCCCGGCAAGAATCATGTGCGGCTGATCGAAGCCTTCAACCGCTTCAAGACTGCCTCGGGTTCGCCCTGGCAGCTCGCCCTGGGGGGCAGTGACTGGCATGGCGCTGAAGTCATCCACGCTGCGGCTGCTGCCTCCCCTCACGCGAAGGACATCCAGTTCCTGGGATTTGTGGGCGACGCGGTGCTGCCCGATCTCTATCGCGCTGCCGGCGCGTTTGTGTATCCCTCGCTTTTTGAAGGTTTTGGCATGCCTCCAGTGGAGGCGATGGCTTGTGGCTGCGCTGTGATCAGTTCTGCCGCCGGCTCT
>CAINXC010000518.1 GCA_903854655.1 uncultured Verrucomicrobiota bacterium | reverse complement strand
TGCCCGTGACCACCACCCCGGCCACGTTGGTCAATCGCTCGTCGCGACCGTTATGGCGGAAGGTGAGCCGCTCATGGTCGATGCCCAGCAGGTGCAGGATGGTCGCGTGCAGGTCGTTCACATGCACGGGGTCCTCGGCGGCACGCAGGCCGAAGTCATCGGTGGAACCATGCGCGTGGCCTGCTTTCACGCCTGCGCCGGCGAGCACGGTGGTGAAACCGTAGGGGTTGTGGTCGCGGCCCTTGCCCTTCTCGCTCATGGGCATGCGACCAAACTCGCCGCCCCAGATCACCAACGTGTCCTCCAGCAGTCCACGCTGCTTCAAGTCGTAGAGCAGCGCGGCCGCAGGTTTGTCAGTGCGGGCGCAGTACTCGGTGTGATTCTTGAGCACGTCCTCATGCGCAGCCCAGCCGTTGGTGTCGCCGGAGTAGAGCTGCACGAAGCGCACACCGCGCTCGATCATGCGCCGCGCCAGCAGGCAGCGGGTGCCGAACTCGCGGGTGGTGGGCTCGTCGATGCCGTAAAGCTTCAGGGTCGCGGGGCTTTCGTTGGCGAGGTCCATCGCTTCCGGAGCGGAGGTCTGCATGCGGAACGCCAGCTCGTAGGAATTCATGCGCGCCACAAGCTGGGAATCGTGGCCGCGCTCCTCGCTATGGGCTTCATTGAGCTCCTTCACCAGATCAAGCGCGCTGCGCTGGCGCGCCGCAGACATGCCGCCTGCGGGCTTCAAATCCAGGATGGGCGTCTTGCCGGGGCGCATGGTCGTGCCCTGGTAGGTTGCGGGCAGGAAGCCGCTGCCCGACGCGGGCGGGCCGCCTTTGAGACCACCGCCGGGATCGGGCATCACCACAAAGGCGGGCATGTTCTGGTTCTCCGTGCCCAGGCCGTAGCTCACCCAGGCGCCCATGCTGGGCTTGCCCATGAGGATCGAGCCCGTGTTCATCTGATACACGGACTGCGGGTGATTGACGCTGTCGCCATGGCAGCTTCTCACCACGCATAGCTCATCGGCCAGCTCCGCCATGTGGGGCAGAAAGTCGCTGATCTCCAGCCCGGACCGGCCGTGCTTGCGGAAGGGCTTCACCGGCGCCAGCAGCGGATTCCCCGCCACCTTGCGACGTGTCTCAAATTTGCCCACGCTGTCCGGAATCGGCTGCCCGGCGAGGCGGATCAGTTCCGGCTTCGGATCAAAGAGGTCCACATGGCTGGGGCCGCCGTGCATGAACAGCCAGATCACGCGCTTCGCCTTCGCCGGGAAATGCGGCCCGCCATGCTCGGCGGCGTTCGCCGCGAACACGCCATCGTTGTTCAGCAACTGCGCCAGCGCCACGCCCGCAAGCCCGCTGCCAGCACTTCCAAAGAAGTGACGGCGTGAAAGCAACGATGAGCGGCCCGGGTACATGAGGTGGTGTAACGTGGGTGGGTGGCTGATCTTGCGCTAGGGAGCCGCAGGCTGCGGCTTCAAATGCTTGTCGAAGAAGCCGATGACCAGGGGGCGCAGGTCCTTCTCCCTGGGCTCCAGGTGGAAGCTGTGAGGGGCGCCTTCGACGATCACAAGCTCGTGCTCCACCCCCGCCTTCTCCAAAGCGGCATCGAGCATCTTGCTCTGCGCGACATCGACTGTCTTGTCCGCCGTGCCGTGGAGGATGAGGATGGGCGGATCGCCGGCGGTCGCCTGGTTGATCGGCGATGCCTTCTTGTACTCGTCCAAGGCGGTGGCGATGGGCTTGCCAATCATGACGGAGTCCTTGCCCCAGGTGGTCAGATCGCTCGGGCCATACAGATCCACCCCGCACTGCACCTGGCAGGAGAAGGTGCCCAGAGGTTCCGCTGGATCGAGCCCGGCGTCCGGGCCGGTGAGGGCCACCATCGCAGCGAGATGACCGCCCGCACTGCCACCGATCACGCCGATGTGGTCCGCATCAATGTGGTACTCTTCCGCGTTCTTGCGCAGCCAGCGCACCGCCGTTTTGCAGTCGTACAGGTTCTGCGGCCAGGAGGGGCGGCTATCGGGCGGGAGCTTCCCTGTTGCATCCGGACGACCGGCGGTGGCGAGCAGGTACTCGATGCTCATCGCCACGTAGCCGTGCCGCACCAGGTTGCTGCCGATGTTGATCTCACGTGCGGCGTCCTTGACTCCGCCGGTGAATCCGCCGCCATGGATGATCACCACGGCGGGCAGCTTCTTGCCCCGCTCAAATTCCTTCGGCAGGTAGAGATCGGCCTTCTCGACGCGGCCTTCCGGCAGGTAGGCGATGTTGCGCACGACCTTGATGTCGGCAGGGAAGACCGGAGGCTTGGGATCGGCGGCCAGGGCGACCGCCGCGAGAGACAGCAGGGAAAGGAGCAGCTTCATGATGAGGTCTATTTAACGTGCAGGCCGAGGAAAGCCTTCGCATTGGTGTAACAAATGTTGCGGGCCATGCCGCCCACCAGTTCGAAGTCGTGCGGTACCTCGCCGCTTTCCATGTCCCTGCCCAGCAGGTTGCACAGGGTGCGGCGGAAGTACTCGTGGCGCGGGAAGCTCATGAAGGAGCGCGAGTCCGTCAGCATGCCGATGAAGCGGCTCAGCAGGCCCAGGTTGGAGAGGGCGTTGATCTGCCACTCCATGCCTTCCTTCTGATCCAGGAACCACCACCCGGAGCCGAACTGCACCTTGCCCGGAATGCTGCCATCCGCGAAATTCCCGGCCATGGTGCCGAACACGTAGTTGGCCGCCGGATTGACGTTGTAGAGAATGGTGCGCGGCAGGGCGTTTTCGGTGTCGAGCCGGTCCAGGAAGCGCGACAGGGCCTCTCCTTGCGGCCAGTCGCCGATGCTGTCACAGCCCACGTCCGCGCCGATCTGGCGGGCGAGGCGGGTGTTGTTGTTGCGCACCGCTCCCAGATGCATTTGCATGGTCCAGCCCTTCTCCGCGCCCATGCGGCCGATGTGCAGCAGAATCATGCTGGCGAACTGGTCCTGCTCCTGGGCTGTGGCCGCCTTGCCGGCGCGGGCATTGGCAAAGATGCGCTCCGCCTCGGCATCGCTGATGAAGCTGGCGTGGCAGGCATTGAGCCCGCAGTCGCTCAAGCGGCCACCCACGCTGTGAAAGAAGTCATGGCGCTGCTTCATCGCATCGAGCAGCGTCGTGTAGCTGCCCACTTCGACGCCGCTGATGGCGCTGAGCTTGTCGCACCAGGCGTTGAAAACCTCCGGCTGATGCACTGCCAGCGCCTTGTCCGCCCGATAGGTGGGGTACACGCCCACCTCGAAGCCGTCCGCCGCGCACTGGCGGTGCCAGGCGAGGTCATCCGCCGGATCATCGGTGGTGCAGAGGGCCTTCACCTTGTGGGTCCTCAGGAGGCCGCGAGCGCTCATCTCCGGCCTGGCGAGCTGCGCCTCCGTCTCCTCCCAGATCGCCTCGGCCGAGCCGGGGTTGAGGAGCTGGCTGATGCCGAAGTAGCGCTTCAGCTCCAGGTGCGTCCAGTGGTACAGGGGGTTGCGCAGTGTGTGCGGCACCGTCTTCGCCCAGGCCATGAACTTGTCGCGCGGCGCGGCGTTGCCGGTGATGAGCGCCTCGTCAACCCCGTTGGCCCGCATCGCCCGCCACTTGTAATGATCGCCTTCCAGCCAGATCTCGAACAGGTTTCTAAACTGCCGGTTCTGCGCGATGTCCTTCGGCGGCAGGTGGTTGTGGTAGTCCAGAATCGGCTCCTCCTCCGCGAACTCATGGTATAGACGGCGGGCGGC
>CAINXC010000517.1 GCA_903854655.1 uncultured Verrucomicrobiota bacterium | reverse complement strand
CTTGTACTTCTTGCCGCTGCCGCAGGGGCAGGGGTCGTTGCGGCCCACCTTGGGCATCTCCTTCTTGACGGAGGGAAGCATGATGCGCGGGCCTTTGGGGGCTGCGGGCTCAGGCTGGCCGGAGCTGGTGGCGGCGGTCGCGCCGCTGTCGATGGAGAGGCCGGAGCTGGTTTCGACTTCGTTGCCGGCGCTGCTCTGCTGCAGACGCTTCTGCTGCGAGAGCTGGGCGAGGAACTGTTCAAACGCCTGAAGCTGCGCCATGCCGCGGAAGAGGTTGTTGAGCACCTCGCCGTTGATGTTGCGCATGAGTTCCGCAAAGATGACATAGGCCTCGGACTTGAATTCAATGAGCGGGTCCTTCTGGCCGTAGGTGCGCAGGTTGACGCCTTCCTTCAGGGCATCCAGGGCATACAGATGCTCCTGCCAGAGACGGTCCACGGCGTTGAGCAGGATCATGCGCTCCAGGTCCTGGACGGCCTGGGGGGCGGCCCCGCTGGTCTTCAGGTTGTAGGCCCGCTGCACGCGCTCGATGATGTACTGGACCACCTCGGCGTAGGTCTTCGTTTGGAAGGCCGCCTCGCGCTGGCTGATGCCGACGGGGAAGGTGGTGTTCACCCAGTTTGTAGGGCTGTCGAAATCCGGCGGTTCCTCGGGCTTCGAACCGTCGCTCGGAATGAAGTCCGCCACGCGTTCGCCGACACCCTTTTCCAGGGCTTCGTCGATCAGCACCCGCGTGTCGCTGCTTTCCAGGATCTCGTTGCGGTAGTCATAGACCACCTCGCGCTGCTGGTTCATCACGTCATCGTACTCGAGCACGCGTTTGCGCCACACGTAGTGCTGCTGCTCCACGCGCTTCTGGGCGGTCTCCACGCTCCTGTTCAGCCAGGGGTGCTGAAGCTCCTCGCCTTCCTCCATGCCGAAGCGCTCCATGATCGAGGTCATCTTTTCGGCGGCGCCAAACTTCATCATCAGCTCGTCTTCGAAGCTGAGGAAGAACTTGCTCTCGCCCGGGTCGCCCTGGCGTGCGCAACGACCGCGCAACTGGCGGTCCACGCGGCGCGACAGATGGCGCTCCGTGGCCACGACCAGCAGGCCTCCCAGCTCCGGCACACCCTGGCTCAGCTTGATGTCCGTGCCGCGGCCCGCCATGTTGGTGGCGATGGTGACCGCGCCGCGCAGACCGGCGTTGGCGACGATCTCCGCTTCCTGGCGGTGATACTTCGCATTGAGCACGTTGTGCGGGATCTTTTCACGCTTGAGCATGCGCGAAACGGTTTCCGAGGCTTCCACGCTGGCGGTGCCCACGAGGATGGGCTGGCCCTTGGCATGGCGCTCCTTGATCATCGTGATGGCGGCGTTGTACTTCTCGCGGCGCGTTTTGAAGATGCTGTCGTTGCCGTCGATGCGCTTCACCACCTGGTTGGTGGGAATGGGCAGCACGTCGAGGTTGTAAATGTCGTGGAACTCCGCCGCATCCGTTTCAGCGGTGCCGGTCATGCCGCCCAGCTTTTGATAGAGGCGGAAGTAGTTCTGGATGGTGATGGTGGCCAGGGTCTGCGTTTCGGCGTCGATCTGCACGCCTTCCTTGGCTTCCACGGCCCCGTGCAGGCCGTCGCTCCAGCGGCGGCCGGGCATTTCACGACCGGTGTTTTCATCCACGATCACGACCTTGTTTTCCATGACCAGGTACTGCACGCCCTTCTCATAGAGACAATAGGCGCGCAGAAGCTGCGTGATGTTGTGGATGCGCTGGCCCTGGTGGTCCAGGCGCTCCTGCACCTCCAGCTTCTTCTGGTTCTTCGCGTCCACGCTCAGGGACTGGTCCACGTCGATGTCGGCAAAGGCGGTGGCGAGGTCCGGCAGCACGAAGGCGTCCG
>CAINXC010000516.1 GCA_903854655.1 uncultured Verrucomicrobiota bacterium | reverse complement strand
TGCAATGACGGCCCCGTGGAGATTGCCTCGCTATGCCCGCCCTTCGGGCAGCCTGCGGCTGGCTACCTGCGCTTCGCTACGGTTCAGCGCCCCACCTTGCGTGGGGCGTGAACAGCAAAGGGATTTTCAATGAACTTGCCTCGCAGGACACTAAGCCAGCAGTTCCCTCACCACGCTTCCATGCACATCGGTGAGGCGGAACTCCCTGCCCTGGTACTTGAAGGTGAGGCGCTCGTGATCCAGCCCCATCAGGTGCAGGACGGTGGCGTTGAGATCATGCACATGCACGCCCTGTGACGCGACGTTGAAGCCGAATTCATCGGTCTGGCCATGGCTCAGGCCGGGCTTCACGCCGCCGCCGGCAAGCCACACGGTGTAGGCATCCTTGTGGTGGTCGCGGCCCGGCTTGGTGGCCGTGCCGTCGCCGGAGATGCCCTGCGCAAGCGGGGTGCGGCCAAACTCGCTGGCCCAGACGATCAGCGTTTCATCCAGCAGGCCGCGCTGCTTCAAATCGGTGATCAGGGCGGCCATGCCCTGGTCCACATCGCGGCACTTGCGCGGCAGGGCGGTGGCCAGGCTGCCATGGTGATCCCAGTCCGAATCATAGAGCTCCACCACGCGAACATCGCGCTCGATGAGCCGGCGGGCGAGCAGGCAGTTGTTGGCAAAAGAAGCGCGGCCCGGCTGCGCGCCGTAAAGCTTGAGCGTGGCGGGCGATTCCTGCGCGATGTCCATCAACTCGGGCACGCTGGTCTGCATCCGGTACGCCATCTCATACTGGCTGATGCGCGTGGCGATTTCGGGGTCATGCACGTCCGCCAGGCGGATCTCGTTGAGACAGCCCACCGCATCGAGAACGTGGCGGCGGCTTTTGGCGCTGTGGCCGGGGGGATTGGAAAGGTAGAGCACCGCATCGCCTTCCGACCGGAACTGCACACCCTGATACACGCTGGGCAGGAAGCCGCTGGACCACAGGCTGGTGCCCGCGCCGCCGGAAGGGCCGCTGAGCAGCACGACATAGGCGGGAACATTGGCGTTGTCCGACCCCAGCCCATAAGTGACCCAGGAGCCCAGGCTGGGCCGGCTGCCGCGCCCAAAGCCGGTGTGCAGGAACATCTGCGCAGGAGCGTGATTGATCTCCTCGGTGTGCAGGGAGCGCACCACCGTGATGTCATCTGCCACCGAGGCGAGATGCGGCAGCAGTTCGGAAAAGGTCTGTCCGCTCTGGCCGTGCTGTTTGAAGGCGAACTTCGAGCCCGCGAGCTTCATCGCGCCGCCGATGAAGGCAAAGCGTCTGCCCTTGAGCAGCGATTCCGGGCAGGCCTCGCCATCGCGCTTCACCAGCTCCGGCTTGGCGTCAAACAGATCGAGCTGGGAGGGCGCGCCTATCATGTGCAGGTAGATGATGCGCTTCGCCTTCGGCGCGAAACGGGCGGGATGGGCGGCCAGTGGATCCACGGTGGCCGCAGAGGCGCCGCCCATGAGCGAGCCGAGCGCCAGGGCGCCCACACCAAATCCGGAGCGCTGGAAGAAAGCGCGGCGATGGAGAAGATCGAGATGCGTTGTCATGGGGTCAGCTCTTGGTGATGGTTTCGTCCAGATTCAAAAGGGCGGTGGCAAGGGCGAACCACGCGGACTGCTCATCGCCATCCGCCTTCTCACGGTCGTGAAGCTGACGCAGGACCTTCAGTTCGGCCGGGAGCAGCTCACGGGCG
>CAINXC010000515.1 GCA_903854655.1 uncultured Verrucomicrobiota bacterium | reverse complement strand
CTACAAAGCCGATCCCTATGCCGCGAGCTGCGAGGTCTTCCGGATCAAGCTCGGAGAGCCTGTGAAGGTTGTGGCGACGTTTGGCGACTAAGCCTTGTCCGCCGAGAGCTTGCCGGGGCCCGAGAAAAACAGGGCCACATAGCCGGCGAGATAAATGAAGGCCAGTTCACCTGAGCCCGGCGGAGGGCTCGATGCTGCCAGGGATGCGTGGTGCGCGACGAAGAAGGCCACGCCCATGTTGATCGCCAGGGCGAGCGATGCGAAACGGCTCAGCAGCCCGATGATCAGCAGCACCGAGCAGCCCACTTCCGCAAACACCACCAGACCCAGGCTCATCTGCGAGTTGTAGATGATCGGTGGAAACTTCTTTGCCATCTCCGCGAAGTGCGAAGCTTTGTCCAGACCGTGATTGAGCAGCATCGTCAACCCCAGCCAGAGTCGCAGCACCAGCAAACCAAAATCAACGGAACGTGGAATGAACGAGAGCGTGAACAGGCTTTTCATGGTCAGGGAGCATGTGGAGCATGTGCTGGCCTGACAAGTGAAAACACCGCCACCGTCATTCCACCCGCACATCGGCCCAGTAACCGAACTCGTAAGACCAGCCGGTGGCGTGCCCCTCCAGGCGCAGGGCCACCTCTTTGCCGGCAAAGGCGCTCAGGTCGATGCTGATTTCCTTCCAGCGCGGTTTCTCGTGATCAACAGCGAGCTTCTTCAGTTCCCTGCCGTTGGCGGTGACGACCAGCTCCCAGTCGCCCCGATCATCGGCGGCCACGGCGAATTTTAGTGTGTGCTTCGCCGAATCGATGGTGAGCTTCTGTTCCAACGCCGTGGGGGTCTTCTTGTCGGGGAAGGGATGCATCAGCAGCACGTTCTGGCGGCCATAGTACTCGCCCAGCTTCAGCGGCGTGCGCTCGAACTCTGGTGCGCTGACTTTCCACTGCGGGTTCCACAGGCTCACGCCTTCCCAGTCGATGGCGTAGTTGCCGCTGGCCTTTTTGGGAGCGGTCGGGGCGTCGATGCTGGCGCTGAGCAGCTTCTTCTTTTCCGGGGTCAGCGGTCCTTCCTCCGGCGGTGCGAGCACGTACCAGATGAGGTTGCGGAACATGTCGTCCGGCAGCGCGCCAAAGCCCACTGGCATCAGGGACTGGTGGGTGTTTTCCAGTTTCGCGATCTGATCACGCGGCACGGTTTGCTCGGCACCGCCGATGGCCAGAAGCTTGACGTGCGTTGGCGTGTCTTCGACCACACGGCCGCTCAGCGTGCGGTTGTCCTTGGTGGTCACAATGAAGTTCTCGCAGCCGTTGCCAATGATCTGGTTGGGATCAATGACGTTGGAAAGAATCGCATCCAGGTTGCTGCGACCGCTGCCGATCAAGTCCGGCCCCACCTTCTGCCCGCCGCCGTGGAAGCTGTGGCACACTACGCATGCGGTCTGGAACAGCAGCTTGCCGGCGGTGATGTCCGGCGTTCCCTCCAGGCAGGCCTTTCGCTTGGCCGCAATGAGCGCCTTCGTGTCCTCGTTCGATTCGCGCCACACGCCGAGCACCTTTTCCGCACGCTTTTTCAAGGCCGCGTCCTGCCCCTTGGCAAAGCTGCGCGCCACGGTCATCGGCAGCGCGGACTTGTCGATGCGCTTCGCTTCCACCGCATCCAGCAGCTCCGCTGCCCACACTGGACGAGAAAGCAAAGCTTCCGTGGCAGGCACTCGCTGCGTGGGCGTAAGCTCGGGCCACAACGCCAGGATGGCCTTCGCGCTTTTGTCATCACCCAGATCCGGCGCGGCGCGCAGCGCCTCCAGCCTGAACTGCGCGCCGCTACTGGTGTCCCACACCTTGGCATAGCCCTGCTTCGCCGTTTCACTCTTCACCCGGCGCAGGGATTGCAGAGCGGCGATGCGCTCGGGTTCGCCGGCCTTGGCGTCCAGCATCACCGCAACAAAGGAGGCCACCGCCTTCGGATCACCCCACAGCATGCCGAGGTTGATGGCGTGTTTGCGGACCTCAGTGTTGTTGCTCTTGGCAAATTCAGCGAAGAGGGTGGAGAAATCCTTCGCCGGCTTGATGATGCCGTTTTCCTGGCCTTTCTCCAGGCCGTCGAGCGCATTCGCGAGGAGGATGTCGTGGGCTTTGATCTTGGTCAGGAAGTCCAGGGCGAGGTCGAGATTTTCGGGCTTCCTCGTGTCGCAGAGACGGCGCATGGATTTGTATGTGAGGACGTGTGATAGAGGCTCTGCCTTCGGTCCCAGACCGGCAAGCCAGTTCAAGGTCGATTCTGCCTCACCCCAGGCGTTATGAGCCAGCTGCGGTTCGATGGCCATCCAGACGGCGAATGGAAGCACGGTCTCTTCAGGAGAAGCAGAGGCCTCGGCGATCTTACCCAGAAGGTGATTAAAGGTTGGCCAGGTGAACTGCGCCCCAATGAGTTCGGAGTAGGCGTGTTCGGGCACGTCTTTTGTAAGACCGTTCAGGGCAAGAGTTCTCGCCGCGAGAGCCATGCTGCGGCGAATCGAAGCGTCTTTATTAACGGCAAGCACGTCCAGCATGGGGAAGGTAACGGCACGGCCTTTCCCCTCTCCGTCAGTAACTTTTGCCAAGCCGGGATTTTCGCCCGCAAGTCCTGCCGCAGCCGTGCGAAGGGCGAGCGAGTCGCTTCGAGCGGCCTCGGTCCACTTTTCCGTGGTTAGCAGATCGGCTTGGTAAAGGGTCCATAGGGCATCGGTTGCGGCTGTCGTTTTGAGCAACGGCTCCAGGGCCGCCGCGCCTTTTTTCCGCTCTGCCTCGTTGATAGTTACAAGCGAACGGTGTTCGACCTTGGTGCCGCCAAACGGATCCGAGATCCCTATGGCTTCCAACCCTCCAGTCTTTTTGGATTGGTCGTCCTTGGCCTTTAGCTCCAATTTCGGCGACAGCTTTTCCACCAGCTCCCGGCGTGCCCAACGCCGCATCCAATTGTTAGGGTCTCCCAGCAGCTTCACCAATGCCGAAGTGTCCAGCTTTGAAAGGTCCATGTCCTTCGTCGGCCGCGTTGCAACACGCTCGTTCTTATCGCCGGTGTACACCACCCGCCAGATCCGCCCCTTCTCACGATCCACGCCCTCGGGATTGGCCTTGGCGTTTTGGTAGCACGGGTACTTGTCGCACCAGTCCATGATCCAGAGATTGCCATCGGGGCCGGTGCGGGTGCTCACGGGACGGAACCAGCCGTTGTTGGCGCGCAGGAAGTCGCGGCGCGGGTCGCATTTGAAGGTGGAGCCCACGGGGGTGAGGATCTCCTCGTGAATGGCGTTGTCGTGAATGTTGCCGATGAAGGCATGGCCCCAGGTATCTTTGGGGTACACTCCGCCCTGATAAATCTGCACCCCGGCGTAAGCGGCGCGGAAGTGCTTGTGATGCACAATGCTGGGCAGCAGCTCGTACGAGTATGGGTTCTCCGGGGCGCCGCCCTGGCGCACGTAGATGCCGCCGGGCGCCATGTGGAAGAAGTGGTCGATGACACAGGCGCTGACGAAGAAGTTGCCGCGCTCGTCGTAGTCGCAGCCCCAAGGGTTGCTGGTGCCGTCGGCAAAGACCTCGAAGTCCCAATGCGCCTCCTTGTCGTTGCCAAGCGGCCTGGCGCGGCCAATGCCCGCGTCGAATTTGAAGCCCTTGTTCAAAGGCTCGCCAGGGCGGCGCACCTTGCTGTTGGTGAAGACGCCGTGTGTCATGTAAAGCCAGCCGTCAGGCCCCCAGCAGAAGCTGTTCACCAATTCGTGAGTGTCCTCGCGGCCAAAGCCGGTGAGCACCACGCGCCATTCGTCCGCGTGATCGTCGCCATCGGTGTCCCTGAAATGCAGCAGGTGCGGCTGCTGGCCCACATACACGCCGCCGTCGCCGCAGATGATCGCAGAGCCCATGTCGAGACCTTCAAGAAACACCGTGCGCTTGTCCGCCACGCCGTCGTTGTCGGTGTCTTCAAGGATGACGATGCGGTCCTTGGGAATCTTTGGGTGGTCCGCGCGCATGGCGTTCAACGGATTGTCCTTGGCTTTGCAGACCTCCGGAACGGGGTGGTACTTGTCGTCCTTCGCTTCCGCGCCAAAGGCTTCGTTTTTGTAAGGGGAGCCTTCGGGATACTCATACCCTTCCACGACCCACAGGCGGCCGCGCGCATCCCAGGCCATGGCCACGGGATTCACCACCATGGGTTCATGGGCGAAGCAGCGCACGGCGTAGCCGTCCGGCACCACCATGAGCTTCTGCGCCTCTTCGGGCGTGGGGCAGCTCGATTTGGCCGGTGCGCGGGTACCTTCGAGCTCAACCGCTGAGGCTGATCCGGTCAGGGTGAAGGCGGTGAGAATCCAGGTGGCGAGTCGGCGGTTCATAGGAAAGAAGGGCGAAGAGTACGCAATGACCGATGCCGGTACGACAGACAAGTTTTGTGATGAATCCGCCGCCGCTCTGACAACCTTCACTTCCACTGCATCACTCGTTCCGGGAACGGGCACTCCGCGCAGGCGGAGTCATCTTCCAGGCAGAAGTCCTCATAGATCTGCAGAAGCCCCTGCTGGTGATGCAGCTTCTTTTGGAACATCGGGGCGAGGGGTGAATCACCGAACAGCCGCAGCGAGGCACGGCGCACCTTCTGGTTATCCAGCAGGGCGGGCAGATCCAGGTACTCGGCCCAGACTGCGGGCCGTTCCGGCAGGAGGAGGGGATACACGACGTTGGCGAGCATCTCGTTCACCCGTGTCTCGCCGATCATGGCCAGAGGCTTGGCGGAAGGGGCCGCCGTCAGGGTGTAATGCTGGTCCCAGTAGCTGTGCCGCAGGCTCACGAGCATTTTGGTCCACGATTCGCGGTTCCAGGTTTCCGGCCGCTTCAAGGGGTGGCTGATTTTGCCCCATGCATTGAGCATGGCCGCCAGCGCCCCGAGCCGGCGTTGCGGGTGATTGCCAGGGCGGGTGCCGACGATCTTCCAGGGCAGTTCCTGCGGCGGCTCCCGCCAGCGGCTGTACTCACCGCGCAGTTTCCACCAGTGCTCCCAAAGCTGGCGCAGATAGTCGCGCGTGGCGTCCTTGGCGGCGTCGTAGGGTGTGGCTTCGAGGAAGCCGGAGACGCCAAACAGCAGCGCCTCGCGCGCCGCTGGTTCCATGCTTAGCAGGCCGCGCAACGGCAGCCGCTGGGCCAGCACCATGAAAGGGCGCTGATTCTGGCGGTAGCCGAGTGTCTGCGCCAGGGACTGGAAGATGGCCTGCTCGCGCCCATGCGCCGTCACGCACTGGTGCACGCGCTTCGATTTGCGTAGCAGGCGAAATTGCGCGGAAGCCTCAATGAATGATCGCAGCGAGGTTTCGCCCATGGCTCGGAGGGGCGTTGCACAACGGCCAAGCCTGGCCGCCGCCAGGTGCACGGGTTTGGCGAAAGCATCGCCCAGCATTGCCGCCGTCAATTGCACCTGCGGCACCTCCCGGTGCTCGGCGGTGCGGGTGAAGGCACGGCCTTCCGGCGGGGCGTGGATGAACAGATGCAGCACCACGCGGTTGTAATCGGCGTTGCCGCCGTGGCCGTGGCGCTCCCAGTCGCGCACATCGGGGTCAAGCTCGATGTCGCCGGTGAGCACCTCGCCGTTGTACAGCACGGCGCAATGGGCGAAATCCGGTCCGGCGCCGGAGTTCCAGACGCCAAAGTCGCGGATGGTCACCCGCTGGCCGTCCACCGTGGTGAATTCAGCCCCGAATTCGCCCGCGAACCAAAGGCTCTGCAACTGCAGCTCCGGCATCGGATCGGTCCAGCCGGGAAGGACCGGGGACTCCTCGACGAGGCCGCTGAAGACCTCGTTGCGAAAGCGTTCATAGCGCCCGGCAAGCGATGCGGCTGTACTCATGGTGGGGTGAGAGAATGGAAACGGTGGATGGACCACCGGCCATCGTCAACCCCGCTTGCCGGAACGAATTTACATGGGCTTTCTCACGTGCAGGTAGGCCTCGACATCGGCGGGGGACATCGTGATCCACATGTCCTCGGCCTTTACGCCGGCGGGAGCGATGGAAAGCAACTGTTCCGGCGTGCGATGGGTGAGATCCCAGTCGAGCACGTACTTCATGAAGTGGCGGATGGGATTGGCCGGTGTGAAGTTGCACACCAGCAGGCGCCCGCCGGGTGCCAGCATGTTGTACATGCTTTGGGTCAGCCGGCGGGTGACGCGGTCACTGAAGTAATCGTACAGGCCGGTGCAATAGATGAAATCGTAGCCGCCCACTTTCGCCACCGGGCCGAAACTGGTCTGGCCTTTGCGAATCATGCGCGCCTCGTCCAGCACCAGGCCCTGCACGCTCATGCGCACGTAGCTGGTGCGCATCAGCCGCCAGTGTTCGCGCATGGCGGCATCCACGTTCTTTTTGGCGTAGGCCAGCGTGTCGGGGTTGAAGTCCACCAGGGTGAAGGTGGTGCTGTTGCAAAGATCATCCGTGGCGGCGAACCGCACGACTTCGTTGGCAGCACCGCAGCCTATGCTCAAAACACGAAAATCCGCGCCTCTTTCGTGGCAGCGCCCGGCCTGCTCATGCAGCACCTCCACGATGGTGTTCACCCGGGTGCGGTAGGCTTCGCCTGCCGGGTTCAGCACCAGCCAGGCATTCAGCAGCTTGGCGAACAGGGTGTGCCCTTCAAACGGGTCGCCCAGCAGCTTCTGCAAAGCCCCGTAGTCGCCCGCGTAGCCCAGCGGCTTCGAGTAGATGTGGTGGATGAAGGGCGAGCACATCATGAAGGGGTGCAGATGCTGCCGCACCAGCGAGTGGTACTCCGCGTCCAGGTCCTTCGGGATGTTGTTCGAGGCGCTTTCGAACCGGGCGAACACCTGGTTGAGCGCCGGGACGAGGCCGTCGTGCAATTGCGGGAGCAGGAGGCGCAGCGCCTCGGCCCGCGCCGCGTCCGGCTGCGATTGCAGGCCCACCTCAATGCGATCCAGCCCCTGCTTGGCTTCATCCAGCAGCGAGGCCACCTCCGCAATGACGGCTTTGAAAACCTGGCTGATGCGCTGGAGAATGCGCATGCGCTCGAAGAACGGCCCCAGCACCTCGTCCTGGGACAGGCGCGTGATGCTGCCGCCGGATGCAAGCGTCGCCTTCCATGCGCCTTGCAGCGTCCACTCGCAGATCAGCGAGCGGCCTGTGTTCATGGCCTTGTTCAAACGGGCGGGGCCTCGATAGGCTTCCTGGCGGGCCAGGATCACCAGGGCTTCCTCCGTCTGCCAGCCGGGCGTCATCACCTGCAGGGGGTTGAGGACCTCGCAGACCACGAAGTGCGGGCTCACCCGAAGGATGTCTCCCACGATGCGGGTGCCGTCGCTGGTGGACGCTTCAAAGTGATTTGCGTGCTCCATTTGCACCGCCCCTTCGCGCAGGAACGTGGTGGCGATGCTGCGCTCCAGCGGTGCCTCCGGATCATCTGCCATTGCCGGCAGACTTTCAGCCGTCGGGAACGGAATGATGGTGGAAACCGCTGAATCGTGGTCGTCAGTCAGGACGGATGGCGATCTTGGCTGGCTGGACCCTGGATTCGACAGAGGCACTGACGTGATGGGCATCATAGGTGCGGAGGGAGGCGGTTGGAGGGCGAAAATGAGAAGCTTCCCGTTATCGAGAATCTAAGCTGAGAACTCAAGTTTATATCACGACAAAAAGTAATAGATTTCTAATCCGGATTATCTAGACGCGATGACTAAATTAGTGTTCACGAGAAAATAAATGCTTTGCCAGTTGACGCAGGCGGAAAGAGCCTTCTCCCAAGGTGTCTAACGCCGCCATGGCTTCATTCGTCAGCCTGTCGGCCTCCTCATGGGATGCTTTCAACCCCAGCAGGGCAGGGTAGGTGGACTTGTCGCTGGCCAGGTCTTTTCCGGCGCTTTTGCCTAGTTTCTCGCTTGTCTGGGTCACGTCCAGAATGTCATCGATGATTTGAAACGCCAGCCCGGTGTTCCAACCAAAAGCATGCAGGGCTTGCACCTGCCCGGTGCTTGCGCCCGCGCTCATGCCCCCGAGTTTGATCGAAGTGGTCAGGAGGGCCGCCGTCTTGCTCTCGTGCACGTAGCGCAGGTCATCCAACGGCAGCTTTTTGCCTTCGCCTTCAAGGTCCATCACCTGGCCCCCGATGAGGTGGCGGCTGCCGGCGGTGACCGCAAGTTCCAGGACGTAGTCGGCCGCATTAAAGGCGGCGTTGGCAGGTGTGCGCGCCACCAGTTCAAACGCCAGTGCCTGAAGCGCGTCACCGGCCAGCACCGCGATGCCTTCACCGAAAACCTTGTGGCAGGTAGGCACGCCGCGCCGGAAATCATCATCGTCCATGCACGGCAGGTCATCGTGGATGAGCGAATAGGTGTGCAGGCACTCGACAGCGCAGGCGGCGGGCATGGCGGCCTCCACATCACCGCCGCAGGCCTCCGCCGCAGCGAGGCAGAGAATCGGCCGCAGCCGCTTGCCCCCTGCGAACATGCTGTGTCGCATCGCCTTGTGAATGGTCGCCGGTGACGTTTCCGCACTGGGGATGAAACGTTGGAGAGCGGCATCAATAAGAGCGCTGCGGTCGGCAAGGTATGTCTTCAGGTCGGGCATGGGGGTCCGGTTAAACCTCAGTTTCAATCTCCTGACAATACGTAATAATTGGCAGTCGGTAAAGATTGAATATCCTGAAGTCTATGGCACTTTGTGTAACTGCCATGTCAGATATATCCACTACTGGGGAGCTCAGCCTGCTGGGCCGTTCCGAACATCGCCTGCCCGCCTCACCCGACGAGGCGGCCCTCGAAACCTTTCCCAATCGCACCCTGGGCCGACCGTACACGATCCATTTGGACTGCCCGGAGTTCAGTTCGATCTGCCCCGTCACGGGCCAGCCGGACACCGCTCACCTGGAGATCTTCTACATCCCCGGCGAGCGATGCATTGAAACCAAATCGCTCAAGTTCTACCTCGCCTCGTATCGCAATCACGCCTCCTTCAACGAGGAGATCGTGAACCGCGTGCTTGATGACGTGGTGAAGGCCTGCGCGCCACGGCAGGCGGTTGTGCGCGGCAAGTTTTCGCCGCGCGGCGGCATCCAACTCACTTGCGAGGCCACGTTCCCGAACCGGGACGAGCCGCTGAAACTGTAGCGGGGCACTACTGCTTTGCCTTGTCGAGCACTTCTTTGAGCGTCACCTCCGCGCCGTCGCGCCGCTTGCTCTCGTCCGCAGCTTCCATGAAGGCGTACAGCTCGATGGTTTCCTCCGCCGTCACTGGCACCTTGCCAGTGTGGAAGAAGTCCAGGATCGCCGAAAGCAGCACATCGTAGCTGTCATAGCTGCCCACCGGGGCCTCGCCCTTGTCGCCCACGGCCTTGCCGCCGTAGCCCTTGCGGTCTTTGCCGTTCTCCTCGCGGAAAATGCCGATGCGCCCGTCGCCCCAGTTGCCGGTGACCATGATCTTGCCGTCCTCGGTGGTGCCTCGTTTCACGCTGATGCAGCCCGTGCCCATCACGGTGAAGAGCGATTCGCAGCCGTGCACACCGTACCAGTAAAGATCAGGATGCGTCGGTTCCAAGTGCGCCGGGCTGAACGTTTCCGCGTACTTCACCTTGCCCACCGAGCCGTTGTGCACCGCCTGGGTGTTTTTGCTGAAGCGCAGGGATGACGAGCAGAAGATCGGCACGCCCGCCTTCTTCGCTTCGGCAAAGATTTGCAGCGTGTCTTTCAAGGATGCCGCGATGGGCTTGTCAATGAACACCGGCTTCTTGGCGGCCAGGCAGGGGCGCAGTTGCTCCAGGTGCGGGCGGCCGTCGTTGGTCTCCAGGAACACCACGTCCACCTTGCTGAGCAGGGCGTCGATCGAATCCACGACCTCCACGCCCATGGCCTTCACTTTCTCCGTGTACTCCGGCACGCGCTTGGTGCTGCTTTCGATGTCCGGGCTGCCCTTGGGGTACACCGCCACCATCTTTGCTCCTTTGGCCTCCGGCAGGCTCTTGGTGTTCAGGGAGGTGGTGAACGCGATGGCGTGCGAGGTGTCCAGGCCGATGATGCCGGCGCGCAGCGGCTTGGCTTCTTGAGCCAGAGCGGAGGCGGCCAGTGCGAACGATGCGAGAAGCAGGCGACGTGTCATGGCAGGGAGTTACGTGACGGGCGGGCGGCCTCAATCTTCAAACTTCAGAGCCCAGAGTTGCGCTCACCGCCGCTTCCCCCCCGGCGGAAACACCCTCATCCAGGCTCTGCCGGCCCAGTTCAGGATCACCTCACAGGCCTCAAGCACCGAAAACACAGCATTCAGCCAGATGTTGCCCACCCTGGGCTTTGGTGTTGGAGACGCATTGGGTTTACGCGGTGAAATCATCATTGATAGCGTGAGGGACAAGCGATTCTCCGCTGACATGTCGCGCAAAAGTAGAACCGGGGCAGCTCAGGCAAACTTGCGCGGTCGGCTGCCTCGGCGTGTAGCTTGAGCCCTTATTTAGGTCTCGTCCGAAAGGGGTGCGAAAGGCTCCGCGAAATGACGATGCCGGGTCGAAGTTCGTCCGGTTTTGGTGGCAGCGGGACGCTGGAAAGCCCGCAGGTCCACCAAGCGTAGGTATTCCCATGGCACTCTCCCGCCGCTCTCTCTTGCAGCAACTTCCCCTCGCCGCGCTCGCCGGCGGCTTCAACATTCGGGTCAAGGGTGAGGAGGCCAGGAAGATCTGGATCACGGGCAATCCTGCCATCGACAGGCCGCGCGAGATCGCTATGGGCATCCTAAAACCCACCCAGGCGCAGGTTGAGCGGGCCTGGGAACTGCATTTCAACTCGCTGGTGTTCGAGTCATACGGCTTCGCCCCGCGTTTCGCCATGGATGGCGAAGCCTACAATCAGGCGGTGAAGTCCGGCGCCTCCAGCGACGAACTGGAAGACCTGCGCGAGGAGATGCTGATGAACCGGGGCGCGACGAACGAGCGCGAGCGGCAGGAGTTTTTTGAGGCATTCAACGCCGCCGGCGTGACCTGCACCTTCCAAAACGCGGGTGAGGAGGGCAGCGATCCGCTGCGCCTGATCAAGCGTCTGGCGCATTTTACCCGGGCCACCGATTTGATGAAGCCCGCTCTGTCAAAGGTGGTGACGGCTGAGGAGATCCTGGCGGTCAAGAAGGCCGGCCAGCACTGCCTTTGCTTCACGGGCAATGGCGTGCCGCTGCGGGGGCAGTGGCAGAGCGTGCGCGATGAGCTGCGTTTCATCCGCATCTTCCATGAGCTGGGCATCCGCATGATGCACCTGACCTACAACCGTCGCAATCCCATCGGCGACGGTGCCGGCGAACCGCATGATGGAGGGCTCAGCGACTTCGGCCACGCCGCCGTGGCCGAGATGAACAAGGTGGGCGTGATCGTGGATGTCGCTCACAGCGGCTGGCTGACGGCGGCTGATGCAGCGCGGGCCTCCTCGAAACCCATGGTGGCCAGTCACACCACCTGCGCCGCCGTTTACAAGCACTTCCGGGGCAAGCCCGACGAGGCGATCAAGGCCATCTGCGACACCGACGGGCTTGTGGGAATCTGCTGCGTCCCGCGCTTCCTCGGCGGCACCGGCGACATTAACGCCCTGCTCAATCACCTCGACCACCTGATCAAGACTTTCGGCGCGGCCCACGCCGCGATCGGTGTGGACAGCTCGTACGTGTCGCGGTTCGAGAAGGAAGAACGCCTCAAGGTCCAGAAGCGCCCTGATGGCACCTCTCCCTTCGGCGGTCCCGCCGACCGCTGGGAGCACCTCTGGCCGAAGGACGATTACCAGGCCTCGCCCGAGGCTGAGCAGAGCATCGCCTGGACGAACTGGCCCATCTACACCCTCGGCATGGTCATGCGCGGCCACTCAGACGAAACCATCCGCAAGGTGCTCGGTGAAAACGTCCTTCGCGTGCTGAGGGCCAACACTCTTTGATCCCTCCATGAAAACGCTCCGCCTTCTCGCCCTGGCAATGCTCGCCGGCGCCAGCCCCGCCTTCGGCCAATGGAAGGCTGGCGCCTCCCAGATCGTGATCACGCCCACCGAGCCCATGTACCTCTCGGGCTTCGCCAACCGGGTGGTCATTGCCGAAGGCACCGGCATGGACTTGCGGGCCAAAACGCTTGCGATTGAGGACGCCAAGGGCACCCGCTTGGTGATGGTCACCATGGATCTGGTGGAGGTGCCCAAGCAGATTCGCGACGCCGTGGCGGCCAATATGAAGACGCAGTTCCACCTGCCGAACGAAGCCCTGCTCCTGAACTGCTCGCACACCCACTGCGGACCGGAGTTGCGCTTCAGCGAGGCGGAGTTTGCCGAGCTGAACGACTCGCTGCGCAAGGAGCGCTGCCTGCGTTACAATGCCTCCCTGATTGCCAAGATCACACAGATCATCGGCGAGGCGCTGGGCAGGCTTGAACCCGTGACGCTCTCGTATTCCCACGCGCGCTGCGGCTTCGCCATGAACCGGCGATTAAAAAACGACAAGCCCACGGGCGAGCCTTACCTCAACAGCCCCAACTCTGATGGTCCGGTGGATCACGACGTGCCGGTTCTGTCCGTGGAGCGGGCGGACAAGTCGTTGATCGCCATCGTCTTCGGCTACGCCTGCCACAACACGACCTTGAGCATCAAACTGTGGCATGCGGACTACGCGGGCCATGCGCAGAAGTTCATCGAGGAGGCGCATCCGAACACCATCGCCCTGTTCATGATGGGCTGCGGCGGCGACCAGAACGGCTATCCCCGCTTTGCCGAAAGATTCAGTGCGCTTCACGGTCAAAGCCTCGCCACAGCGGTGGAGGCCGCGCTCGGGACCAAAGTGAGGCCGGTGAATGGAGCCCTGCGCATGGCGTACGACACCACGCGGCTCGACTACCAGCCCGCCCCCGGCAGGGAGGAACTGGAGAAACGCCTCGCCATCCCCAAAGGCAGCGATCCCGGCTACAGCATCTTCATGCGCGACTGGGACCGCCGGCGTCTGCTGGCCATGGAGCAGGGCACCCTGCGCGATCACTACGACTATCCCGTCCAGGTCGTGCGCTTCGGCGATGACATCACCTTCGTCGCGCTCAGCGGCGAAACCTGCGTGGACTACTCGCTGCGCCTGAAGCGCGAGCTGGCCGGCCCCGCCTCCGTCTGGATCGCCGGCTACTGCAACGATGTGCTTGCCTACATCCCCAGCAAGCGCGTGCTCAACGAGGGCGGTTACGAAGCCAAAACCTCCATCATCTACTGGTCCAACCCGCTGCACCCAAGCTGGCTGGCCGAATCGCTGGAGGAGCGAATCATCGGCAAGACCCATGAGCTGCTCAAGTGACCGCCCCGGTTTGCAGCAATTTTTTCTTCACGGTGAGAGCAGGGCTGCCATGCACGTGTATTCTTGCACGATGATTCGCCAGAACTGCCTCCTTGCCATCCTCCTGCTCATCCACTCGCAGACGCGGGCCACCGACTGGGCGAAGCAGGCGCTGGAGGATGCGAAAGAGGACCTCCACAGCGTTGCCTTCGACGGCTTTACGCCCGACAAGCTGGTTTGTGACACCACCCTGCGGGAGCTGAAGGATGGGTCCTGGGTGCTTTTCATGCTTGCCGGGGGCGATTTCGAGCCCTCGCCCGAAAACCATATCGGCCTTGTTCGCAGCGCCGACCACGGCCGAACGTGGTCACCGGTTGAAACCTTCGACTGTGGCTTTCCCAGAGCTGGCAAAACCATCGGCCAGGGGCCGTCCGAACTCATGATCCTTGACGGGCAGGCCACCCTGTTCTTCTCCACCCACTCGCAGCACTGGGGCAGGGACTGGCGTTCCTGGTCCATCACAAGCAACGATGGCTTGAAGACCTGGAGCAAACCCAGCCCCATGCCGGGCCGTCTGGAAAACTTCACCTTCATTCGCAATCACATCACCACCGCCGATGGCCGCCTCATGGTGCCCTTCCAGCACTACAACGGTCCGGGCCCTGGCGATCCTGCCCCCGTGGACGAGCCCAAACCCTGGCACAAGACCATCGAGCACTGGGTCAGCAATCCGCGCAACGGGGTGCTGATCAGCAGCGATGGTGGCAACACGTGGAGCGAGCATGGCGATATTCGTCTCACGCCAGACGACCACTACCATGGCTGGGCGGAGAACAACATTGTCGAGTTGAGCGGCGGGCGCATCGCCATGATCATTCGCGGCGACCGGCTCGGCGGCGTGCTTTACTATGCCGAGTCCAAGGACGGGGGCGCCACCTGGCCTGAGTTTGCCACCAAGACTGACATCCCAAACCCTGGTTCAAAAGCGACCCTGTACCCGCTTGGCGGCGATGCCGTCGCCATGCTGCACAATCCGGACCCCAAGGAAAGGCGCCCGCTGGCGCTCTGGATCAGTTTCGATGGACTGAAGACCTGGCCCTATCAGCGCGTGCTGGCGCCTGAGTCCTGTGATGGGCCGAAGGGAAAGCTCAACTACCCGGACGGCTTTGTCAGCAAGGACAAGCAATGGCTGCATTTCGCCTTTGATGACAACCGTCATCGGGCCGTCAGTTACAGCGCCAAACTGCCCCCGCTGCCTTGAAACAAGGCCAGGGCCGGGCGACCAGACATAGATCCCATTTCCACTGATGAAGCGTGCTGCCCTCTACTATTTTATACTTCTGGCCAGTGTCGTACTGGGCATTGTGGGGCTGCTGCGACTCGGGGCTTCTCTTCCGCCGCCCGGCCCGGTTCCCGGGGCTGCCGTGCCGGCTGTCGCCACAGCAGCCGCCGCATCGGGCGGTTCGGCGCTTTCCGGCGCGCTTGCGAGCCTGAGCCAGAACGGCAACGATCCCTTGAGCCGCCTTTTCATCCAGTTGCTGGTGATCATCGCGGCCTCCCGTCTGGTCGGCACGGCCTTTGCCAGGTGCGGGCAGCCGGCGGTGGTGGGGGAGATGGTTGCGGGCATCCTTCTTGGGCCGTCGCTGTTCGGACTGGTGGCGCCGGACGCCTTTCAATTCGTCTTTGCCCCGGCATCCCTGGGGGCGCTCAAGTTGCTGAGCCAGATTGGCGTCTGCCTGTTCATGTTCTGCGTGGGCATGGAGGTGGATGTGGAGCACGTCCGCAGCAAGGCGCAAACGGCCGTCATGGTCAGCAACGCGAGCATCGTGATCCCCTATTTTCTGGGGGTGGTGCTGGCCTATTTCCTCTATGTTCATTATGCCCAGCCGGGGGCCACGTTCCTGGCCTTTGCCCTGTTCATGGGCATTTCGATGAGCATCACGGCTTTTCCCGTGCTGGCGCGCATCCTGCAGGAGCGGCAGCTCACCCGGACCGCCCTGGGCAGCACCGCGATCACCTGCGCGGCGGTGGGAGATGTCACGGCCTGGTGCATTCTCGCCTTTGTCGTCGCCATCGTGCGCGCCGCAAGCCTGGGTGCCACGGCCTTGAACCTGATGCTGGTGGTGGCGTTCATCGCCATGATGGTCTGGGGGCTGCGGCCCGCGCTTGCCCGTTTGCTGGGCACTGCAAGGCTGGCGGATGACAATCCCTCCAAGGGCGTGCAGGCGGCCGTGATCTGCGTGGTCATGGGGGCTGCCCTGTGCACCGAAGTCATTGGCATTCACGCC
The DNA here is from genome assembly GCA_903854655.1 of uncultured Verrucomicrobiota bacterium. Classification (GTDB taxonomy): domain Bacteria; phylum Verrucomicrobiota; class Verrucomicrobiia; order Verrucomicrobiales; family Verrucomicrobiaceae; genus CAINXC01. Next base: position 16,085 of record CAINXC010000515.1, on the reverse strand, counting down.
TTGTTTGGTGCTTTTCTGGCCGGGGCGATCATGCCGGATGCGAGGGGCTTTCGCCACAAGCTCAGCGTGCGGGTGGAAAACTTCAGCTCGGTGCTGCTGCTGCCGCTGTTCTTTGTGTTCACCGGCCTGCGCACCCAGGTGGGCCTGCTCGGGGATGCGCAGGGCTGGCTCACCTGCCTTTTCATCATCGCTGTCGCCACCGCAGGCAAACTCGGCGGCACCGCAGTACCCGCCAGACTCAGCGGCATGGCCTGGCGGGAATCCCTCCAGCTCGGCGCGCTGATGAACACCCGGGGCCTCATGGAGCTCATCGCCCTGAACCTCGGTTACGATCTTGGCATCCTCTCCCCGCGCATTTTTGCCATGCTGGTCATCATGGCCCTGGTCACCACCATGCTCACCGGCCCGTTGCTGACCCTCTTCGGCAGCCGGCCGCCGGTTTCGCGGCCGTCACCGGCTTCGTAGGGGGGACTCAGTATTCATTGGCACGAAGGGCGAATGTGAACATCGTAGGCCGATGGCAAACAATTCTCCCGCCGCCGCCGCAGACTATGATGTCGTGGTCATTGGCGGCGCCCTCTCCGGTGCCGCCACGGCCACCCTGCTGCTGCGTCACAATCCGGGAATCCGGGTCCTGATCGTGGAGAAATCAGCCCGCCTGGGCCGGCGCGTGGGCGAGGCGACGGTGGAGATCAGCGGCTACTTCATGGGCCGCGTCCTGGGGATGACACAGTATCTCAATGAGTCGCACCTGGTGAAGCAGGGCCTGCGCTTCTGGTTCAAGAACGACGAGGTGGAATCGCTCGACCAGGCCAGCGAGCTGGGCGCGCGCTACCTCTCCCGCCTGCCCTCCTATCAGCTCGACCGCTCCACCTTTGATGAGGAAGTCCTGCGCCGCGCCTGCGTTGCAGGAGCCACCCTGATCCGCCCGGCCACGGTCTCGAAGGTGCAGCTCACTCCTGGCGGCGAGCAGTCGCTGGAAGTGAAGCACGACGGGCAAACACAGGTGGTTCGCTGCCGCTGGATTGTGGATGCGTCTGGAGTGGCCGCAGTTCTTGCGCGCAAGGAGGGCTGGTGGAAGTCCAACACCGAGCATCCCACCGCCGCCTGCTGGTCGCGTTGGAAAGGCGTCAAGGACTGGGACAGCCGCGAACTGGCGGAGAAATATCCCGCCTGGGCTTCCGCCGTCTTTGGCACGCGCAACACGGCCACCAATCACATCATCGGCGACGGCTGGTGGAGCTGGTGGATTCCGCTCAAGGGCGGCGACACGAGCGTGGGCTTTGTCATTGACCAGCGGCTGGTGAAATTCTCCCAGGACGGCGGCAGCCTGGGGGATCGCCTGAAGCACTTCCTCATGCAGCACCCCGTCGCCCGCGAGATGCTGGCGGATGCGGAGTATTGCGAGGAGGACATGCACTGGCGGAAGAACCTCGCCTACTACAGCACCACCTTCGCCGGCGACGGCTTCGTTCTGGTGGGGGATGCCGCTGCTTTCATGGACCCTTTCTACAGCCCTGGAATGGACTGGATTTCCTTCACCACCAGCAGTGCCGCCAACCTGATCACCGAGCAGCGCCAGGGTCTGCCGATGACTGACCGGCTCGTACGCTACAACCGCGATTTCTCGGTCTGCCATCGCCGCTGGTTCGAGTCCCTGTACAAGGACAAGTATGAGTACATGGGCGAGTTCGATTTGCTGAGCCTCGCCTTTCGCCTCGATTTGAGCCTGTACTACTGGGGTGTGGTGGAAGTGCCCTTCAACCATGGTGAAAAGGCGCTCCTGGCTCCGCCCTTCTCACCGCCTAGCGGCCGCTGGTTTGCCGCCCTGATGAGTACCTACAACCGACGGTTTGCGCAGATGGCCCGCCGCCGCCGCCGCGTCAATGCGCTGGGCAGGACGAACCGCGCGAACCGCTGCCTCATCCCCGGCTTCTCCCTCAATCGAAGCGACACGCTGCGGCTGTTCCCCATGCTTGCGGAGTGGGCCTGGCTTGAACTCACGGAAGGTTGGCGCAGCTGGGGTGAGACAGCAGCGGATGTGGCCGCTTCACACCTGGGCACCGCGCCGGAGGCCGCCGCCATGGGGGTTCCCGCGGAGGCCGGCGCCTGATCAAGGCTTCTTCACGGGCATCTCATCAGGTACCGGACCGTCCGCGATCTCTGTCTTGATGCCGCGCAAATGCTGGTCAAGGAACTGGAACACGCGCTTGTCGAGTTCCTTGCTTTTGAAGCCGTGGCCACCGTTCGTGACCGGAATGAAGCGTGACTCCACGCCGGCCTTCCTTAGCGCCGCGTCAATCCGCTCCGCATGCTTGAAGGAGACTCGTTGATCCTTCGTGCCCTGCGCGGTAAGCATGGGCGCATCATCCGGCGTCACGTAGGTTACAGGCGAGGCCTGCACCGCCGCATCGTGCTTTGAAATAATGTCGCCGCCCAGCAGGCCCTCCACCGCTGGGTCATGTTCCGCAGGCGTCCCGTCTTTGTTGAACATCATTGGCATGGTGAAGTCTTCCGGGCCGCAGAAATTGATCACGCATGTGACCCGGCTGCTGAGCTGGGTGAACTCGCCCAGGCTGCCTTCCAGCTCCTTGACGCCGCCGCTCGTGCCCAGCATCGACACCAGATGCCCGCCCGCTGAAGTGCCCCAGACACCGATGTGGTCGGCGTCCAGGTTGAACTCCTTGGCATGGCCGCGAATCCAGCGGATGGCGGCCTTGCAATCATAAATCTGCGCGGGCCATTTGGCCTCGTTGCTCAGGCGGTAGCCCACCGAGACGCCGGCATAGTTTCCCATTGCCGCAGCGACGATCATGCCTCCGGCGCCACCGAGGCGGTCCCCGTTGATCCAGCCGCCGCCGTGGATGTACACGATCACAGGCAGTGGCTTGTCGCTCTTGCGCTGCTTCGGCAGATACAGGTCAAGCATCTGCTTATGATTGGTGTTGCCCGCATACGGCTGGTCAAAATGCGCCTCCACCGGCATCGATGCGAGGGCCTTTTCAACGCGACCGCGCGGATCCGCGGGTTCTGCGGCGAAGGTATGAACAACACATAGCGCCAGCAGGAGTGAAAGAGTTCTGAGCATCCGCTTGGAACGCGCCGCCACCCCGATCCCTTCCACAATATTCAGACGCGGTGATTCATTCGAAGCACTTCCACAACTCCTCAGCGAACAGCAAGTGGCCCCGGTCATCGGGATGGTTGATGGTGTTGTCCAGCAACGTCAGGTAAGGCAGGCCTTCCTTCGCCAGGTGCTCCCAGCGCGCCGACGCGTCCGCCAGCCCCACCTTGTGCTTCTCGGCGAACTCATGCAATCCGAGCACATAGGGCCGCTTCTCCGCCTCGCGCATGCTCTTGAATCCCATCATGCGCCACATGGTGAAGTGCGGCGTGATCAGGATCACCTCCACGCCCGGCCCCAGCCGCTTCAGAATTTCGCCGTACGAAGTCTCCACGCCCGCAGGTGAAAGCCCTGCGTCATTGACGAATTCAATGGTCACCAAATCCGGCTTGGCCTCGATCACACGCTCGAACCGGGCAGGATTCGCATCGCCATGCAGCCCCTTGTACGGGAACTTGTCAGGAGACAGCCACTGACGGCTGTTGGAGCCGCCTGCGCTGAGGTTTTGCATCTCGATCCGGGCCTTCGGAAAGCGGCTGCGCAGACCAGCCACGAAGACATCCGGGTAGCGTCGTTCCGGCTTGGAAGCATTGCCACCGGCGGTGACCGAATCCCCCAGGCACACAATCGTCACCGGCTCGCCGGCCTTGAGCTTCGCCAGCGTCCGGGGGATGCGTCCACGAGTGGAGGCGGTGACCGCTTGTGCAGCCGTTTCGGTGATCGGGTAGATGTGGTCAGGCGCTACTTCGACGGCACCATGGCTGACAAGCACATGCGCCACCGCGACATGCCCCGGATCGGCCTCCGGCGGCACCGGCGCGCTGATGTGCGGCTTGCCTTGCTTGAGCGAAACCTTGCCGCCCGCAGAGACCTGCACCGTGTCCATCCGCTCGAGCGAATAGCGATAGCTCGCAAACACCTTGTCCTTGGCCGTGACGCGGCTCTTTGGCCCCAGTCCCACGTGCCCCCACTCCGTGTCCACAAGGTAATCCTCGCCTTCCTTCAACAGTTCGCCCTTCACGCTGCGGCGGATTTGCAGCGACCCTGGCACAAAGGAGCCGCTGGCATTGACATCGCGGGCGTTGCAGCCGCGCAGCCGGGTGCCTTTGGCCCAGCCTGCTGGCTTGTCCACGGAGAGCGTTAAAGGCTCGTCGCTCACGCTGAGGATTGGCGCAGCCGCCACCGGCAGGGTTGCGCCCTGTGTCACGCCCACCATCCGGCTGCCGACGTTGAAGCTGCCAGGAGCCACCTCGACGCCGGTACCCTGCGCAGTAATCGGGCTGCCCTGCAAGAATGGAGCCTGAAGAAAAGAGAGCAGCAGGAGGGTACGGTAATTCATGGTTTCCTATAAACGGCTCGGAAGTGGGCGAAAGTGCTGTTCCAGCAAAAAGACGCACGGAAAACCTGCGTGGTTGAGAGCGGGCCGGTCCCTTCTCGGAGGGATCACAGGAGGCGCTATCGAGACTAGCATAATGGGGTGACACAGTTTCGTTGATCAGTCCCAATGGCGATGCTGTGCGCGGAGCGTCCTGGAGTGCTGGCGATTCATCGCCGCTTTGGCTACGTCTCGATCCGTGTCGAAAAGCAAAGCGTCGCCACGCCCAGAGCCATTGACTCCGCTGACCCTGCGCAACATCGCAGGCTCACCAGACCCGAGAAAAGCGGCGATGAATCGCACGCACTTGTATGTTTGAAAAGACTGTTGATCTGCGGGTGATAACACCTGCGCCCTGCTCCTCCACCTTTCACGAATACGCGCAGACTTATGGCCCCAGGTGACCCGCAAAGGTCGTTACGCTCATGGGCAGCAGCGTGGCGCTGAACCCATGGGATTGCATTGCCGGTGGCGGCACGTGGGCCAGATCCAGGTCCTTCGAGGTAGCGACGGCTTCGATCCTGCCAATGGTTCGATCGCCAAAGTCATAGGTCACGGATTGGGGTTTCGCCGCCGGATTCAATGCCACGATGACAAAGCCGTCGCCAGTGGGGTTGATGAATCCGGTGCCGGCAATGCCTCCACTGTCAACGCGCATGAGCTTCCATCCGGGCCTGACAAAGCGGCTGTAGTTCGCCATGGCCCAGAATCGTTTGGGCACCACCAGCGCACCTTGTCGGGGTCCGTCGCCATCGGCGGGTGAGAGCACCCCCATGCTCCCTGGGAATTTGGCAGTGTAAATCGCAAAGCAATAGATCCAGGCTGAGGCGTGTGCTTTGACCAGATCGCGATGCAGGTAGAGCGCGGTATCCATGGCCGCCTTCGTGCCGGGATCATCGGGCGCGGGTGGAAACATCAGCGACATCTCGCTCATCCACACGGGCAGCCCGTTTCTGGCCGAGGCAGCGGCAAACTGTCCTGGGGCCTTGTCCTCGGGCAACCCATAGGAATGGCTGGCCATGACGTTCAAGAAGCGCCGCGCTTCCGGGTCCTGAAGCGTCGGCAAGAGATGATCCCAGGCCCCGGTCCAGCTCGTTCCCTCTGAGAGCATGAACTGGGTGTTCAGCCCGCGGCCACGGACCATCGGCGCCAGCATTTTGAGGAAGTCACGCAACTCCAGCCCCGTCCAGATGCAGGATTCCCAGGGCGCGGCGATGCCCGGCTCGTTCTGGAGGCTCAGCACGTCAATGTCCACCCCCAGCACCTTGTGGTAGTACACCAGGAAACCGGTCAGATACTCGGCGTAATCCTGGTAATGCTCGCGCTTCAACACGCCGCCCTTGATGAGTTTCCCAGTGTCTTTCCATGCTGCCGGTGGCGTGAACGGCACCGCGTAGATGATGGGCTTGGTCCTTTTCAGCACCGGCTGAATCGCCTCCCACGCCGATTGGGTGTGATCGTCCCCCGCCCAGTTGTAACGGAGCGGCGCCGCCTTCAGGCCCCGTGCCGGACGCTCATGAATCACCTCGGCGTTGGGCGAAATCGTCAGCCGCACGATGTTCAGTCGCGCGCCCTGGTTTCCATAGAGCAGGTCATATACCCGCCCGCGCTCCTCGCGATCCCTGATGGCGTTGATGTTCTGCAGGCTGCCCCCATAAAAACCCGCGCCAAAGCCCACCATCTTCTGGAAAGTCGTTTCAGGATGTACCCGAAGCGTGGTGGTGCCGGAAGACTGCGCCCCGGCCCGCTGGCAGGCAAGCAGCGCAGCAACGAAGACCCCCATCTGAACCGAACTCTCGTGAACCACCTGGGCATTTGAGAATCTTATCGCCTTCGAAAAGGCAGGTCAACGCCCGTCGGTATTCTCAGCAAGGCCACGCGGCTTTCGCGGCATGAGCCGGATCGTTGAGATCACGGCCACCCCTCAGTTCAAGGGCTCCAGTTCCTTGACCACGAACTTGCCGTCCTTGCGGATGAGTCTGCCGTCGAACCAGATCTCACCGCCGCCATAGTCGGGACGCTGGATGCAGACCATGTCCCAGTGAACCTGGCTGCGGTTGCCGTTGTCGGCGATGCCTTCGTAGGCCTGGCCGGGAGTGAAGTGGAAGCTGCCGGCGATTTTTTCGTCGAACAGGATGTCGCGCATGGGCTCCTTGATTTCGCGGTTAAAGCCGATGGCGAACTCGCCGATGTAACGGGCGCCGTCGTCGCTGTCGAGAATCTTGTTCAGCGCCTTGGTGTTGTTCGCCGTGGCGTTGATGATCTTGCCTTTGCTGAACTCGAGCTTGAGGCTGTCGAAGGCGACGCCTTGGTAAATGGTGGGCGCGTTATAGCTGACCACTCCCTCCACGCTGTCCTTGACCGGCGAGCTGAAAACCTCGCCATCAGGAATGTTGTGCCGGCCGCCGCAGGCGATGGCCTTGAGCCCCTTCAGGCTGAAGCGCAAATCCGTGCCGGGCCCCTTGATGTGGACCTTTTCGGCCCTGTCCATGAGCTTCTTGAGCGCATTCATCGCGGGAACCAGGGCGGCGTAGTCGAGCAGACACACCTTGAAGAAGAAATCCTCAAACCCCTGGGTGCTCATGCCGGCCTGCTGCGCCATCGAGGCGGTGGGCCAGCGCAGCACGCACCAGCGGGTGTTGTTGACACGCTCGTTTTGCAGGGGGCGCAGCTTGGCCATGACCATCTTCATCTTCTCGGTCGGCACATCGCAGTTTTCCGTGATGTTATGGCTGCCGCGCACGGCGATGTAGCAGTCGGTCTCCTGCATGAGCTCGAGATTGTTCTTGGCCAGGACGTCATACTGCTCCTCGGAAGCGTGGATCATGAGTTCGCGCGACACGACCGAGTCATGCAGCTTGACGATGGGCAGGCCCTTGGCCTCCACCACGGCGCGGATCAGGGAAACAGCCACTTCACTGGGCACGTCAAAGCAGTCGATCCAGACCCGGTCGCCTTTTTTCACCTGGGTGGAATAGCGAACAAGTTGGCGGGCAAGCTGGTCAACGCGGGGATCGTGCATGGTGCGCCGTTTATAGGGGAAGGCGCGTCGGGGGTAAACTGGAAAAGCGCACAACCCGCCACGCCGCGCGATTTGTGCCGCCTCGGGAGCCCCCAAAATCCCCAGAAAGGCAACCTCGGGAAAAAACCACTGGCCAAACTAAAACGAGTGCGTAACATCGCGACCCCTTTTCCACCCCTGATGTCCGCCACCAAAAACACTCTCCGCATAGGACTGCCCTCCGGCAGTCTGCAGGGGCCGACCTTGGAATTATTCAAGCGCGCAGGCTACAATATCGTGGTGCCGTCCCGCTCCTACCGGCCGACGGTGGACGACGATGAAATCGAGCTCCGGCTGCTGCGCGCCCAGGAGATTGGCCGTTACGTCGATCACGGCTTCCTGGATTGTGGCATCACCGGGCGCGACTGGATCGAGGAAAATGGCGCGGTGGTGGAAGTGATCGCGGATTTGCGCTACTCCAAGGCCACCTCAAATCCCACGCGCTGGGTGCTGGTCGTTCCGGAAGATTCGGCGGTCCAGTCGGTGAAGGATCTTGAAGGCAAGCGCATCGCCACGGAAGCCGTGGGCATGGTGCAGCGCTACCTGGACAAGAACGGCGTCAAAGCCGAAGTCGAATTTAGCTGGGGAGCCACCGAAGTGAAGGTGCCGGAACTCGTGGATGCCATCGTGGACATCACGGAGACCGGCTCATCCCTGCGGGCCAACAAGCTCCGCATCGTGGACACCTTGATGGAGTCCTACCCCCAGTTCATTGCCAGCCCATCCGCCGCCGCTGATCCGTGGAAGCGCGACAAGATGGAGCGGCTAGTTCTTTTGCTCAAAGGTGCGCTGGAGGCCCGTCACAAGGTGGGCCTCAAGATGAACGTACCTGAAGGGCAATTGCAAAACGTCATCGGGTGCATCCCCTCGCTGCGTCTTCCGACCATCTCCTCCCTCGCCACCCCAGACTGGGTCGCGGTGGAGACGGTGATCGACGAGACGGTGGTGCGGGAGATCATTCCGAAACTCAAGTCCTTGGGCGCGGAGGGTATCGTGGAATACCCTCTCAACAAAGTCGTCCACTGACACCGCATAGCCCCCCAACCGAGATAACATTATGGGATCGCTCAAAAAGCGCAGAAAAACGAAGATCAACAAGCACAAGCGCAAGAAGCGCATGCGCGCGAACCGCCATAAGAAGCGTTTGCGTTACAAGAGCTAAGTAATTAGCTTCCAGGCATGTACTTGCCCCGCGTTGCGCGTCGATTGTATCGAAGCTGCAGCGGCTTCAACCGTGCTCGCCGGCACTTCTTCACGTTCGTTCGTGAGGGGTGGTGGCGGGCCGTTGCTGTTGTCGCCCGCGCCGCTGTCTGCATTGCTCTGGCAAGTGCGGCTGCGGCACTGGGATCCGACGCTGGCAGGGCCCGGGCCGATTTGTCACTGGGACAGGTGAAGCCTGTGGCCGCAAGCCCTGCTGCCCAGGCCGTGGCTGAGGGGCTGGCCCATTACGCCGCCGCCAGGCAGCTTGAAGCGTCGGGCCGGATGCGCGAGGCGCTGAAGCACTACCGGCGCGCTCTCGAGGCTGATCCCGGCAATGCCGCACTGGCGAGTCACACCGCTGAGCTGGCACTGAACTATGACAGCCGGCCCGCCGCGGTAAAATTGCTGCAGGAGTGCATCAAGGTCAGTCCGGATGACAGTGCCGCCTACGTCAACCTGGCTCGTTTCTACGCCACCTATCCGGGCGAAGACCCGTTCGAGCCCGATCGCGCCGGCAAGGTGCTCACGGAAGCCCTCGCGCGCTTTCCGAGCGATGCGGGGCTGTATCGGGACGCGGTGACCGTTTTCCTGGCCCGCAACCTTCACGACGAGGCGGCCAAAACACTGGATCTGGCGATCAAGCAGAGCGTCGGCGATCCTGAATTCTGGCTGGAGACAGGCCGGGCGGCACAGCAGGTGTGGCCGCTCAATCACCCGGACCTGAAGGAGCAGCACAAGGCCCGGGTAAACCCGTTTTTTGAGAAGGCGCTGAAACTCAGCCAGAGCCCGCCGCAGCCGGAATTCGAGCTTGCGGTGGCCAAGTACTACCTGCTCAGCAACCAGCTCGAACTGGCCGCGAACGTCGCCGGGGCCATCACCAAACGCAGCCACAACCCCGACGCCACCCGACTTCTGGTGCGTCTGGATCAGGCCCTTGACCGCGAAGAGGAGGCCGTGATCTTGCTGGAACAACTGCTCAAAGACACTCCGGGTGATGTGGAGCAGCGGCGTCTGCTCATCGGCATTTATGAGCGCAAGGAGCAGTTCGAGAAGGCCGTGCCTCACGCTGAATCCTTGATTCAGGCTGCGGGCGGCGATGCCAACGATTACATGAACCTGAGCATCCTGCTGCTGAGGACGCGCCAGACTGAGAAAGCCGTTCAGCTCACGAGGCGGACGCTGGCGCTGTTTCCCAACAACCCGCGTTTCACCTTGCAGGCGGCCTGGGCCAATCACGCCATGAAGCGCTTTGATGACTCGGTCCGTCTCTACGAAAAGACCGAGTCGCTGGCCCAGGCGGTGGCGCCGGATCTGCTCAACGACGACTTTTACCAGTCCTGGGGCGACACCTTGCAGGGCATGAAGAAATTCGAAGATGCCGCGCAGAAGTATCAGAAATCCATCGCACTTGTGCCCCAGGATGCTCCCTTACGGGCCGCGATGGCGCTCAACAACCTGGGGTACATGTGGCTCGATCAGGGCAAAAACCTGGATCAGGCCGGCGAATTCATCCAGAAGGCCAACCAGCTCCAGCCCAAAAACCCGGTGTATCTTGACAGCCTGGGTTGGTTTCACTTCAAGAAGGGTAATTACCAGGAGGCGCTCAAGGTGTTGGAGGAGGTCGAATCCGTGATCAAGGAGCCCGGGGTGGAAGATGCGGAGATTTTTGACCACATCGGCCAGACCCACGCCAAGCTCGGCAACAAAACCAAGGCGCTGGAATACTTTAAGAAGGCCAGTGAACTGGACCCCGGCGCGAGCAAGATTCGCGAGCACTACGAGCAGGCGAAGCAATAGGGTCAAGTTTGGGCGGGGTTTCGAAACTGGGCCTGGACTCTTCCTCCGGCAGCGTGACACAGTGCTTGAGCAGACGGGATTCGTGCCTACACTGCGGCCCCTTTTCCCCTTTTTTCATGAGCAAATACAAAATTCTCGTCGCGGACCCGATTTCAGACAAAGGCATCGAACTCTTGAAGTCGGTGCCATCCTTCGATGTGGAGGTGAATCTGAAGCTCAAAGCCGAGGCTGATTTTGTGGCCGCCGCCAAGGATGTCAGCGCCATCATCGTGCGCAGCGGAGTCAAGGTCACGGCCAAGGTGATCGAAGCCGCCGCCGGCCTCAAAGTCATCGGCCGCGCCGGTGTGGGCGTGGACAACATCGACGTGGCCGCCGCTTCCAAGCGTGGCGTGGTGGTGATGAACACCCCCGGCGGCAACACCATCTCGACCGCCGAACAGGCTTTCACTTTGATGATGTGCCTTGCGCGCAAGACCCCGCAGGCCCACGCCAGCATGGTCGCCGGCAAGTGGGACCGCAAGAACTTCAGCGGCACCGAGTTGAACGGCAAGACCCTCTGCGTGCTCGGCATGGGCCGCATCGGCGCGGAGTTCGCCAAGCGCGCCAAAGCTTTTGCCATGCATGTGGTCGCCTACGATCCGTATCTTTCCGCCAGCCGCGCCCAGGCGCTGGGCGTGGAGTTGCGCGACAACCTGGATGAAGCCGTTAAGGACGCTGATTTCATCACCATGCACATGCCGATGACGGCGGAGACCAAGCACATGCTCGACGAGCGCCGCCTGGGCATTCTCAAGAAGGGTGTGCGCATCGTCAACTGCGCGCGCGGTGGCCTGATCGACGACAATGCCCTGGCTGCCGCCCTGACCAGCGGCCACGTGGGCGGTGCCGCCCTCGACGTGTATGAAGTGGAGCCCCCTCCGGCGGACTACCCGGTGCTGCACGCCCCGAATACCGTCTTCACCCCGCACCTGGGCGCCTCGACCGAGGAAGCCCAGGAAAACGTCGGCATCGAGATCGCGGAAGCGGTGATGCACAACCTTCTGGAAGGCACCATCGTCAATGCTGTGAACATGCCGAACGTGGATCCGAAGATCCTCAGCGAGATTGGTCCCTTCCTGCGCTTTGGCGAACTGCTGGGCCGCCTCGTTTCACAAATCTCCCCTGCCCGCGCCACCGCGCTGCGCATCAACTACAGCGGCAAGGTGGGCTCCCTGGACACCACACTCGTTTCGCGCGCCGTGTTGAAAGGCTACCTTGAGCGTGCCGCCGGGCCGGACAACGTGAACTACATCAACGCCAATGGCGTGGCGGAAAACCTGGGACTGCGCTTCACCGAAAGCCGGCTGGCCGAGCCGACGGAATTCCATGATCTGATCGAAGTGATTGCCCACAACGACGCCGAAACAGCGACGGTTGCCGGCACCTTCTTTGGCAATGATCCGCGTATCGTGAAGATCAACGGCCGTCGCGTCGAAGCCCGCCCTGAAGGCACGCTGCTGTTGATTGAAAACATCGACCGCCCCGGCATGATCGCCGCCTACAGCACGATCCTCGGCAAGCGCCAGATCAACATCGCCGACATGTCACTTGCGCGCGACAAGCAGAGCAGCACCGCGCTGGTGATCCTCACCCTGGATTCCGTCCCCAGCCCGGAGGTCATCGCCGAACTGGAAGGCATCGAAGGCATCAAGCGCATTCATTGCCTGGCGCTGGGCTGATTACTTCAACGCTTCAGTGTTCAATCCCCGTGCAATCTCGATGAGGTCATCCTCGCCGAGCTTCCTGCCCTGGATGATCACGGCATAGCGGGCGTTCACGGCGAACTGGAGGATGCCTTCCTTGCCAAGATACATGGCGGGGTAGGGCCCTACCTGCTTGGGCTTGGCACCCAGCAGCTTGCCCAGCGCGGGGGCTTTCAAAAAAGTGGTGATCTGCCCGAGCAAGGGTGAATCCGCGGCGATGGAGACGAAGATCTTTTTTTCGTCCCCGTCCTTGTCGGCGTGCCGGTAGGTGCGCGAGACCGTGCTGCCGCCGCCGGCGCTGCCCAACGACTGGGTTTCGATCTTGCCGCCCCGCCATTCGCCAATCATCTCGGGCAAGGCCACCGCCGCCGGGGAGCCCGCCTTTTCTCCGAGCAGCTTCATGGCCTTTTGCAGCGCACTGAAGGCATCCGCAGACCTGTTGTTCTGGTAGGCTTTGAGCGCCGCCGTGATGCTGTCTTCCACTTCGTCGGCACGCATGGTTCCAAACGCCACCAGACCGATCATCACCATGCAGAGCCGCTTGTTCATGGCGTGGAAGATGGACCCTCCGGCACGAGGGGCAAATCTTTTGCACTGCAAGCTTGCCCTACCCCTGCCCCGTAATGTGTGATCTCACTCCTATGACACGCCGTACATTCGCCACTCGCATGGTTGGAACCGCCGGAGCTCTGGCGGCCGGCCAGCGCACCGCATCCGCCGCCGCTTCAAAGTTCCGGGTTTATTTTGGCGGTTACACCGGCGGCACCAGCGACAGCAAGGGCATCTACGTGGCCGATTTCGATGCGGCCACGGGCGACTTCGGCTTACCCATGCTGGCGGTGGAAGCGGCCAGTCCCAGCTTCCTGGAGATCCATCCCTCGGGCAAATATGTCTATGCCGTGGGCGAGGGAGACGGCAGCGTGCGGGCTTTCTCCGTGCGTCCTGATGGGCAGATGAACCTCATCAACCGGGTCGCATCCAAAGGCAAAGGCCCCTGCCATATCAACATCGACAAGACGGGCAAGGTGGCTGTGGTGGCCTACTATGAAAGCGGCAGCGCGGCTTCATTTCTGATCAAGGACGATGGATCGCTCGGCGAGACGGCGAGCTTCGTTCAGCATGAAGGACATGGCGTGGACAAGGAGCGGCAGGCAGGCCCTCACGCTCACTCCGCCAATTTCTCGCCCGACAACCGCTTTGTATTCATCTGTGACCTGGGGCTGGACAAGGTCTTCAGTTACAAGCTGGATGCCGGAACCGGAGCATTGACTCCCAATGGCTTTGGAACGTGCCCACCCGGGGCGGGCCCGCGTCATCTGGCGTTTTCAACAAGCGGCAGCCATGTGTTTGTGAACAACGAGATCGCGCTCACCGAAACGACCTTCGCCTATGATGCGGCGCACGGGACGCTCAAGGCGCTGGACACGGTATCAGTATTGCCGAAGAACGTGCCTTTCAGTCCCACCTACTCGACCGCCGAGACGCGCGTCCATCCCAACGGCAAGTGGGTCTATGTTTCGGTGCGCACCCACGACAGCATCGCACGGTTGAACTTCGAAGAGGCAACTGGCAAGCTCACCCATGTGGGCAACACTCCCAGCGGCGGAAAGACGCCACGCAACTTCAATATTGATCCTAGCGGCAAGTGGCTTTTCGCCGCGCATCAGGACAGCGGCAACGTGGTCCTGTTCGAGATTGATCAGACCTCTGGCGACCTCAAGCCCACCGGCCGGGAGCAGCATGTGAGCGCCTGCGTGTGTGTGCGGTTTCTTCCCCTGCCCTGACCATGCGTGCAGTACTCTACGCTGCCACCCTGCTCGCGTGCCTCAGCCCCTGGCTGGGCGCGCGCGAGCCCAACGTCATCTTCATCCTCACCGACAACCAGGGCGAGTGGACCCTCGGTGCCTATGGCAACAAGGACATCCACACGCCGAACATCGACCGGCTCGCCAGCGAAGGCATGCGCTTCACCCACGCCTTTGCCAACAACCCCGTCTGCTCGCCGAACCGCGCCACCCTGCTTACCGGCCTCATGCCTTCGCAGCATGGCGTGCACAGCTACCTGGGGGCAGGCCCGCCGCAGATGGGCGAGGGTGCCTACTGCGTCATCAATGAGTTCACCTCCCTGGGCGAGGTGTTCAAGGGGCATGGCTACGCCTGCGGCCTCATGGGCAAGTGGCACCTGGGCAACAACATCCACCCCAACGCAGGCTTCACCGACCACTGGGTCACCATGCCCTTGGGCTCCACCTCCACCTTCTTCGACGCGCCCGTCCTGGAGAACGGCGAGCAGCGCAACGAACCCCAGCACCTCACGCGCTTCTGGACCCAGCATGCGCTCAAGTTCATCGAGCAGAGCAAGGACAAGCCCTTCTTTCTCTACCTGCCCTACAACGGGCCCTACGGGCTGGGTCCCGCGCAATTGAAGGACTGCGAACGCGTGCCGCACTGGCAGGACTATGCCGGGGCGGCGATGACCAGCTTTCCTCGCCTGCCCATGCATCCGTGGCAGTTCAACAACAAGGACTACCTGAACAACGACACCTGCATCCGCCGCTACGCCGCCGAAGTAACGACCATCGACGACGGCGTGGGCGAGGTGATGGCGAAGCTGCAAGCCCTGGGTCTCGACGGCAACACGCTCATTGTGTTCTCCGGTGACAACGGCTGGTCCGGCGGACATCATGGCTTGTGGGGCATGGGCGATCACACGCGGCCAAAGTGCGCCTTCGACTGCACCATGCGCGTGCCCTTGATCTGGTGGCAGCCGGGCAAGGTGAAGACCGGCACCAGCGATCTGCTGGTGAGCCACGTTGACTTCTTCCCCACACTGACGGCCCACCTCGGTCTCAAGCCCCAGCTGCCCGCCAAGCAGAAGCTGGCCGGTCACGACTACAGCAGCGTACTGCGCGGCGACCCTCTTCCGAGCTGGCCCAACACCGTGTTCTATGAATTTGAAGAGCTGCGCTGTGTGCGCACCGCCCAGGCCAAGCTGATCGAGCGCTACGGCACCGGCCCCAACGAACTCTACGACCTCGCCGCCGATCCTGACGAACAGAAGAATCTTATCGACGATCCAGCCTCCGCCCCCCTGCGCGCCAAGTTGCAGAAGCGCCTGCACAGCTACTTCACCCGCATCGCCGACCCCGAATTCGACATGTGGAATGGTGGCCGGTCCAAAGCTCCTCTGCTGGAGAAGAAAAAGTAGCGGCGCGAAGCGTCTTGGAATGCGCGCAGCCTGCTGCCGCTTTGGGATACGCAGCTTGCTGCGGGGGCGACGGACAGCTCACAGCGAAGAGTCTGCGGCCACAACAGCTCCTGTGTCGGCAGCAAGCTGCCATGACCGAAAGCGGCAGCAAGCTGCGCGCAGTCCAAGACGCTTCGCGCCACGTTGCAGAAGCGGGTGCACGACTAGATCACCCGCATCGCCGATCCCGAGTTTGACGTCCGGAATGGCGGCCGTTCCAAAGCTCCTTTGCTGGAGAAGAAGTAGCGCCAGTGGCGGCTTGGCTGGAACGCTTTCTTCGGAACGAACTATACACTTGCCAGGCAAGCCAGCCCGTCCTCACCAAGAGGGTTGCTCCGAGAGGAGAACTTCGCTATTCTCACCGGCATAGATGAGGGTTCATTCGAATTTCATGAAGGCTAGAGCATTTTCTATTTAATTTGTCGCTCAGGAGGGCAGTATGAGGTAAGCTATGGCATGAAGAGCTATAGCCTTGATTTGCGGGAACGCTTGGTGGCGGGCCGCCAGCGCGGTCAAAGCGCCGAGGAGCTGGCCCGTGT
>CAINXC010000514.1 GCA_903854655.1 uncultured Verrucomicrobiota bacterium | reverse complement strand
TCGAGATGGGGTGTCTTGCTTTCCATGTTCACAACGCCGCCGGAGGACCCGCGGCCGAACTCTGTCGAGGAGGGGCCCTTGAGCACTTCGACCTCTTCAAGGTTGAAGGGATCGCGGTTGTAGTTGCCCACGTCACTCATGCCATCAAGATAGATGTCCGATCGGGCGGCGAAGCCGCGAATGGAAAGGTTGTCGCCCTGATAGCTGCCCTCTCCGGCTCCGATGCTGATGCCGGAGACATTGCGCAGCGAGTCGCGCAGTGTGCTCACTCCCTGATCCTTCATTACCTGGCTTGTGACCACCGATGCGGACTGGGGGGTGGTGAGCAGAGGCTCTCCGGATTTGGGCAGGGACAAGCTGTCTGCCTTGTAGTCATCAGCGGTGACGACCACGTCCGGCATTTGCGCGGCGGGTTTGGCGCCATTGTCGGTCACCGGGGGAGGGGCCTGTTGCGCTTTGGAGTGGCCGCCAGCCATCACCCCTTGGAGCGCCGCGAGCGCGGTAAAGGCGCGTTTCTTGAAAACCGTGGGGCTGGTACGTGAGAGACGCGGCTTTGCGGAAGCGGAACGCGATGGGGCGGACATGATGGGAGGGTGCGCTTGAGGAGAGAGGTTTCGGACCAGTTGTGAACGCCGAACAATGAATTGGGATCGCTCTTCGGAACAGCCCGAAGCATGAACATCATTTACCCGCAACAGCCGGAGGAATGAACGGATTGTATTCCCTGGCGGTGGCCATGGTCTTACTTCGCGACCTGCACGCTGCGATGAACAGAGGCCGCTCATTCTTCCGAAGGCGCGCGGAAGAGGCCATTCCCATTGCGTATTTCGACAAAGCGGCGCAATGCTCATCCCGCATCCTCATGATTGCCGAATCCGACACCGCGCTTGCCACCGATGCCCAGGGCACCCTGGAGCGCGCCAGACAGCTCATTGCCAGCCACCAACTGGCCAGCCTCCCCGAGGCGGCGGAGCTGGCGGAGCGCGCCGCCCAGGTGTTCACGCAATTGCGGGAAAAGGGGGGCGATGAGGTCGGCAGGGCGCTCGCCTCCGCTTTGATCACGCGCGCCAAGGCCCTGCGAGAAATGGGGGGCGAGGCTTCGCGCACCAAAGCCCTGCCTTTGTATGAGAAAGCCCTGGAGCACCTGCGTGCGACGCTCGATTTGCGGCAGCCCGGCCACGTCAATGAACTGGCCAGCGCCTGGAGCCAGCGCGGCATCACGCTGATGGATGTAGGGACTGCCAAAGCGCTGGAGGAGGCGCTCGCCTGCTTTGACAGGGCTGTGGAACTGCGCCGGAGCCTGCCGCTGGCGCAGCAGCCGCTCTTCCGCTGGGGCTTGGCAGCGGCCTTGATGAACCGTGCTGACGTGCAGACCCGCCTCGGTGGTCCGTCAAGGTTGGTGGAGGCGCTCGCCAGCTATGATGAAGCCATCCACCAGCTCGATCAAATGCCGCCGGAGGGGCACGCCTCCCATCGTTCGCGACTCTCGCTCGCGTGGATGAACCGGGGCCTCACCTGCCAGGCGTTGGCCACGGCCTCTGCCTTGTCGCTGGCGGTGGAGTCCTTTGGAGAAGCGGTGGCTCTACTGCGCGACCCTTCCACGCTGGCGAATGCCGAGCAAAGGCGTCTGCTCGCCTGTGTTCTGGTCAACAGGGGAGGCACCCTGCTCGATTGCGAGCCGCCCCAACCCGCGACTGCCAGGAAGGATGCGCTTGCGGCGATTCGGCTCGCGGCCGAGTTCGAGCGCACTGAACTGCTTTCCGCGCGGATGGGATTGCAGGCCCGCCACCTGCTCTGCAAGGCTGTTGCTTTCATTGCCGATACCGGACTGCCTGGATTGCCCGAGTCAGAAGACTGGCTGACACAGACCACCG
This sequence comes from uncultured Verrucomicrobiota bacterium, assembly GCA_903854655.1. Classification (GTDB taxonomy): domain Bacteria; phylum Verrucomicrobiota; class Verrucomicrobiia; order Verrucomicrobiales; family Verrucomicrobiaceae; genus CAINXC01. The sequence continues at coordinate 5,603 of CAINXC010000514.1, read as the reverse complement.
ACGCGGTTGACGAAGGGCTGGCGCTCGCGCGGTATTGGCATCGGCTGGGTGAGCCGGGCCTGGAATCACTGGCGCTCGATTTGTTCCGCTTTGGCAGTCTTGTCTATGCCGCCTGCCAGCCGCATTTTCTGCCCGAATTCCTGCTGGACTCACTGGAGCGCGAGGCATTTGGGGCGGACCAAGCCGCGCGCGACATCGCGGTGGACGCGATGTGGACCGCCGCTCGCCTAGCGCGCAAACGGCCTGCCGATGCGGCCCAGCAGGCCCTCCTGGAGCATCTGAAGCTTGGCGAGGTGAAGCTCACGGCCTTGCGCGAGCGCCTGTCCGCCACGCGCAAAGGGGGGTGATCAGCCCTCGCGATGCAGTTTGTAGGGGTACACCTTGCCGCTGTTCCACTGGCACGCGTACAAGTCGCCCTGGTCATCCACGCAGACATCATGGCAGTTGTGAAAGACCGGCTGGTCTTGCAGCATGAGATGGAGGCGGCCTTCGGCGTAGTCAGGAGCGTGGCCGCCCGGATTTGAAACAACTTGGTCGTGCTCGTTGAGAATGGTCACGAACCCCCGGTTCTGCCACATCCGGTAGTCATCGGGCATGGCGCCGAAGCACACACCGGAGTAGAGGTTGCGCCCGGCGATCACGGGGCGGCTGATGTACGCGCCGGGCAGGTAGATGCCACGCACGTGAATGCCCTCGAGGGTGAACCAGTTGAACTCGTTGCGAATGCGCTCCGTACACAGCAGCAGCGGCTCTGGTCCCCGGGTGTCCAGCGCGATGCCATGGGCCTGCATGAACTTGCCGGGATTGATCGGTTGCGTGCTGCGTCCCCCAAACTTGCTCAGGTACTTCCCCGTCTTGTCAAAGCGCAGCATCCATTGTGAGCCATAGCCATCGGCCACATAGATGTCGCCATTGGGGCCGATGGCGGTTTCAGTGGGGCTGTAGAGGTCGCGCTCCGTGTAAGCCCCCACCTTGGCGGGATGCGGCAGCTCAAGCACGATCTCGCCTGCCAGGGTTGCCTTCACCACGCGCCCGCCCGTGTCCGTGATGTACAGGAACTCTTTGCCATCGGCCTCACGGTGCCAGGTGAGTCCATGCGCTCCGCCAAAACCAAGAGTCCAGGAATCCAGCAAGGCGCCCTTCTTGTCGTAGATGAGCACGTTGTTCTTCTTGTGATTGGTGAGCAGGAACAGACGGCCGTCGGCGGATTGAACCATCTCATGGCAGTCATTTACCGGGTGGGTGGCCGGGTCTGCCTGGCTCCACAGCATGTCCACGCGGTACTTGAATTCGCCGTGGCCGATGACGGTGTTGTGCAAGGCCGGCGCGGTCTTGCTCTGGCTGAAAACGTGAGGCGCAGAGACGGCCGTGGCCGCGAGCGCCAGGCCGGACGTTTTGAGGAAGTCTCGGCGGGAAGAGGGCGGGGTGTTCATGCTCAAAGATACGTGAGGTGACCTTCAACCTTCTCGATTTGAAGGTGGGATTGAGAGTCAAGCCCGACCACATTTGCACCCTGCTTCCAGGCTCCTGGCGGGACATCAAAATCCAGCCGCAGGAGACGTTGTTTGGGATTGATGGGATAGAGGCCTGCGCCGCCCGAAATGGGCTGTGCTTTGGGAGAGAAAATCTGCGGGTCCTTCCACTCAGGATCGCGAATCGGCGAGGGCAACATCACCCCGTTCATTCGTACCGTAACCGCGTCCTCCCCTTCGGCGCGAAACACGATGCAACGCAGGGTGAGCCGGTTCTTCGTCGCTTCGGGTGCGTCGCTGATGTGCAGCAGAAATTGCGCCCCTTCTTTGGACAGCGAGAGCGGCAGAGGCGCAGTGTCGTTGCGGTTGAAGAATCCATCGGCCCAAGGGTAGCCGCCGCGCCGCTCGATGGCGAAAATCTTGTCCTTGCCTGCCAGGGTGCGCGGATCGCCGATCTCGCGACAGGCGGCCTCATGATGAATGCCGTTTTCCTTGCCAATGATCGCCTCTGTTGCCGAGTTGCCCACAGCCCAGTTGAATGTCACCACGCTGTCGGCGCCGCGTTGCCAGTGATTGGCAAACACGCCGCGCAGGAACTCGGGTGATTGGTAGCGGTAGCCGTCCGTGGCGTGATGATCGTCAAAGCAGGGCTGCAATTGAACATCCTTGCCCACGGCAGCACGAATGCCCTCCACATCGACATCCATGGAGCGCGAGCCGAGCGTGAGCACATCGACAAGGCGCTGCTTGCTCCAGGATTTTACGTCGAGTCCGTCGGCATGGCAGCCTTCCAGGGTTTGCGGCACCTTTGCGGCAAGGAGGAACGGCCGTCCGCGTTTCCGGGCGACATCAAGCAGCATCCGGCGCACCATGCGCATGTACTCGGTGGCGTGTTCGCGAAGCTCCCACTGACGGCCCACCGGCAGGCAGGGCACGTGACGCGAGAAGTCAATCTGCACGCCGTCGAGATCGTAGTTGGTGACCAGCTCAAGCAGCAGCTTCACCTTGTAGGCGCGCAAATCCTCGGCTGCGAGATTCCACATGCCCTGCGGCCAAAAAGAGCAGGGGATGACCCAGTCCGGATGGGCTTCTTTGAGCGGGTTTGCATGACTCTTCTCCGGGCTGTTGAAGGCGACGCCATCTACTTCGCTGACACGGTCGTTCCACACCACCTCCAGCTTGCGGCGGCGGCACTCGGTGACCAGCTCCTTCACCCAGTCCACACCCTCCGCGAGCCACTGTTGAAGCAGAGGGTGATCCACGGCGGGCCGTATTTGGCTGGGATAGGCGGCCCCGGGGCTTGCGCCGGCGATGTCCCACCAGATGGCGTCGATCTGGCTGCCGGGCTGGTCCTCATACGTGAACAAGGCGTCGCGAAAGGGCGCAAAAGGAGCGCCCTTCGGATGAAGTTTGGCGTAGCTGTTGAGAGTGTCATGGGCGTCGTACAAAACGACGATGCGCTTGCGCCTCAGTCGCATGGCCTCGCGGTGGTCCGCAGGCAGTTCGATGACAGGTTCGGCCCCTCCAGCCATCGCCGTTGCGGCGAGGGTGGCGGTGGATGCGCGAATGAATCTGCGGCGGTTCATGCCTCAAGCAGGGCCGCTCCGCCCATCGCTGCTTCCATCAGCGCTTCCTGGGTGGCTTCGGCACGGGTGAATTCGCCGCCCACCCGGCCTTCGTGAAGCATCAGGATGCGGTCGCTCATGCCCATCAGTTCGGGCAGTTCGCTCGACACCAGCAGCACTGCCTTGCCTTCGGCGGTGAGTTTGTTGATGATCTCATAAATCTCGATCTTCGCCCCCACATCAATGCCGCGCGTGGGCTCGTCGAGCATGATCACCTTGGGACCCGTCATGAGCGCCTTGCCCAGCACGATCTTCTGCTGATTGCCGCCGGAGAGTTTTCCCGCCACCGCGTCGAGCCCGGTGGCCTTGATGCGCAGGGAGTCGAAGAACTGCCGGTTCGCGCGTGTCTCCAGCTTGCGATTGATGAAGCCGGCCTGGGTGAACTGGCCCAGCGATGAAAGCGAGAGGTTGAAACCCACCTCGTGGTCGAGCACCAGACCGTAGCGCCGCCGGTCCTCGCTCACCAGCACGAGCCCTTCGCGGATCACCTGTTCGGGATGCCGTGCCAGCAAGGGCTTGCCGTCGAGCTTCACCCCTCCCTGTGTCCTCTTGCCGAATGCGCCGAACAGATGCATCAGCAGTTCCGTGCGCCCTGCTCCCATGAGGCCGCCAATGCCCAGCACCTCGCCTGCGCGCAGCCTGAAGCTGATGTCGTGCAGCGCACCTGCCACGCTCAAATGATCCACCTCCAGCATCATCGCTCCGGGGCTCCCGGCACGACGTGGGAACAGATCAGCGATCTCGCGGCCCACCATGTGCTTGATCACCTGGGCCTTGCTGGTATCACGGGCCGGACTGGTGAAAACTGAGGCGCCATCGCGCAGCACGGTCACTCGGTCGGCAATGGCAAACACCTCGTCGAGCTTGTGTGAGATATAGATGCAGGCGATGCCGCGCTGCCGCAGGTCGCGCAGGATGTCGATCAGGATCAACACTTCATGCTCCGCCAGCGCCGCAGTGGGTTCGTCGAGAATCAGGATGCGCGAATCTTTCGCCAGTGCCTTGACGATTTCCACAAGCTGTTTCTGGCCCACGCCCAGCGAGCGGACCTCCGCCGCCGGATCAAGCGTGACCTTGAAACGGTCCAGCAGCGCCTTGGCCTCGCGGAACATGCGCGGCCAGTCGATCAGTCCGCCCCAGCGCCTCGGCTCGCGGCCGAGGAAGATGTTTTCCGCCACCGACATGTCTTCGACCAGCGCGAGCTCCTGATAGATCACCGACAGCCCTGCGCGACCGGCATCTGCGATGGAATGGAACTTTGCCTCCTCGCCGTTGACCTCAAACCGCCCCTCGTACGAGCCGTGCGGGTGAATGCCGGAGAGCAGCTTGATCAGCGTGCTCTTGCCCGCGCCGTTTTCGCCGCAGAGCGCATGAATCTCGCCTTCCTGCAGGTCGAAACTCACACCGTTGAGGGCTACGACGCCGGGGAAGCGCTTGGTGATGGAATGGGCTGAGAGGAGCATGGATCAAAGAGACAAGGGATAAGAGAAAAAGGATAGGTGGGGAACGGTCTGACGTAGTCCGCGAGTCCCTCGCGGACTACGTCAGGGCTTGGCTCCCTGATATACGTCCGTTTCCTTGCGGAACCCGTCTTTGACGACCGTGTCGCGCATGTTGTCCTTGGTCACGGAGATGATGTTGAGCAGGATCGTGGGCACCGCGAGCTGGCCGTTGTCAGTCTCGGCCTTGGCGATAATGGGAATGCGCTTCGCCAGTTTCACGGCGACCTCGGCGGCCTGGTTGGCAAGCAGTTTCACCGGCTTGTACACGGTCATCGCCTGCGTGCCGTTGACGATGCGCTGGCACCCCGCCAGGTCGGCATCCTGGCCGGTGACGATGATCTTGCCGGCCAGTCCTTCCTCGGTGAGCGCCTGCACGGCGCCTCCGGCGGTGCCGTCGTTGCTGGCCAGGATCGCATCAAAGTTGTGGCCGATCTTGGTGATGGCGGCATTGGCGATTTTCTTGGCGTTTTCAGGCTTCCAATCCTCGGCCCAGTCTTCGTGCACCACCTCCACTTTGCCCTGGGCGATCAGCGGTTGCAGAACGTTGTCCTGGCCTTGCTTGAACAGCTTGGCGTTGTTGTCGGTCTTTGCACCGTAGATGCGGATCAGCCTGAGCTTGCCTCCGGCGGGGATGCGATCCGCAAGGAACTGCGCCTGGAATTCGCCCACCTTCACATTGTCAAAAGTCATGTACAGGTCGAGATCGCAGCCAGTGATCAGGCGGTCATAGGACAGCACCGGAATGCCCACCTCATGGGCCAGGTTGACGGCCTTGGCCATGGCTGCGCCGTTGTGCGGGATGATCACCAGCGCATCCACCCCGCTGGTGATCAGCGACTGCACATCGCTGATCTGGTGGGTGTCGTCGCTGTTGGCCGACTGCACCTTCACGTCCGCGCCCAGTTCGGTGGCACGCTTCACGAACAGGGCCTGATCCGTCTGCCAGCGCTCCTCCTTCAGGGTGTCCATCGACAGGCCGATGAGCGGTCTCGTGCGCTTGCCAG
>CAINXC010000513.1 GCA_903854655.1 uncultured Verrucomicrobiota bacterium | reverse complement strand
ATGCTGCCCGTGCTGGGCGTCTCCGTGTTGCTCGTGAGATAAAGCGCGCCATCCGGCATCGCGAGGATGGAGTGCCCCTTGAAGCCATCCATCACCACACTGCCTTTGCCATTCGCATCATAGCTCATGATCTTGCCGGACTTTTCGGAGACGGCGTAAACTTTGCCGTCGGCACCAACAGTGACACAGTGAGCGGCGCCGGAATCCACCACGAAATCAGAGACTTTGCCATCCAGGCCGATGCGGAGGATTTTGTTCGCTGACGTGTCCGCGAAGAACACCTCGCCGTCCGCATTGCACGACGGGCCGCGCGTGCTCTTGAAACCTTCCGCGAGCAACTGCCAGCCCTCGCCGGGGATGATGATCTCCTGGGCACGCGGCGCGCTGGGGCCTGCCTTCACACGCTCAGGCCAGCCTTTCCAAAGGTAGGCCATCGCCTCCTGCCAGTTTTCGCCGTAGCCCGCTCCGTGGCCGCCTTCGATGATGCGGAACTGGTAGTCGTAGCCGGAGAATTTCAGCGCCTTGTCCATCTCCTGATCCAGCAGGAACCAGTCGCCCGCGCAGTTCTCCATGTCGTGCGTGCCGGTGGTCAGGTAGGCGCGAATCGGTTTCGCCTCGAACTTGCGCACCATCGTGGGAAACTCATGCCCGCCGCGAAAGCCTACAAAGCTCCCGCTCCCCGCATAGACGCGGCTGAACGCCTCGGGCCGGTGCCACGCCGCCGTGAAGGCCGCGATGCCGCCGCTGCTGCCGCCGACCATGCATCGGTCGTTGCCGTCGGTGGAAAGATTGAGCTGATATTCCTTCGCGACGAAAGGCAGCAGTTCCTCGGTGACAAAGCGCACGTTCTCATCGCCAACGCCGTCGTATTCGAGGTCGCGGTTGCGCCGTCCCATCGTGCCTTTCATCGGCGCGGGCAGATCACCGGGCCGGACGAAGACGCCCACCGTCACCGGCATTTCCTTGGTCGCAATCGCGGTCTCCAGCAGCGTCTTCTCGCGCGGGTTGTAACCGTCCGTCTTCACATAAACGCAGGCGGGCTTCTTGCCGTCATACTGCGCCGGGATGAAGACCGTCACGTCACGCGTGGTGCCGGGGAAGATCTTGCTCTGGGTGAAGGTGAACTGCTTGGTGGCGCCGGGCAGGATGTCCTTGGGCTTGATCGCCGGCGGCTCATACTTTGTGACAGCCACTTCTTCCTTCGCTGGCTGAATGGTGCTGCCCGCAAGCGGCTTGATGATCCATTGCAGGTGCGTGTCGCCGGGGATTTGCTTCCACAAATCAATCCTCGTGCCGGCAACCGGTCTGCCACCCAGATGATCGAGGCCCATGCCTGCGGCGTGCTTGGGCGTGAGGCTGTAGCTGCCGTTCTCCTGCTTGTTCAGCGACCACAACTGCCACGGCTGGCCGCTGTCCTTCTCCAGCACCATCGGCGTGCCGATCTTGGTGTCACCCTTGGCGACCGCAAGCACCAGGCTGGGGTCCGAGGACGGCTTGATAGCGAACCATTTGTCGCTCTTCGGTGTGATGAGCCATTTTTGATTGGCGGAACCGAGCGGCTTGTTGATCGAGACCACGCTGCCTTCCGTGCCGGCGCCGACAGCTTCGAGCACAAACGCCTGCGCGCTCGCGGGCACAATCGCATACGCGCCCCAGGTTTCGGCAAGAGAGCTGGCGTTCGCCGCCGTGAACGTCAATGCGGCGACGGCGCTGTCCGCCATGCCGCTCTTGTAAGCCACGGCCTTCAGCGCGATGCCCGGCTGCACGCTGATCGCGCCGCAATAGACATAGCCGTTCGTCCGCGTGGGCTCGGTGCCGTCCAGGGTGTAACGGAACCACGCGCCCGCCGTCGCGGACTTGAGCGTGACGGTCCTGCCGTCGTTCGCGATCTCCGGCCTGGCGCACGGCGCGGCGCCCTTTTCATACAGGCCGCAGTCGGGGTAGTTCTTGATCACATCCCAGGCCAGACGCTGCAGCACCGCTGCCTGTTCCGCTGTCAGGTTCGCGCCGATGGGCAGCAGTTTTCCCTCAGGTGATTCGTGATACAACGCAGCATACCAGGTGCAGTCCACCAGGAAGCAGCCCGCCGCGTTCACATGCACATGATCCTCGAAAAGTGTCGCGTAGAAGCTCGCCTCGCCGGGCGGCACGCCGGGGAGTTTGCCCTGGTCGATCAAGGTCCGCGCCCAGCCGAGCGCGAGGTCGCTCGGGATGATGCGGACGGGCTTGCCCTCGTGGTATTGCGCGGCGATCTGGTGCTGCACCTCCTCGTTGTAGAGCAGCATCGCGCCCATGGATTCCTGCCATGTCAGCGCGGGGAAGGTCTTCTTCATCTGGAAGCTCGGCACCTCGCCCTTGTCGGTTGGGCGCGCCCGCTCCATCTCCACCCACTCGGCGTAAAGCCAGGGCTGCACGTCCGGTGATTTCTCGCGCACCAGCTTGATGAAGCGCGTGCAGTAATCCGCCTCCTCCGGCACGTTGAAATCGCGCGGCTGCATGGTGAAGTAATCCAGAGGGTGCACCGCCTTCGCATAGGTCTCATCCCAGCGCTTCTTGTCCGCGCCGTGCGATTCGTTCCACAGCTTGTTGGTCAGCGAGCCGCCGATGAGATACGCCGGGAAATCATCGCGCCCGCCGGCGGTGCGGATGAAGGTGCGGAAGCGGCTGGCATTGCCGGTCAGGCTGTTGCCGACGTGGAAGGAATTCATCACCGGATGCGGCTGCTTGCCAATCCAGAGGGTGGAGAGCGCGGCAGGGCTGGGCGCGAGCGTGTCGCTAAACGCCACGGCGGTGATCATCGCGTTCTTTTCAATCGTGAACGGCTTGGTGAAGACGGTGCCGCTATGCGCGGTCGGGATTGTGCCGTCGAGCGTGTAGCGAATCACCGCACCGGGTGTCGCACACTTCATCATGACGAGCTGCGGCTTGTCGGAATCACCGCCGCCGGGGTTGATGGTGGGCCGGGCGGTCGCAGCCTGCTCTTCGAGATCAAGGCCCGCGTACTGGCCGTCGGCATTGCTGGAGTTGCTCCACGTCTCGGGCTTGCCGTCAAAAGCCGCCTTCCAGGCACCGCCCGCCGAGCCGAAGCCGGTGCCCTTCAGCTTCCGTTCACCCGAATAGAACTCCAGTTCCGCGATGGCCCCGTGCGAACCCGCCGGAGCCTCGTAGCGCATCCAGCGATAGGGCGTTGCGTTGTCGAGCTTGAGCTCGCTCCACTCGCCGCGCTTCGGCGTCGTCTTGATTTCCGCGAGCACCTTGAAGCCTTCAAAGGGCGACACGTTGGAGCCCGTGATCTTCCCCCCCACCATCGCCTTCTCGCGCTCCGGCGCGGGCAAAAAGCGCACGCGGTTCACAACCGTCAGCGCGCTGGTCATTGCAGCGGGCGCGCTGTTGATGCCAACGACCAAATCTAGCGCGCCGGCCTTCGCCGTTGCGGCGACATTGGCGCCATAGGCATCCGTCGCGGCCACCTGGAACTGGTGCAGGATGTCCTTGCCATTGCCGATCCAGCCCGCGTGCTGCACGAGATAGATGGTGACCAAATTCCGCTCCAAGTCGTAGCGCGAATTGGTGCCGTAAGCCCCACCATGCGTGAACGATTTGCCATCCGTGGCGAAACCGAAACCGTAGTGCGAATTGGCCTCGCCGGATTGATCGGAGGTCATCGTCTTCACCGCTTTTTCAGACAGGATGCGCTTGCCGTTGAAGGTGCCGTTGTTCGCCATCATGCGATAGAAGATGGACAGGTCGTTCGCGGTCGAAAACAGGCCGCCCGCAGGCATCGGCTGGCGCTCGGGATCATCGAGCGGATACTTCAACTGGCCGATGTTGAGTTCCTTCAGGCCGTCCTTGGTCTCATTGGGCGTGTAGGATTTCGCGAGCCGCTCGATCTGGCTCTTGTTCGGATAGAAGGTTGTGTCCGTCATGCCGAGCGGCTTGAAAATGCGCTCGTCCATGAACTTCTCCAGGCTCAACCCGCTGACCACTTCCACGATTCGTCCCGCCGTGTTGATGCCGGCGTTCGCGTACTTCGATTTCGTGCCCGGCTCGAACAGCAGGGGCGTTTTCGCGTAGCTTTTCACTCGCTGCTCCAGCGGCAAAATGTCGAGCGTCGGGTCCTCGATGTCCGACTTGAAAGGCAGCCCGCTGGTGTGGCTGAGCACCTCGCGCACCAGGATCGGATGGCGGGGGGTCTTGAGCGCAGGCTTCGCCGGATCTTCGCTCACATTCACCTGCTGCCCCTTGAACTCGGGCAGGTACTTCTCCACCGGATCATCCACCTTCACCTTGCCCTCATCGACGAGGATCATGAGCGCCGTGGCGGTGATCGGCTTCGATTGCGAGGCGATCCAGAACACGGAATCGGTGCGCATCGCCTTCTTCGCCGCGATGTCCGCCCAGCCGACCGCCTCAACGTCGAGCACCTTGTCCTTGTCCCCCACGAGCACCACCGCGCCAGCCAGGATGTGATTCTCGACGAAGGGCTGCAACAGGGGCACGAGCTTCTTGCCCGGCGCTTCGCCTAACAAAACCGTGGCAGACAGAAAGAAGAGGGACGCGAAGTATCGGAGACGGTGAGAAGCGTTCATGCAGAAAGGATGGAGAGACACGAGAAGCGGCGGGATGGATCACAGAAGGGTTCAGCCTTCGACGGTGAACGCCTGCACATGGCCTGCGGCCGGCCAGACACCGTTCTTCGGCTTGCCGCCTGTGACGCACGAGGCGACCAGCGTCTTGCCGTCCGCGACGAAAAGGGCATGCGTGATGCGGTTCTTGGCGTCGAGCGTGGTGGCGAGGCTGCCGTCTTTGGCATTGAACAGGGCGGCATTCCACGTGCCCTGGGCCTGGCGCCCGGCCATGAGGAAGTGCTGGCCGCCAGGATGCCAAGCGAGCGTCTCCATGAGGCCGCTGCCATGCTCGCCATCCTTGATTTGATCCAGGCGCTCGCCCTTGCGCCAGTTCCAGCGCTGCCAGGTCATCTTGCCATTGCCCGCCATGGGATCAGGCATCGGCCCCATGCCGCAGCCCACAAGCGCCGCGCCATCCGGCGAGAAGACAAGGCCGTAAATGCCACCCGTATAATGGTGCGATTTGGTCGTGCCCCAGGAGGTGAAGTCGGGCGAAGTCCACTGCGCCACTGGCTTGCCGCCGCTGCCGGTATGAAGATCCCACACCCGCACTTCGCCCGTGAGACCGGCGGCGGCGAGGTATTGCCCGTCCGGGCTGAAGGCGCAACTGAGCACCGGCGGCACGTGGCTGAAACTGGCCGCCAGCTCTCCAGTGAGGGTGTCATACACTTTCACCGAGGGCTCGGTCTCCGCCGCTGGCTCGTACTTCCAGTTTCCTGGCAGGTACTGGCCGGTGGTGCTGGCGACATGCTTGCCATTCGGCGAGAGCGCGAGCTTCCAGCTCCAGAACTTGT
>CAINXC010000512.1 GCA_903854655.1 uncultured Verrucomicrobiota bacterium | reverse complement strand
GCTGATGTCCACCGCCACTCCCGGACTCACATAGACAAGGGAGCCGCCGGTATCAAAATTGTCCGACTGCAGGCCCGTGTCCCGACCGGCAATGCGGCCGTTGATCTGAAGCTGCGGCATGATCCGGCCAAAACCCATGTAACGCAATCCTGCCGTCAGGTTCTCCGCCGTGCCCGGCCGGTACTGCTCACGGGAATCAAACGCCGTCTGAACGATCGCCTCGCCGAAATAGCCCCAGTCGGCGCCCAGCTCCCCGAAGTAGTAAACCCCTGCGATCAAATCCGTGGTGCCCGTGCCCGCCTGCAGGCCGCGATCCAGCGCAGCGCCGCTTTCGAAAGTCTGATCGAATTTGCCGGTGGGCAGCTTCAGCCCCAGCTCAAAGCCCAGGCTGTGGTCGGAGAGCAATCCCTGGTAACGGCCCAGCAGCTTCATGTCGCCGAGAGTCGTGATGGAGGACCGGTCAAAACTCATGTGATCGTTGCCAAGCGTCGCGTGATCACGGCTGACGAGGGGCGCCTGCAACGTGAGGCCCCAATCAGCACTGAAATCGTAGCTCAGGCCGAGTGTTTCGGTGCTGGTGCGGGTGGATTTCTCCAGTTCCTGCCCGAGGGGCACCTGGCTGGGTGAAATCTTGTGGATGCCGGTGCGGAGCTGTTCCTGGTCGATGTAGCTGTAGATGGCGTCGAGCTTGAAGCCAGGCGCGGTAGAGTAGCCATAGGTGTCCCAGGTTGAACTCAGGGAGCAGCCGCAGGAGGCGCAACCCTGCGCCTCACGGGTGCCGAGGGTTGCAACGAGCAAGGAACAAGCGAGAGGAAGAGAGAGAGACGGGGAAAGGAAGATGGTTTTCATGAATGAAAGAAATGGGTGAGCTGAAAGTGAGAGAAAGGGGCGCTGCCAGGTGAACCGGCCTTGAGCGCGCAACATAACGGCGTGAAGCAGCAACCTGCGCTCCGCAAACAAACGGAGCATGCGCTTCAACCGGGCAGCAACTGTGGTTGCACCAAACAGAAGGGTTCAACCCACCTTCGGCGGCGGAAACGATGGCTCGAGGCCTACCGTGTCGCCGGTGTCCGCCACCGGATCCCACCACAATGAGGGCATCGGCGGAAAAACAAACGCCTCGCAGTCCGGCAGCGCCAGATCCAGTTTCAGGTCGCTGCGGAGGAGGTCGTGCTTTTTCTTGGAAGACTCCTCGCGCTGCACCGCCTTGCACAAGCCGCAAGGATGCTGGCCGTCGAAAGTCTTTGAAATGGATTCCGTCAGCGGTGCCTCACGGGCAAATGTGACGAACATCCCCACCCAGGCCGCGCTCTGCAAAAATACCGAGGGCAGCCCGATCGAACACGACAGGGCGCACACCAGGAGCCAGAGGGTAAAGCGACGCTTCAACAATGAAAATGTAGTGATGCCTCGCCAGCGTCGCAAGCCAAATATAATGTCAAGGTGCCCACACTCCCACCCACGAAACCATCCGGCACTGCCACTAGTTCATCGACAGATCATTCTATGGATATTCGTTTTCAAGCGTAGTGAATAGAGGCGGCAATGATCTCGTCTTGTGAAACGGTGACCGATTCTTGTCATTGGCCCTCCCACCACAAGTCTGTCTTGCTCAAAGCCGAAACTCACACCACGATACCGAACTGTAATCTTTAAATCCAATGAAAGCACTGCTCTCCACCCTCGCCCTCACCTTCGCGCTGTCAGGCATCCTTCAAGCAGGCCCCCCAGTGAATGAAGTGTGCCCTGTCTGCGGCAAGAACGCCCGCCTGATCTTCCGTTCCAACGCCCCCAGCGGTGATCGCGTGATCTTCGCCACCGCCGAGTGCAAGGACAAGTTCGACAAGAGCCCCGGCAGCTACCAGGTCAAAAAGAAGAGCAACTAGGCGGCTCATCCGCATTTCGTTGATGCGAGGCTGCGGGCGCTTCTTCACGCCTGCGGCCTCGCATCGTTGCATACAGCCTGCTGGTCTGCTGTGTTCAACTGCAAATCGTTTGCATCGGCACCTCAATCACCGTAAACGGCGATCATTGTCAGGCCCAATATGAGAACCCCTTGGATCCCACTTGCAACGGCGGCCCTTGCGCTCGGTTTTGCCCAGTGCAGCAAGGAACAGCCCGTGGTCTGGCCGGAAGTTTCAGCTTTGGACGCTGTTGCAGAGAAGGCTGAAGGTGCTGTTGAGCGAAAAGACATCAAAGCCATGCGGGCGCTGATCCAGGATTTGAAGCCGGCGGCAGCAAAAGTGGCGACCTCCTCTCTGCCCGGAAATACCGCGAGCCCTGCCGCCGTACTTGAACTGGTGGGTGATTTGAAAGATTTGATGACCAAGATGGAGAAGCCCGATGCCCTTTCGGATGCCGACCTCGGAGCTTTGCTGGCGGGAGTTCATCCCATCGTTGAGCAGTTGATGCTCAAGTCCGGCATGCCTCACGTCCACGAAACGCCCAAGACATGAGCGACAGCGCCGTCCACATGAGCGATGTGCAGGCCACCCTGGGATCAGGTGTGCGGCTGACGTTGCCCCAATTCGAAGTACGCCAGGGCGAGGTGATGGCCATCACCGGGCCGAGTGGCTGCGGCAAAAGCACGCTGCTCAACCTGGTCTCGGGGCTGCGGCGCCCTGAGCGGGGCATCGTCTCGGTGCTGGGCACCGATGTTGCCGCCCTCAAGCCCGCGCAGGCAGACAGGTTCCGCGGCGCTCACATCGGCTTCATCCATCAAAGCTTCCACCTGCTGGAGGCTTTCACGGCGCTGGAAAACGTGCTGCTCGGCCTGCGCTTCGGCGGCGCGGTCGCACACAAGCTCTGGAAATCCAGGGCGCAGGAGCTGCTGGCAAGGGTCGGCTTGAGCCACCGGCTGAATTCCAAGCCTGCCTCCATGTCAGTGGGCGAGCGACAGCGGGTGGCCATCGCCCGCGCCCTGGCCAATGATCCGAAGCTTTTGCTGGCGGATGAACCCACCGGCGCGCTTGATCCAAAGACGGCTGAGGATGTCTTCGCCCTGTTGTTGGAGGTGGCGCGCGAGCATGGCTGCGCGCTCCTGCTGGTGACGCATGACCACGGCCTTGCCAAGCGCCTTCCGTCCAATTTTGATGCCACCCACCTCGTGGCAACCCTGGGAGGTGCGGCATGAGTCTCGCGCGCATTGCCTGGCGTTATCTCTGGAGCCGCCCGCTCATCACCATCGCCGCCGTCACCGGCATTGCCCTGGGCGTGGCGTTGATCTGTGCAGTTCTCACGCTGCGTCGAGAAACGGAAGCTTCGCTGAAGCGTGAGGCGGGTTTGTTCGACATGGTCGTGGGAGCCAAGGGCAGCCCGTTGCAACTGGTGCTGAGCACGGTTTACCACCTGGACGTTCCCACCGGCAACATCCCGGTCGCCCGTTACAAGGCGCTGAAGGCCGATCCCCGCGTGGCCGCCGCCTATGCCATCGGGCTTGGCGACAACTACAAAAACTTTCGCATCGTGGGCGTGGAGTCCGACTACTTCGGCATGAAGGACCCCAACCGTGGGACGCCCGTGTTGGAGCTGGCCCAGGGCGAACTCTTCAAGGACGCATTCGACGTGGTGCTGGGTTCATCCGTGGCGGCGCAGACGGACTTGAAACTGGGAGCCACCTTCGCCGGCACTCACGGCCTGGTCAGCGTGGCCGGCAGCGCAGTGCATGACGACTTCCCCTACCGTGTCGTCGGCATCCTGAAGCCCAGCGGCACCGCGCAGGACCGGGCGATCTTTGCGCCGATGGAATCCATCTGGCGCGTCCACGAAAAGGAAGAGTCCGTTCACGATGCCATCAAAGGCTTGAGCACGGCGGAGAACAGCGGCGGCAACAGCACCAAGGGCGACGGCCGTGGCGCGCGCGATCAGGTCACCGCCGTCCTGCTGCAACTGAAGGCGCGCGGCATGAGGCTGTGGCTGGCCGATGAGGTTCGCAACGGCACCGAATCAATGCCCGCCATCCCGGTCAACGAAGTGCTGCGGCTCTATGACAACGTGCTCACCCCCATGCAGCAGGCGCTCCTTGCCGTGGCGGCGCTGGTGGTCGTTGTCAGCGTGCTCACGGTCATGACGACGCTTTATCAGGCGGCGGAACGGCGGCGCAAGGACATCGCCATCATTCGCACGCTGGGCGGACGCCCCCGCGAGATCTTCACCCTTTCGGTGGCGGAGGCCATGCTTCTGAGCCTCACGGGCATCGTCATCGGGGCCCTGCTGGGGCATGGCGGGCTTGTCCTCGCCTCACATTTCTTGCAGGAGAGCAGCGGCATCACCGTCGGCGCGTGGTCCATGGATGGGGTTGAAATCCTCCTGCTTTCGGTGGTTTTCCTTTGTGGCAGCATCGCCGGTCTGGTGCCGGCTGTTGTCTCTTATCGACGTTCACCAGTGGGAGATTTACATGGCGGAAGTTAGTTCAGTCACCAAAAGCAACGTGCTCGACATTGGCATCTGGTCCCGGGCCGAAACCTGGGCCGGTCGCAGCCTGCCTGTGCTTGCCAGTCTCGGCCTTCTCGCGGCCCTGCTCATCGTCAGCCAGACCATTCCCGAAGTGACCTACAATTTCGCGGATTATGTGAAGGCCGAACTCACCAAAATGGGCGCAGATCCCACGGCGCAGGTGATTGATTTCCCCATGCTCGGCGAAGCCAAGGCGGCCACGGCCGGGGGCGTCCCCACCTTTCCTGCAAACCTCAGCGCCCTGGATGGCAAGCCGGTGGCGATCATCGGCTTCATGGCACCGTATGATCAGATTGATGACATGACGCATTGCATGATCATGCCCGCCTACGTGGGCTGTTACTTCTGCCAGCCGCCCTCGCTTTCCCAGGTCGTCTTTGCGCGTCAGAAAGATCGCGGTAAGGACAAGAAAGCTTACATTGACGAGCCCGTGCTGGTCGCCGGCAAGCTCATGCTGTACAAGAAGGGCAGCGATCATCCCGGCCATCTGTCGCAATTCCTGTACGTGATCGAAGATGCGAGCATCAAAGCTTACAACGGCCCCGCCGCGCCCAAGAAGGCCGCTGCAGTCCACGCCGCCGGCACGCCCGCTCCCACGACCACGCCCAACCGCTTGAACCGCGCACCCACACCGCCCGGACAGCCCGCGCCGGCCAAGTGATCGGACGGCAATAGTTGCTCGTGCCGGCATTACCCCGCGCTCAGCCATATAGCGTGCGCACCTCAATTCATGCCTGCCCAATCATCGCGCCAAGCGCTCCCCATCTGGAAGGTCCACGCCGACATCTTGCGCACGCTGCAGGGCGGCAATCGCCTGGTGCTGGTCGCCCCTACGGGCTCGGGCAAGACCACGCAGGTGCCGCAGATGCTGCTGGATGCGGGGATCGCGGGCGACAAGATGATCGTGGTGCTGCAACCGCGCCGCGTGGCCGCGCGCACCGTGGCCACACGCGTCGCCTGGGAGCGCGAGGGCAAGCTCGGTGCCGAGGTCGGCTATCAAATCCGCTTCGACGATCACACCAGCGTCGGCACCCGCATCTGCTTTGTCACCGAAGGCATCCTGCTGCGCTGGCTCCAGGATGATCGCACGCTGGCCAAAGTGGGGGCCGTGGTCTTCGATGAGTTTCACGAGCGCAACCTGCTCAGTGATGTCGCCCTCGCGCTTGTTAAACACTTGCAACAGACCCAGCGCCCCGATCTGGTCATGCTGGTGATGTCCGCCACGCTCGATGCGGAGCCTGTGGCCGCGTATTTGGATCAGTGCCCGATTCTTGTTTCCGAAGGGCAAAGCTTTCCCGTGGAAGTGGTCTATGCCGCGCTCCCTGACCAGCGCCCAATCACGGTGCAAGCGGCGGAGGCGGTCGAGCGCATTCTCAACGACGAAGCGCCCGGCGACATCCTCGTCTTCATGCCCGGGCGCGGCGAGATCAATGGCACTCTGGACGCGTTGCGCGGCCTGCGAACGCGGGAGCGCGTGGCTTGCATCCCCTTGCACGGCGAACTCGAACCCCAGGAGCAGGACCGCGCCTTCGCCCCGAACGCGTTGCGCAAAGTGATCGTCGCCACCAATGTCGCCGAGACTAGCATCACCATCGACGGCATCCGCCATGTCGTGGACAGCGGCGTTGCCCGCGTGGCCCGCTACGATGCCGAACGCGGCATCGGCACGCTTTTGCTTGAGCCCATCAGCCGCGCCAGCGCCGACCAGCGCAAGGGCCGCGCGGGCCGCACCGCGCCAGGCACCTGTCATCGCTTGTGGACCATCATCGGCCACAAGAGCCGCGAGGAACGCAACACGCCGGAAATCCAGCGCAGCGACCTCGCCGAAGTCGTGCTGCTGCTGCACTCGCTCGGCATCCGGCAGGCCGCCACCTTCGACTGGCTGGACAAACCCGATGTGCAGGCCGTGGAGCGCGCCGAGCGCCTGCTCACCATGCTCGGCGCCTTGCTCGATGCCGACCTCACCCCCGTGGGCCGCCAGATGCTGCGCCTGCCCATGCACCCGCGCTACTCGCGCATGCTGATCGAAGCCAGCCAGCGCGGCTG
>CAINXC010000511.1 GCA_903854655.1 uncultured Verrucomicrobiota bacterium | reverse complement strand
CTGCGGGCCAGTTGCTCAATGCCGTCCACGCCGTCTTCGATGCTGATCCAGCCGTCGAAACCTTGGCTTTTCAGCTCGGTGAAGATGGCGTCGTAATCGTTCAGGCCCTTGCCGATTTCGCCGTGGCGCAGGCGCTTGGCGTAGCCGGTGGCCCCGCCTTCTTCATTGCGCAGGTCTTCCAGCGTGCCTTCGATGAGATAGCGGTCGCTGGCGTGCATGGTCACCACCCGATGCGATACGCGGCGCAGCAGCTCCAGCGGATCATCACCGGCGAGGTAGGCGTTGGAAGGATCGTAGTTCACGCCAAAATTGGGATGCTGAACGCGGTCCACCAGGGCGCAGAAAACATCCATCTTCTGGGCGAACTCCGGGTAGCTCCAGAAGTCGTCTTTGTAGTGGTTTTCCAAGATCAGGGTGACACCGCGCTCCTGGGCGTAGGGGCAGGCAGGCTTCGATGCTCTGGGCGGCGAGTTCCACGCCCTGCTCCATGGTCAGCTCCGGCCGGCGCTGGCCCGAGAGCACGCGGCAGTAACTGCCGCCGAGCGTGTGCGTCATGTCGATCCAGCCCTTCTGCTTGGCGATCTCCACCTCACGAAAGGCGGCGTCGGGATGTGTGAAATCCGGTGAGCAGCACACCATGGGGATGGCCAGTTTGTGAGCGGTGGCCTGGTCGCGCAGCTTGGGCAGGTTCGCCGGATCGGCATTCTCAAGGAAGCCTGCGTACCATTCGATGCCATCGATGTTGAGTGTGGCGGCGAGTTCGATCCATTGCGAAACGGTCATGTTGCCTTCCACGCAAAGGGCTTGCATGTAGGCTTTCGGGAAGGCGGCGATTTTGGGCATGGTGGGTTACTATTCCGGTGGGAGTTGCTTGTAAAGGCTGAGGTGCTCACAGCACCTGAAGAGACAAATCGACGGCTTTCGACGAATGCGTGAGAGCGCCCACGGAGATGGCGTCCACACCGGTGGCGGCCACGGCGTTGATGGTGTCCAGCGTGATGCCGCCGCTGGCCTCCAGGAAGAGGCGGCCCGCGTTGATTTGCACGGCCTGGGACAATTGATCCGTGCTCATGTTGTCGAGCAGGACCATGTCCACGCCGCGCAGCGTGAGGAAATCGGCGAGCTGCTCAAGCGTGTCCACCTCCAGTTGCACCTTGATGCCGGGGCGGTCGGCCCGCACGCGGTCGATGGCGGCCTGCAAATCCTCCAGCCGGGGGCAGGCCATGAGGTGGTTGTCCTTCACCATCACCTGGTCATGGAGGCCCATGCGGTGGTTGGTGCCGCCGCCATCCTTCACGGCGGCCTTCTCGAGAAGCCGCCAGCCGGGGGTGGTCTTGCGCGTGTCGAGCAGCTTCACCGTATGGGGTTTCACAGCGTCCACGTAGCGCCGGGTGGTGGTGGCCACACCGGAGAGGCGCTGAAGGAAATTCAAAGCCGTGCGCTCGGCGCTCAAAATACCGCGCGTGCTGCCCTCGATCTCCAGGATCACATCACCGATCTTAAATGCCGCCCCATCGCGCATGTCACACCGGAGGCTGATGCCCTTGTCCACGTCGCGGAACACCTGGCCTGCCACTTCGATGCCGGACAAGACTCCGGGCTCCTTGGCGACAATGCGAGCCTTAGAACGAGCCTCCTCCGGAATGAAATAAAGCGAGGTCACATCACCGGTCCCAAGGTCTTCGTCGAGGGCGGTGCGAATGAGGGCTTGAATGGATGGATGCATCATACGTCAGTAAGGGGAGGTGTTATGGCCAGTCAAGCGCCGTGCCTGCTCGTTGCCCGCAATTCTCACCATGACCGACAAGCCGCCACGCAAACCCAAGCCCAAGAAGCCCAGGCGCACCCATTCGCACCTCATCGAATGGCGCTGGTGGCGTGGCATCCTCCTGCGCGTGCTGGTGGCGCTCATCCTGGTAGCCGCTCTCACTGCGGCGATCATGGTGTCTTACTACTCCCGGCTCGCGAAGGCTTATGATCTCGCCAAGCTGGGCGTGATGCCTGAGCGGACCATCATTTATGACCGCAAAATGGAGCCCCTGGGCAAGCTCTACGGGGAGAATCGCATCGTCGTCCCGCTGGCGGAAGTGTCGCCCTGGTTCAGGAAAGCGCTGCTGGCCCGCGAGGACACCCGTTTCTATTCGCATGGCGGCGTCGATTTCATCGGCATCGCGCGGGCGCTGGCCCGCGATGTGAAGGACCACAAGGTGGTGCAAGGCGCCAGCACCATCACCATGCAGCTCGCGCGCAACAGCTTCCCGGGACTGGATGACCGCAGCCTCCACCGCAAGCTTGTCGAGGTGATGCTCGCGCAGCGCATCGAAAAAACGCACACCAAGGACCAGATCCTGGAACACTACGTCAACCGGATCTTTCTCGGCAACGGCCTCTATGGCATCCAGCGCGCGGCCACCGTGTACTTTGGCAAGCACGCCTCGCAGCTCACCCTGGGCGAGTCGGCGATGATCGCCGGCATCATTCGCAGCCCCAGCCGCTTCTCACCCTTCAAGAACTGGGAGGGCGCGAAGAAGGAACGGGACGACGTGCTCAAGCGCATGGTCACCACCCGCATGATCACCCAGGCCGAAGCCGACGCAGCCATGCGGGAGAACATGGCCCCGCGCGCCCAGCCGGCCTTCCAGAGCCAGGGCGACTACGCCATGGACGCGATCAAGCGCAACCTGGACGTGATCCTGGAGGAAAAGGATTTCGAGGACGGCGGCCTGAGCGTTTACACCACTATTGACAAGGAGTTGCAGGTTGCCGCCGAGGAATCGCTGGAGAAGCGCGCCGCCGCCGTCGAGAAACTCAAGGGCTATCCCCGCGCCTCCAAGGCTGAGTTCGACGCCAAGTGGGACCAGATGAGCGAGGTCCCCTCCACGCCCTACTTGCAGGGCGCGGTGACGGTGATCGACAACAAGAACGGCGGCACCCTGGCCATCGTCGGCGGGCGCGACTACCGGCAGAGCAAGTACAACCGCGCCATGCAGGGCGAGCGCCAGATTGGCTCCACCATCAAGCCCTTCGTCTATTCCGCCGCCATGGGGCGCGGCCTGCTCCCTGGCACGTTCATTGACGACTCGCCCATCCCCGGCGACTGGAGCCCGGGCAACAGCGACGGCAAATTCCTGGGCATGCAGCCCATGGCCCTGGGCTTGATTCAGAGCCGCAACACCATGACCGTGCGCGTGGGCGATCAGGCGGGCCTGGACGTTGTTCTTCAACTCATGCGCGACGCAGGCATCGGCGAGCATGCTGAACGAACGCGGCAGGTCTTCATCGGCAACGCAGGGGCCAGCCTGCGCCAGCTCACCAGCGCCTTCACCATTTTCCCGAATCAGGGCCTGCGTCACCGTCCCTACCTGATTGAGCGCATCGAGGACCGCCACGGCAATGTGGTGTACTCCACGCCCGTGCTGGATGCGGAGGTGCTTACTCCCGCCGTTGCCAGCATGGCCAACCGCCTGCTGGGCCATGTGCTCAACGAAGGCACGGCCGCCGCAGTCCGCACGGAGTATGGCTTCAATCTCCCCGGCGGCGGCAAGACCGGCACCACCAATGATTACAAGGACGCCTGGTTTGTGGGCTACACCCAGGCCGTGACCTGCGGCGTCTGGATGGGCTGCGACAAGCCCGAAACGATCATGGACGCAGCTTACGGCGCCAAGCTTTCGCTGCCCGTGTGGGTGGATGTGATGAAAAGGGCGCAGGCATTGAACTACGTGACAGAGCCCCCGCCGGAAGT
>CAINXC010000510.1 GCA_903854655.1 uncultured Verrucomicrobiota bacterium | reverse complement strand
TTTACCATAACCTACTCTTTATTACCAATTAGATTACGTATATTTTTAACACTATTTTACTTGCATATGAATCTCACTGACTTAATAAGTAATACCCAGATTCTTCACTTCTTTTACTTGGCTATTTTAATCTCCTAATATAGTTCTTGGCCGCATGTAGCGTTTCACTGGGTTACGTGGGGCGGAAATAGCGGCACCGCAGCCTCCGAGGCTGCGGGCTGGGTCGAAGGCTCCGACGAAGCGCTGCCTCAATCGCGAAAGAATTGCTGATTCCTGCGGCACAGGCCGCAGGAATGGGTTCGAACGGGGCGCGGGGGCTTGTCAGTGCCGCAATCTCCGGGCACAAGCTTTGCAAGCATCTGGAGAAGGAAGGTGTCGGTCAGGAGGCCGGTGGTGAAGCTGGCCCGCGTTCCGCCGCCTCCCTCCCGCCTCGCCATTGGGCGGCCCCATCGAACATCGCGGCGTTCGGGGTGAAACTACTTCGCCAGTTCTGCGGCCCGGACACCGGCCGTGGTGATTTCCTCGGGCGTCAGTTTGGTGCCGGTCCCGGCTTGCATCGGCCGTTCTTCGGGATGCCTCACGCCCAGGATGTGCCCAGTCCGTGCGCGCGGGTCTTGGAGACGGAGGGCAGCGCTGGCAGGACAATGCATTGCAGCCTCAGGAAGACCGTGAGGACTCGCGTCATGGGTTCGGCGTGATCAGGACCCTGCCGCCCTGGCCGGTGCCGTCGGGGACTTTGGGGCTGGTGCTCATGAAGAAGCCCCGCGCGCTCTTGTTCGCGCCTTTGTTGAGGATCACGGCCTGCCAGGCGGGCTGGGTGCTGCCGGAGTGGGTGAAGGTGCCGGTGATCATGCCGGTGGCGGGGGCGATGGCCATGGTGAAGCTGCTGTTGAGCGGCACGTGGGTCACGGCGTTGGCAGGGCTGATGTGGACGGTGTTGGTCACGGGGGTGGCGAGCAGGCCTTGGGTGAAGCTGAGCGTGGCGTTGGCGGTGTCGGGAGCCGATGCTGGCGTTCAGGCCGGGGAAGACGCTCATGGCAGGCTTGACCGGGGGCACAACGTACTTGGTGGCGAGGAGGCCCACCTGGATGCCGTTGGCCCAGCCGGAGGGATACCACTGCCCGTCTTGATTGGGGCGCAGCCAGGCTCAGCGTGGTGGCGCGGGTGCTGCCGAAATGCGCGGTCCCGCCGTTGTCAAACACGCCCGTGACCGGGAAGCTCGTGCCGCTGATCTTGAGACTGCCGGTGCCGGTGCTGGTGACCATGGCGTTTTGCCACATGCCCAGCTTGTCCAGCTCCTGAACCGTGCCGTTGGCAGGCGTGACCAAACCGTTGTACGAGCCGGTGAGCAGGATGCCCTTTTGCGTGAAGGGGTTGGCAATGAAGTGCGCGGTGAGCTGCAAGCCCGGCTGCATCACGCAGGTGAGCTTCCAGCGGCGCGCCTGCCCGATCCTGGTCAAGCTGCGCGACGCCTGCCTGGAGCGCGGGCCGATCGTGCACGCGCTGGTGCGCTTCTACAAG
>CAINXC010000509.1 GCA_903854655.1 uncultured Verrucomicrobiota bacterium | reverse complement strand
TCCACTACCAGGGCTGCCCAAACACAACCCTCGCTGCATCAAGCCTTCCAGAACCCCTTCCCCTCGAAAATAGTGCTTTTCCGCCCGAAACTGACGAACTTGGGCTAGCAAAAAAACGGCCCGTTGTCACACCCAACCATGGCTGGCCACAATCTTGCGGATGATGTCCCGACGCCTCGCAATCGAAACCGCGCCCCGCAGGGTGGTCAGATCACTGCGAGGGATCGAATAAATGAGGTCGCAGCGACAAAGCCTGCTCCAATCAAGTCCGTCCGCGCCATTCAGGACCACTTCATGCCGACCAAGCACATGCCCGGCTCGCATGGTCGTACAGAGCAGCACCTCCACCGTATCTTTGCGCTCCGCCCGAAGGGGATGGGAAACGATCACCGCTGGATGCTCGCCCGCCCCAGGGAAAGCATACGTTCTGATTTCCCACTGGTTCATACCTCGGGCCGCGCCTGACCGGCCACGGAACGCTCCACCTGCTCCCATTCCTCATCCACCGAATAAATCTGGTCGGCTTCCTCGGCAGTCAGGGGTTTGGGGCTCAGGCAGCCCAGGACTTCCTCCGTCTCCAACAGCCTCACCGCCTCCATGATCGCCTCCTGACGGGATGCAAACCGGCCCAAGGCAACGAGGCGAGTGAGGAAGCTGTCCTGTTCGGCTGGCAGGGTGATCGTCATGATTCCAATAACCAACGGACCATGCCATCAAGGTGCTGCCGGGTCAAGAACCCGCATGCGAGGCAAATATCGAAAGTCAGATGCTTTTAGGCAACCAAACAACGCCGTGCCAAACGCAAGAAGCGGGCAGTTTTCACAGGTGGGCTGCCGTTAATTAACGGGCATCTGTGGCAACCATCCACCCTTTCATGACCCGCCGTTTCGCCCTTCTCACCGTTTTTACCGCTGCCCTTATCATCACCGGCAGCCACGCATCCGCTGCGGAGCCGGTCTTCAAGCTGGACCCCGCGCTGTTCGGCGAGGGTGCGTACGTTTATGAGCGCAACTGCCTGATCTGCCACGGTCCGCGCGGGGATGGCAACGGCGAGTGGGCACAGGGGCTGCTCCCCAAGCCGCGGTCGTTTCGCGAGGGCATGTTCAAGTTCCGCACCACGCCCACGGGCAAGCTGCCCACGGATGATGATCTGCACCGGACGATCAAGGGCGGGCTGAGCGGCACGGCCATGGGGATGTTCACCGCCCTGGGCGATGACGAGGTGCGGGCGGTGACGGAGTACGTCAAATCCTTCTCCCGCCGCTGGCGCAAGGCGGAGAACTACGCGGAGCCAATGACCTTTCCCCCACAACCTGTCTGGTTCGCGGACGTGGCGATGCGCGCCGACCATGCGGTGCCCGGCCGCATCTTGTTCAACAACGCCTGCGCCATCTGCCACGGCCTGAAGGCCGATGGCAAGGGCCCCTCGGCGGCGGCGCTGAAGGACATCTGGAACCTCCCCTGCAAGCCCGCCGATCTGCGCCAGGAGCACCTGCGCTGCGGCGATCACCCGGCGGACATCTACCGAATTCTGGCCACGGGCATGAACGGCACGCCGATGATGAGCTATGACCAGAGCCTGACGGAAGCCCAGCGGTGGGACGTCATTGCCTTCATCGTTGGCATCCGGGTGCCTTCCGCCCCGGTCCTTGGGGGCTCGCCGCTGGGCAGCAGGTAGTCATGCCGCCATTTTTGCGCATTTTCGCTCAATCTTGGTCCGGGTGATGCAAAAACCCGGGTTGAATGCAAGATTATTTTCCACCATCGTATCCCTTGTAACCCCCGCGCAGTGACTTCCGCCGTTGGCAGGAGTTCTGCGCCCACTGTTTTGAACATGTCAGCCCCCATCACTTCCTCTTTCCTGGCCGTTGCGGCGCTTGCCGCAGGATCGTTGTGCGCCGCACCGGTGCCCGACTGGAAAACCATTGAGCCTGTGTTCAAGTCCAGGTGCTACGACTGCCACGGCGGCGAAAAAACCAAGGGCGACGTGGACCTGAAGCGCCTGGCGACCGACCCAAAGGTGGCCAGCGAGTTCACGCTGTGGCAGGACGTGAAGGACACGATCAGCAACGGCGACATGCCGCCCCGCAAGGCGCACCAGCTTTCCGAGGCGGAGCAGAACTCGATGCTGGCCTGGGTGACGGGCTCGCTGGACGCCCTGGCGAACGCAAAGGCCGGCGATCCGGGGCCAGTGACCATGCGCCGCCTGACCAACGGCGAGTATGACTACACGATTCGGGACCTGACCGGGCACGACTACGGCCTAGCAAAGGAATTCCAGACGGACGGCGGCGGCGGCGAAGGCTTCGCCAACACGGGCGACGTGCTGTTTGTGAGCCCGCAGGCGCTGGACAAGTACTTCTCGGCGGCACGCAAGGTGGCGGACTATGCCACCATCATGCCGGGCACCGGCATCCAGTTTCATGAGCAGCGCATCGGCCTGCGCGGCACCGAGCAGGTGAAGGCCCAGGCGGAACAGTCGCTCTACGTGTGGTATCAGCACAAGGCCGAGCCGCATCTGCCGAAGGATGGCGAGGACCTGCACGAGGCGGAGTACATGCTGGCCTGCTGGAAATACCAGCACAAGGATGTGACCGGCGAGGGCTCGCTGGAGAAACTGGCGAAGGATGCGGGCCTCAGCGTCGCCTTCATGCAGAACTGGTGGACCCTGCTCAACAACACCAGCCTGAAATCGCGTTTCCTTGACCTGACCCGCCAGCCCTGGCGCGACCTGCCAGCACCTGATCCGACAGCGCCCAAAGCGGTGCCGGCCGCCATCATGCCGATCCTGCAGGCCGTGCAGGACCAGCGCCGCATCTGGGTGACGACCCACATTCAGCGCCAGCAGCAGGATGCGGACGGCCTGCGGCCCTACGATGTGCGCATCAACCTCCAAGGCGAAGATCACGTGCACTTGTGCATCGGCGACGGCGGTGACGGAGCCAAGGGCGACATCGCCCTGGTGTCGCCCATGACGGTCAGGATGAAGGACGGCAAGATGATGAGCTACCAGGATTCCCTGCACTCTCAGATCAAGACGGACCGCGAGGCCCTGGCGAAGTTGAAGGCACCCGCACCGGCCCCTGCGGCCACGCCTGCCCCGGCAGCCAAGGTGGCCAAGGCAGCGGCCCAGCCGAAGGTCGCGCCACTTACGGCAGAGCAGCTCAACAAGCGCATCGCGGAGATGGAGGCCACCCTGGCGCTGTTCGGCAAGCATCCGCTCAGCCTGCCCGTGGACGCCAATGTTCTGGCCGTGGCGGCGCCCAAGGTGATCACGCTGCCGATGGCTGCGGGGGTGAAGGGCCTCATCGCCACCTGCCGCCTGGACCTGAAAGCTCCTGATGCGGAGTTTGCCACCATCCAATGGAAGCTGGCGACCGGCACGCCTCCCGATGTGACGAAGGTGATGCCCGGTGTACTCACCGTGTGGAAGATCTCCACCCCCACCGCGCACGAGACGATGCATGATTTTGAGATCATGCGGAAGGTCTTTCCTGATGAGTATGCCCGCCGGCTGGAAGAAGTGGCGCGCAACTACTACAGCACCCGCCCAGGCATCGGCGTTTACTACTTCAGCGACGACCAGCTCTCGGCGCTGCTGAGCGACCGCGAGAAGAAGGAGCTCAAGGACATGAAGACGGACTGGGGCTACGTGGCGACCAGCAAGCTCAACGCCCAGCAGGACAAGGAATATGGCCAGCTTCTGCTTGGCTACCTACACCAGTATGCCACACGCGCCTGGCGTCGCCCTCTCTCCAGCGAGGAGACCGCCAAGCTGGACGCGCTATACGCAGACGGACGTGCCAAGGAACTGGACCGCGAGTCGGCCGCGCGTGAGGTGATGGTACGGGTGCTGGTTTCACCGCATTTCCTGTTCAAGGCGGAAACGCTGCCGGTGATCGCCGCCGCACCGGCTCATCCGGCTGCCGCTGCGCCCGTTCCAGCACCGGCGCCAGCGCCTGCTGCACCGAACGCCACAGGGCCCGACCTGCCTTTGTCCGCCTGGGAGGTCGCGTCCCGGCTCAGTTACTTCCTCTGGGCTTCAATGCCTGACGACGCTCTTCGGGAGGTCGCGACCAATGGCACCCTGTTGAAGCCTGAGGTGCTCGCCGCCCAGACGCAGCGCATGCTGCGCGATCCCAAGGCAACGGCGCTGGCCAGGGAATTCGCCGGCCAGTGGCTGGGCTTCAACACCTTCAACTCCCAGAACACCGTGGACGTGCAGAAGTACCCGGAATTCACCCCGGAGGTTCGCAACGACATGCAGACCGAGGTGGAAACCTTCTTCACCCATCTGGTGCATGACGACCGCAACGTGTGCGACGTTCTGGACGGCAACTACTCCTTCCTGAACGCCCGGCTGGCCAAGCACTACGGCATTCCCGGCGTGGAAGGCGACGACTTCCGCGAGGTGAACGTGGGCCCGTATCATCGCGGCGGCGCTCTGGGCATGGGTTGCATCCTGACCAAGACCTCGCGCCCGAACCGCACCAGCCCGGTGCTGCGCGGCAACTTCCTGTACCAGGTGGTGCTGGGCTTCTCCGCGCCGCCGCCGCCGCCCAACGTGCCGAAGCTGCCGGAAGGCGCGACCAAGCCCGCCACCCTGCGCGAGGCCTTGAAACAACACCGTGCCGACAAGGCCTGCGCCGTGTGCCATGACCGCATCGACCCGCTTGGCTTCGCCCTGGAAAGCTTTGACCCGGTGGGCAAGTTCCGCCCCTCGGACGACACCGGCGGGAAGATCGACGACACCGGCGAGATGAAGGACGGCACCGCACTCAATGGGGCCGATGGCCTGCGCGCCTACCTGCGCGCCCATGAAGCCCAGTTTGTGGGCCAGTTCTGCCGCAAGCTGCTGGGCTACGCGACCGGCCGCCAGACCATGCCGACCGACAAGGCGCTGATGGCCAAGATGCACGACGCCTTAAAAAACAACGGCAACAAGTTCTCCAGCGCTGTCCTCGCCATCGTCAACAGCCACCAGTTCCTGTACCGCAGAACCGAGGCCTCGGTGGCCAGCAATCCATGATCGATGGTCAATCCAGCTCTCCCGAGGCGATGAGTGTCGAACGAAGTCCCATCCGGTCGTCGCAACGCGGCGTCCATCGCTACGCGTTGGCCGTTCTTTTGAGATACAACCGGGCCTTGGCCTGGAGGAGCGACATGAAGGTGCCCGCCCGGACCCAGGACTCATATTCCCGTCGTTCGGTTTCAGTCAGAGAGCCCTCGTTCGCTTTGTCGGCCAGTTCCTCCATCCTGGCCTCCGTGGCCGCATCTGATTGCAGGTTGATGAGCGTGTTGACTCCTTCAGCCGTGAAGCATGGGTGCTCGGGATCAAACAAGCGATCAAGTGGATCAAAAGCGTTCATGGCCATGCCAAGCTGACACATTCCCCCCCTTTCCGCAAGCCCGCCCTATCCGCACTCGTATTCCTTATATACCCCCCCTCAATCCTATGAATCGTCGCAAATTTCTCCGTGGCTCCGGCGTCGCGCTTGGCCTGCCCTGGTTTGAATCCATCTGCTCCTTCGGCGCGGAATCGACCAAGAACAACACCGCCCCCCGGCGGCTGGCCGTCTGCTTCACCGGCAACGGCGTGAACCCGCATCATTGGGGCGCTTCGATGGGCCCGGCGGGCATGGAGCTGCAGAAATCGCTGCAGCCGCTTGAGGCCATCAAGAACCAGGTGCTCGTGTTCAAGGGCCTCTGGAACCCCACCACGGTGCAGGGCGAGGGCGGGCACTATCCGAAGATGAACATCCTCTCCGGCCTGAAGGTGAAAAAGACCACCACCGATGTCGAAGTGGGCACCACCATGGACCAGCTCATCGCCGCCAAGACCGGCCGGCAGACCCCGGTGGCGAGCATCGTGCTGGGCACGGAACGCCCCAGCTACAGCACGGACTCCGGCTTCACCTCGATCTACTCCGCCTACATCTCCTGGAGCACGCCAACGACGCCCGCCCCCAAGGAGATTTTCCCGCAGCAGGCCTTTGACCAGTTGTTCGACGACGGCAGCAAGCGCAAGCGCGACAAGAGCATCCTGGACCTGGTGATGGACGACGCCAAGGGCCTGCGCCCCAAGCTGAGCCATCGCGACACCCAGAAGCTGGACGAGTACCTTTCCTCCGTTCGCGAAATCGAGCAGCGCGTGGCGCTGGCAGAACAGATCAGCAAGGCCGACACCGGTGGCCAGGGCTGGCAGCCCAGTGTGAAGAGCCCGACGATGAAGCGCCCAGGCCCAGGCATTCCCACCGTCGCCGAAGACCACATGCGCCTGATGTTCGACATCATGGTGCTTGCCTTCCAGATGGACCGCACCCGAGTGGCCACCTTCATGATGAACAACGACCTTTCCGGCATGCGTTTCTCCGGTCTGGACGGCATCACCGGCGGCATCCACGAACTCTCCCACCATGCCAACGACGAGCATCGTCTGGACATGTACCAGCGCGTGAACGAGTACCAGGTGAAGCTGTGGGCCGAAGCCCTGGCCAAGATGCAGGCCACCAATGAAGGCGAGCGCACCTTGCTGGAAAACAGCATGGTGATGCTCACCAGCAGCCTCATGGATGGCAACGCCCACGACTCTCGCGAGCTCCCCGTGGTGCTCGCCGGCGGCGGCGGCGGCACGATCAAAGGCGGTCGTTACCTGGATTACAGCAAGGACGAGAACCGCAAGATGTGCCGCCTGCACATCGCGCTCATGGACCGCATGGGGCTCACGACCCACCACTTCGGCGACGCCGACAACGCGTTGTCAGAGATCGGCTAGTCGCGCCCATTTCCCTCTTGCCGATGGCACGTGGACTGCATACGCTTCTGTCCATGCTCCCCCGGAACCCCCTCGCTGCTGCTGTCACCGCCCTCTCAGGCGCGCTTCTTCTTGGCCTGACCGGCTGCAAACAAGAGGCCGGTAGTGGCGCGGCTGCAACCGAGATCGTGGTGGGCGAAGTCGCCGCCATGACCGGAGGCACCGCCACTTTCGGCACCTCATCGCACGCCGGCACGCAGATGGCGGTGGACGAGATCAACGCCGCCGGCGGTCTGCTGGGCAAGAAGGTGAAGCTCATCACGGAGGACGACCAGTCCAAGCAGGGCGAGGCAGGCACCGTCGCAAAGAAGCTGATCTCGCGCGACAAGATCATCGCCCTGCTCGGTGAGGTGGCCTCCGGCAAATCCCTCGAAATGGGGCCGATCTGCCAGAAGGCCGGTGTGCCAATGATCTCTCCGGCCTCAACCAACCCGAAGGTCACCGAAGTGGGCGACTTTGTGTTCCGCGTCTGCTTCATTGATCCGTTCCAGGGCACCGTGATGGGCAAGTTCGCCATGTCGCGCAACTGGAAGAAGGTGGCCGTCCTCACTGACACCAAGCAGGACTACAGCGTGGGGCTGTCGCAGTTCTTCAAGCAGTACTTCGCCAAGAACGGCGGCACCATCGTCAGCGAGCAAAGCTACGGCTCCGGCGACAAGGACTTCAAGGCCCAGCTCACTGCGATCAAGCCCTCCGCCCCCGACGCGATCTTCGCCAGCGGCTACTACAACGAGGTGGGCCTGATCGCCACCCAGGCCCGCGAACTCGGCATCACCGCTCCTCTGCTGGGCGGCGACGGCTGGGATTCCCCTTCCCTGGTGCAGGTCGCAGGCAAGGCCATCGAGGGC
>CAINXC010000508.1 GCA_903854655.1 uncultured Verrucomicrobiota bacterium | reverse complement strand
TGTAGCCCTCGCGCACCCCGAACGCATGATAAAGCAAACTCTGGCTCATTCCCAAACATTGCCCAACAACGTTCTTCTGCACCAACTTCCCGGATGAACCGTCATTCCTGGGGACTACAGCAAGTACGAGCGGTTTTCGCGGCTCATGTTCAGCTACGCGTATGACTTCACCCCGCTGGTGGAGCTGGCGTCGATAGATGAGTGCTACCTGGACTTGAAGGGAGCGCGAGCCACGAGTGCGGGGGACGCCGGGATGAAGATTCAGAAGGCGATAGCGCAAAGCCTGAAGCTGTCCGTGTCCGTGGGCGTGGGCGCCAACAAGCTGGTGTCGCAGATCGCCAGCAAGCTCAAGAAGCCGCACTGCTTCATTGAGGTGTCACCGGGGCAGGAACAGGGGTTTCTGTGGCCCCTGGAGAACAAGTGGCTGCCGCAGGTGGGGCCGGTGCTGGCCTCCACCCTCAACACGGCGGGCCTGCGCAACGTGGGGCATATCGCGGCCACTCCGGTGGATGAGCTGTCCCTGCTGGTGGGCAAGGGCGCGGCCCAGCTTCGCGGCTATGCGCTGGGCCAGGATGCGCGCCCGGTGGTGTGCGACGCCCCGGAGGCCAAGGGCTACGGAGAGCAGGAAACCTTTAATGAGGACACCACCGACACCGTCTTCATCCTGGCGCGGCTGCGGGCCATGGTGGACGGGCTCATGCGGCGGGTGCGGCAGGACAGCAAGAGCATCCGCACCATCACCTTGCGGCTGCGCTACAACGACATGGACGAGGTGACGCGGGCCGTGAGCCTGGATGAACCCACGGACCTGGAGCACGACATCTACCCCTTGCTGCAGGGGATGCTGAAGCGCGCCTGGGAGCGACGGGTCAGCGTGCGGCTGGTGGGCCTGCGCTTCACCAAGGTCTATGAGGTGGGATTCAGCGCCACCCTGGCGCTTGAGCCCTCCGACATCACCAGGGAGAAACTGCACACCATGGCGCTGGTGGTGGATGATCTTCGCAAAGCGCAGCTCAACATCATGCGCGGCCATGACCTCTGGCTCAAAAGGCACAGGGACGCCCCAAGGCAGACACTGCCCAAACCCCGGCAGGCAACCACCGACACGAGCAGAACCAGGAACCGCGTGTTGCTGGAGAGGCCGTGCAGCGGGCCGCAAATCATCACGCACGACAGGAAGGGGCTGGCGGTGCCGGCGCTGAACGTGCGGAGCTGCTTTTCCTTCCTCGACTCGGCTTTGACGATCCCCGCGATTGTCGAAGCGGCAGTCGCCTACGGGGTGCCGGCCCTGGCCCTCATGGACCCCAACCTGCACGCGGCGGTGCCGTTCTTCCAGGCGGCAAGCGCGGCGGGGATCAAGCCCATCGTGGGCGCGGAACTGCGATGCGACGGCGACACCCAGCTGGCCTATGTGCAGAACGGCTGCGGCTACCGGAACCTGTGCCGCCTTCTGTCGCATGGTGAGGGGATGACTGCGGAGCATCTGCGCCAGCACCGCGAAGGGCTCGTCACCGTGAAGGCGGACAGTCCCGGCTTTGCCTTGCCGGAAAT
>CAINXC010000507.1 GCA_903854655.1 uncultured Verrucomicrobiota bacterium | reverse complement strand
TGGCCAAGAAACCGCTCATGAAAAATGAATCTCTCAAGGAGCGAGTGAAAGCCGATTTGGCCGAAATCAAAGCCCAGCCAAGATTGGTCCGCTCCTTTTTTGGCGCTCCAAGTGTAGTCTATGCAACGGACTGATCAGTAAATCGGGTCGGAACCCTTCGATGAACTGAAGTGCCTGGTCGGGAATGGGCTTTGGCAGTGTCCGATGATTTAGATTCCAAGAGATGAGATGCATGAGTTTGTCAGTGGACAGAGAAGTCAAATTGGAAAAGCCACCCGAAGCCATCTGCAGCAGCGCATATGTTCGCTCCGGTCGTCATTGCCGGTTCGTCGCCAGTTCACTCTTGGTTTGCTGAATGAAGCCGTGCCATCGTGACGGAGAAAATGGGCCCGATGGGTGCATTATACCGTGGAATAAAACGTGTGCATTAGTACGCACCCCACAAGGGCCGACGTTTGTAAAGCCAGAAGGTTGCTTCATACAGGACATCGAAGAAACGCGTTGCCACATACGATAACCAAGGACGAGCACGTAATCTGGACGCAATGAGGCCAACACATCGGGCAGAGTGAGAAGTGAAGCCGCCCACTGTTCCGGCGACGGAGGACACCTGATACCAATCAGCGGTGTGGTAATCAAGTTATGAACCGCCACGCTATGGAAGAACGTGCGCTTCTCCGCCAATGCAGGCTTGTGACCAAGGATAGCAGTAAGCAGTTTCGTATAGTATGGATATGGCTTATTTGGTTGTATCTGATCCTTAACACTCCGAATCGTCTTCATTCTGAGGTCATATCCCCATTGTATGTGATGCTCGCCGTAGTGCGACTCACCAAGAATCAAAGACCGTGGAAAAGGCGCTGCTTGATATGTCGCCCCAATCCACGGGTCAAACATATTCAGCTCCTCCAGTCATGCTCGCCGCCTTTGCTGCAACCACCGATAAGCGGGTGGCTGTCGGCGGTGTGGCTCGAACCGCAATGGATGCATTTATAGGTACGTCGTCCGGGCTCTTTAACTATCCATTCGTGGCCGCCTCCCTTTGTACAGGTTCCAGTGACAGGATGGCTTGTAGCACGGTAACCGTTTCCACACTTGATACATTTGTAGTCTTGAGTCGGCATGATGTATTGAGGCGTGACTTGGTTTCTTTGGCGAACAGGCGAATCAGCAACAGAAGGGGCGTGCGGGTGTGCCAGCCTCTTTTGCCGACAGTTTTATTAAAAACTGCCGGGATGTTGGCAGGGGAAGTGGCAGCACGCCAGACAATTCCCGCCACCACCGCCCCCTCCGCAGTGCCTCACGCCTGTCGTTGACACGGTAATGGAGTGATGTAATCGGGCGGCTCACTATGAGCGGCCCGGCATCACAGATTCCACCTCCACCACCCTGGCGCTTGCCGTGCCTGATCCGGCGCTGTCACAGCGGCGGCAGCCGAGCCGGGCTTCTGATCCGGTCAAGACGCTGCCAGGGGTCAGGTGATGTGCGTTGCATGACCGTGGCGAAAGCATAGCCACGAGCCTCAGTCCGGCAAGACGGGGTCCCCGTTTTCGCGCGGTGTCGTTCGCTTTGTGGAATGCATCACCTGATATCACGCCCGGTGGTCATGTTGGAGGCCCGGTCCAGCTTGTCGAGGACCGCCAGACCTTTCTTGGCGGAGCCACGGGCGGCAAGGCTGCGGAAACGGGTTTCCACATCGAATTCGGCGAGGCTGATGGTGGCGAGTTCTTCGATGAACTTGTCCACGCTCATGCCGCAATGCTGGGCCAGGTGACGGAGACGAGCATGCTTGTCGTCGGGAAGCCGGATGGTGAGAGTGCTCATGGCGTCAGAGGGTTTTCAGCCCGCGCTCCAGGTCATCCATGGCCTGGCCACCGAAACCGGGGGAGAACGGATCGAGCGAGTCCTGGCGCTTGATGAGGCGAAGGATGACCGCGCCGACGGCCAGCGCCCCGACGGCGCGCAGCCATTGGTAGGCCATGAGGTTGCGGAAGGCCTCGGGCTGGCTGACCCGGTCGGCGCTCTCCACGGTTGGGTATCGGCCGGGGGTGGTGACCACGGCGATGCCGCGATTCTGATCGTAAGCGGCGTGGGCGGCGCCCCAGGCGCCGGTTAACAGGAAGAAGCAAGCAACGATCCTCACCAGCCAGGCGCACTTCAAGGCATCTGCCATCCAGAGTCTCATGGAGTGAATGGTAAACCCCGGCTGCCGTTCGTCAATCGAGCCCTTGTTGCGCCGCCACCCGTATGGGCGTAGTTCAAACCATGCCCCCACCCCCATCAGCTCCGCCCACCCGCTGCGGCCTTTCGCGTGCCCTGTCGAAGATGGGCTTCTGCTCGCGCAGCGAGGCGGCTGCATTGATCAAGATGGGCAGGGTGACCTTGAACGGCCGGGTGCGGCGCGATCCGGAGACGCCCACGCTGGTGGGCGTGGATGAGATCCTGGTGGAGGGCAAGCCGGTGCAGGCGCAGAAGCCGGTGTACCTGATGCTGAACAAGCCGCGCGGCCTGGTCACCTCCGCGGCGGACGAACAGGGGCGGTCCACGGTGTTTGAATGCCTGGAGGGCGGCGGCCTGCCTCCGCACATCTCGGCGGTGGGCAGGCTGGACATGGCGAGCGAGGGCCTGCTCCTGATGACCAATGACAACACCTGGGCGACGGCGGTTACGGACCCGGCCCGGCATGTGGACAAGGTGTATCACGTGCAGATCAACCGCGTGGCGGACGACGCCTTTCTGCGCGACATGAAGAAGGGCGTGATCACCGATGAAGGCGAGCGCCTGAGCGCGAAGAAGGCCGAGCTGCTGCGCAGCGGCCCGAAGAACTGCTGGCTGGAAGTGACCCTGGACGAGGGCAAGAACCGCCACATCCGGCGGTTGGTGGAAGAATTGAACTGCGAAGTGATGCGCCTGGTGCGCGTGCGGATCGGCTCGCTGGACCTGGGCAGGCTTGAGAAGGGAGCGTGGCGGCATCTGACACCGAAGGAAGCGGCAGCGCTGGTGCAGGTGACCCGGGAGAAGACGCGGTGAGGGCGAATCGAGGCCCCCACCTTGCCGACTGCTCGCAAACCAGCCTCGCCTACTTCACCACCGGCAGGATCACCCGCGAGGCATGCCCTGCGTCATGCCAGATCGTGTTGATCGCGGCGATGCCGGGATCGGTGATGAAGTGGCTGAGGGGGGCGCCGGTCTGGGGATTGGGCTCGTAGAAGGGGGCGCCAGTGCTGGCGATGGTGACGCGCACCTTGTGGCCCTTGTTGAAGATGATGCTGGTCCAGCCGATGTCCCAGGCGAGCCTGGTGACCTGGCCGGGCACGAGCAGCTTCTGGTGGTCGAAGCCCTCCTGGTAGCGGGCGCGCAGGGGATAATCCATGAGCAGGATGGAACGGCCATCGGGATAAACATCGGTGACGCGGAGGAAGAAATCGGTGTCCTTGGCGGTGGAGGAGACGAAGACCTCGGTCTTGATGCGGCCGGTGA
>CAINXC010000506.1 GCA_903854655.1 uncultured Verrucomicrobiota bacterium | reverse complement strand
TGGCCAAGAAACCGCTCATGAAAAATGAATCTCTCAAGGAGCGAGTGAAAGCCGATTTGGCCGAAATCAAAGCCCAGCCAAGATTGGTCCGCTCCTTTTTTGGCGCTCCAAGTGTAGTCTATGCAACGGACTGATCAGTAATAGGCGCACTCGGCGAAAAAGTGCTGCGCCATGAAGAGCTTTGAATAGTCATAGTGGCGGATCGCACGCTCCACCGCATCGCGGTTCTCCGGGTTTCCCGCCAGGGCAATGATGGCGGCTGCCGCAAGCGGGTTGGTCATGTGCCGGGCCTCGTAAGTTTTGCGTGTTCCAAGCTGTGAGTGATCACCCGTTTTGGCGAGTTTTTCTGCATCGGCCTGTGTTGGCTGCGGAAACCAGGCGGGGTAGCCTTCGCGCCAGCGTGCGTGGCCGAAAACCTTGGTGTCGTTGTTGTCGAACTGCTTGTAACCTTCCAGCGGCGCGAGAGCATTCCGGGCATTGACGGCAAGACCGGCAAGATAGTGCCTGCGAATGGCCTCGTCCTTTTCCCTCGCAGCCAGCTTGGCGAGAGAGGCCTGGGAGCCGACATAAATCCACAACTGGGATTCATCAATGTGGGCGATGGCACGACGATCAGCGGCAAATCCCTCGTCACAGATCTCGGCGCGGGTTTTGCCGCCCTTTTCAGGGCGTTCAGCAAGTGCCGTTTGATAGCGCGCCAGCCAGACGCCGTCGCCTGTCACCTCGTGCATTGCCCGAAGGATGAAAAGGTAGCGCACGGCATCGCGAAAGAGACCGCCCTTGTACCCGCCCCGGAAATCGCCTTTGAAGGCCGCATCGGCCGGACAGCGCCAGCCGGTGGATTCCAGCACGTCGGCCACCTCTTTCATTTTGGCCACGATCTGCCGCCGCTCATCGACAGTGGGCAGGGCGCTGGTCACGTAAGCGTGGAGGCCGAGAAACCAGGGATGGGTCTGGTCATCGGAGCCGAGGGGGTAGTGGCACGAACCGTCGGAGCCTATGCCCCGTGCGATGAAGCCCGGCACATCGGAAATGGAGGCGCATTTGATGAGCCCCTGAGCCAGCCTATGAGCCTGCTCCTTGTCCGTCGCCAGACCACTGCGACGCGCCCGCTCACAAGCGGCGGGAAGGTACAGGCCCGTGAACATGGGGCCGTTCTCGATGGGGCTCCACCAGCCGATGGCGTTCGGTCTGCCAAGAGCACAATCCTCGGGCGTGGGCAGCTCGCCAACGAAGTCCAAAATCAATCCGTGCTTGTCAACGTACGACGAAAACAGCTTCGAATGCGCCTGCTCGACCGCGTCCGTGAGCGATGCCTCCGCCAGTGCCTGAGCAGCGCTGCCGGCCAGAAGCATGCCAAAGGCAATGACCACGCCGTGGCGAAGAGTGACCGGCAGTTTCATTGAAGCGCCTTTCAACGGTGAAATCCCTTTCAAGGCTTCCCCGGCACAGCACCCTTCGCCCCGATGCAAATCAAATGCTTGAGGCTGCGCACGAAGATCTTTCCCTGCGCAAAGGCCGGGCTGGCGAACACAGGCTCGTTGAGCGGTGACCGGGCAAGTTCTTTGAACTGGCGTGCGGCGTCCACCACCACTAGCGCGCCTTTGCTGGTGATGAGATAAAGCCGGCTGCCAGCGATGCTGGGCGAGGCCTTGCAGCCGTCACCAAGATCCTGCTGCCACTGCTTCCTGCCATCCTTCACATCGTAGCAGGTGAGCATGCCTCCGGAATCGCAGACGAACACGAGTTCGCCGTTGCTCACGGGGCTGGTCACATCGGGAATGCCGTCTTGAGCCACCCAGCCAAGATGCGTTTGCGTCACGTCGCCCTGGCCGTCGGGCCGGATGGATTGCAGTTTCACCGAGGGGCTTGGGACCAGGAGCAGACCGCCAGCGAAAATCGGCGAGGGAGTGACCTCGCCATCGAGAACCTCGGCACGCCAGATTTCCTGGCCGTCCTTCGCCGCGTACGAGATCACCCACGGCACCGCGAGCGTGATGATCTGCGACTGACCGGCAGCATCGAACGAAATTGGCGTCGCCCATGAGGCCCCGGTGGGACGCGGCTGTTCCCAGGCGACCTCGCCGGTCGCGCCCTCGAAGGCGTAGAGCTTGCTCAGCTTGTCGTCGGCATCGCCCTGATCGAACTGGACAATGACGCGGTCCTGCCAGGTGAGCAGCGAAGTGGCGTGGCCATAAGGGTTCTTCGGCACGGCAAGACGCTTCGACCAGGCCACGGTGCCGTCGAAGTTGAACGCGGCCAGATCGCCGTTCGCGAACATGGTGTAAACGCGAAGACCGTCGGTCGCAACGGTCGCAGCGGCCATGCCGCATTGGTCAGGCACTTCCGCCTTCTCGTCGGAACTACCGGTTTTCGGCACCTCGGTCTGCCACAGGAGTTTGCCAGTCGCCACCTCGAAGCACATCACCTCGCATTGGTTTTCATCACCGCCAGAGAGGAACAACCGGTCGCCCCAGACCACAGGGGAGCTGAAGCCCGCCGCAGGCACATCGACCTTCCAGACGATGTTCTCGCCGGTCTTGAGGTCACAGGTCAGAGGCACTCCGCCCTGGGTGGAAACGCCGCCGCCGCCGGGACCGCGAAAGCGCGGCCAGTTCGCCCGAAACTCTTCGGCCGAGGGCAGGTCTGCCGCCAGGGCGGCTGCGCTGGCCATCGCAGCCAGCCCAAGGATCAGTTTGGTTGCCAGAAGAGTCTTCATGCGCGGAGTCAGACGAGTTGAAGGATTTGGGAAATCAGGGCGTTTCACCGAACTGCCAACGAAGCAACGATTCGGGAGCTGCGATTATGACCAAACCAACCTCTTTGTCTGTGACGATGTCAATTTTTCTGGCGGTGGCGTCGGCTCAGGCCGCCGACTGGCCGGCGTGGGGCGGCTCCGATCCGGGGCGCAACATGGTTTCGCTTGAAACAGGCCTCCCCGAAAGTTTCAAGCCGGGCGAAAAGTCTCCCACCGGCGACGGCATGATGCCGGGCACGACCGAGAACGTGCGCTGGGTGGCCAAGCTCGGCACCCTCATCTGCGGCAACCCCACCATCGCCAACGGGCGTGTGTTCGTCGGCTCCGATGACGCCAGCCTGCAAAGCGACACCCGCCTGAAGCGCACCAAAGGCGGCATGGTGTGGTGCCTGGATGAAAAGACCGGCCAGGTCATCTGGCGGCTCGCCGTGCCGGCCCGGCCCAAGGACCGGCTGCCTGACAACGCGCACTACGGCCAGCAGAACATGGGTGTGTGCTCGGCGCCCGCCGTCGCCGGCAACCGCGCTTATGTGGTGACCAACGCCGCCGAGATCCTCTGCCTCGATGTCAAAGGCCAGACGGACGGCAACGATGGGACTTTCACCGATGAGGCCCATTACATCGCAGGCGACAAGAAGCCGCCGGTGGTGCTGGAAAAAACCGATGGTGACATCATTTGGAAATACGACCTCGTTGACGAACTGGGGATCTGCCCGCACGACGTCGCCGCCTGCTCCGTCCTGCTCGATGGCAACATCCTTTACTGCACCTCCGCCAACGGCGTGAACCATGAGCACACCTTCTGCCTGCGGCCCGAGGCGCCCAGCTTCATCGCGCTCGATGCCCGAACCGGCAAGCTGCTCGCCACCGACACAGAGAACCTGGGCCACCGCATGTGGCATTGCCTGTGGTCGCCCCCCACCATCGGCGTTGTGAACGGGAAAAAGCTCGTCTTCTTCGGCGGCGGCGACGGCATCTGCTATGCCTTCGAGGCTCTCAAGGAGGTGCCCACGAAGCCCGTCCACTTCAAGAAGGTCTGGTCCTTCGACTGCCTGCCCCCGAACTACCGGGACCCCATGGGCGACGGCAAGCCATTCAATTATTACATTGGCGACAAGCGCAAGAAATACAGCACCAACACGGATGACGGCACCTTCCTCGGCCCCAGCGAGCTCATCGGGTCGCCCGTGTTTCACGAAGGCCGCGTCTATTGCACCGTGGGCCAGGACCCGATGCATGGCCGCGCGCGCGGCATCTTGAACTGCATCGACGCCAGCCAGACTGGCGACATCACTCACAGCGGCTGCATCTGGTCCTACCAGGGCATCGAGCGCACGATCGGCAGCGTCGCCATCAGCGATGGTCTGCTCTTCACCTCCGACCTCGCCGGTCGCGTCCACTGCCTGGATGTCAAGACGGGCAAGCCCTACTGGGTGCATGAAACCAGTTCGGAAGACTGGAGCACGCCGCTGGTGGCCGACGGCAAGGTTTACGTCGGCACGAAAAAGAAGCTCGTGGTCCTCGCCGCCAGCAAGGAAAAGAAGCTGATCTCGGAAATCAATCTCGGCTCCTCCGCCTACGCCACCCCCGTCGTCGCCAACGGCACGCTGTTCGTCTGCTCGCAAAGCTACCTCTGGGCCGTGCAAAAGGGGGCGAAGCTGGTGACGACACCTGCGCCGGTGACGGCGGCGAAGTAGAGGTGGTGGAACGCACATCGCATCCATTTCCCTAAACCGAGGTCAAAGCCCGTCGGCCCCCACGAATCGGCAAAGTTTGCGCTCGCATCGGTGCCTGAACCGGCTTCAATCGGGCGCGCCCGCCCCGGCGTCGTTGATGGGGCGGCGCCCTTGTAATCTCATGCCGTGCGAAGCGATCCCAGAAACCCAGCCAGTGCAACCGCCGCCTCTCGGCGATACGAGCCTGCATGGGGCGTTCTGGACACGATGCCTGCTGTTTTTCCTGCGCATCCTGCCCATGGGGCTGTGCGTGACCCTCGCCACGCCCGTGGCCTTTGTCATCTACTGCCTGGCCGGGCCGCAGCGCCGGGCTGTGTGCGCGAACCTTGAGGCGATGCAGCCCGAGGAGGGGCCGCTGCTGTGGTGGTGGCATGGTTTCCAGGTGTTCCTCCAGTTCGGGCTCACCTACATGGACAGGCTGTGGCACCTGCATTTTGGCCGCGAGGTGCATTGGGAGCTGGCAGGGGCCGAGAACATGCAGGCCCTGAGGACAGAACCCGGGGGGGTGCTGGTATTCACCGTCCACGCCGGCAACTACGACATGGGCTCGGCACTTTTCGCCAGCAAGCTGGGCCGGGATTTGCACACCGTGCGCACCCCGGAGCAGACCGCCTCGCTTCGAGAACTGCGTTCAAAGGAACTCGCCGGCCATGAGCAGCGGGAACCCAACCTGCACGTGCACTACAACGAATGCGGCAGCCATCTGGGCCTGCAGTTGTGCAAGCTGCTGCAGGCCGGTCAAATCGTCGCCATCCAGGGCGACCGCGTGGTGATGGACGTGTCCGCCAAGCACTTGCAGATCCACGGGCTGGATTTTCGCCTCCCGCGGGGTCCGCTGGTGCTGGCGGAGATGCTGCCGGTGCCCTGCTACCCGGTTTTCCTCAGCCGCCAGGGCTTGATGAGCTATCGCGCCGAAATCGGGCCCGCCTTCCGCGCCGCCGGCGAAAGGGCGACGCTTGAGGAGATCGGCGGCCGCTGGCTGGTGGCCATGCATGCTTTTCTTTCCCTCCACTGGGACCAGTGGTTTGTCTTTGAACACCTCGTCACCCGTGTATGAAGGAGGCTTGCTTCCG
The DNA here is from genome assembly GCA_903854655.1 of uncultured Verrucomicrobiota bacterium. Classification (GTDB taxonomy): domain Bacteria; phylum Verrucomicrobiota; class Verrucomicrobiia; order Verrucomicrobiales; family Verrucomicrobiaceae; genus CAINXC01. Next base: position 826 of record CAINXC010000506.1, on the reverse strand, counting down.
GCGGCAGATGTTTCGCTCGGTGCTCATCCATCTGCCGATCATCGCCTGCCTGGCGACCGGCCAGTGGCATTTGGCGCTGATCGTCTTCGGCATCACCTTTGTGGTGATGACTTACGGCATTCTGTCGCCCGGCACGCGCCTTTTCGGACCCGTGACCACGCACATCCGTCCGCCCGGCGTGCTGATCACGATCGACGACGGCCCCGACCCTGAAACGACCCCGGTGCTGCTCGATTTGCTCGACCGGCATCAAACAAAGGCGGTCTTCTTCCTCATTGGCGATCGTGTGAGCCGGTGGCCCCATCTCGCCCGGGAAATCGCGGCCCGGGGCCACGCCATCGGCAATCACAGCCAGACTCACCCGGCGCATCTTTTTTGGCTGCTCGGCCCCTGGCGCATGTGGAGCGAGCTGGCGGACTGCCAGCAGTCGCTGGGGGAGGTGCTTGGCGTGCAGGCCACCTGGTTCAGGGCTCCGGTGGGGCACTACAATGCTTTTACCCATCCGGTGGCTCGTGCCCTGGGCCTGCGGTTGATGTCCTGGTCCTGCCGTGGCTTCGACGGCACGGAGCGCAATGTGGACCTCGTGCTGAAGCGCATCCGTCGCGGCCTGAAGCCCGGAGCCATTGTGCTGCTGCACGAAGGCAGGCCCGGCAGTCCTGCTGTGCTGGAGGGCACGCTGCAAGCGGTGCAGGCGAAAGGGTTGAAGGCGGTTCCGCTGGCCGAGGCAGGAATTTATACTCGCGCGCATCACAAACTTTCAAAATGAAAGAGTTCAGTTAAATATTCAGATTAAGCTGTGCGTTTAGCTTGTGTGATCTCACTGGAC
>CAINXC010000505.1 GCA_903854655.1 uncultured Verrucomicrobiota bacterium | reverse complement strand
TGGCCAAGAAACCGCTCATGAAAAATGAATCTCTCAAGGAGCGAGTGAAAGCCGATTTGGCCGAAATCAAAGCCCAGCCAAGATTGGTCCGCTCCTTTTTTGGCGCTCCAAGTGTAGTCTATGCAACGGACTGATCAGTATATTGGCTGGATGGCGCAGTGAACGAGCTTCGCATCGTAGATGTGGACTGGGTACGAAGTTGAAAGAGGCGAGTGGGTCGCTTTTTTCGCCCTGTCCGCAATTCAAGCCCACCATTACCTCGGCGCAGGATTCAGCAGATCATCCGCCGCACCACGATGCTCGGCCACGAAGCGCTCGGGGGAGGTGCGGTTCAGCGGGGCGTCGGCATAGCCTACGCTCGGGTTGATGTAAGGTCCGAAGCGGATTTCGAAGTGCAGGTGCGCCCAGTAGATGCCGTTGGCCGTGCCCACGGTGCCAAGCTGTTCGCCGCGCGCCAGCGTCTGGCCGAAATGCACGAGCACCTTCTCCATGTGGGCATAAACCGACTGCACGACCTCCAGCTCACCAGTCTGGGGGTTGGGCACGCGGTGGGCGAGGATGAGCATGTTGCCCCAGCCTTCCCCCGGCACCCCTGAATAGACCACCCGGCCCGCCGCTGCCGCGAAAATGGGGTCGCCCAGATCGCTGTTGTAGCCGCCGATGCCGTTGAGGTCATCGCCCAGATGGCGGGTGACGCGAAACGGCTGGGCATTGTAGGTGAGCGCCCCGTGCTCGGAGCCAAGGGGGGCGTCCCAGCGAACGGCGACCGGCAGAGCGGCGATCTCGGCGGGGCTGAGGCGGAGGAACGCCGGGTCCAGCGGCCGCGCTTGCGCCGGGAGAGCCGGCAGGGCCTCGAATCGACGGCACAACGTCACCGCAACGACGGCCAGCAGCGCCGTCAGCGCCGTCAGCGCCAAAATTTCGGTGACCAGAAGCAAACGCCGCATCGTACTCACCGATCCATCGCGAGAGCAGGGTTGTCACCCGTGAAATTGACCCTTACTATGCGTGGTTCACTCATGGATGCCAAAGTACGCCAACATCTCGACACCTTCCTGGGCAGCAAAGGGCTGCGCCGGACGAAGCCGCGCGAGGTGATCATCGAGGCCGCCTTTGCCACCACGGAGCATTTCACGGCGGAGGAGCTGCTCGACATGGCGCGCAAGATCGACCGCACCGTGAGCCGCGCCACGGTGTATCGCACGCTGAGCCTGCTGGTGGAATCCGGCCTGCTGCGCGAGATCGACCTGGGCCGCGACCAGACCTATTACGACCCGAATTTCCTGGAAAAGCCCCAGCACAACCACCTGATCTGCACGGATTGCGACAAGGTGGTGGAGTTCGAGGACGACAACATCGCCGTGCTGGAAGACTGCATCACGCGCCGCCTGGGCTTCAAGCCCTCGATGAAGAGCATCCGCATCGAAGCCAGTTGTGAGGAGCTTGCCCGCAAAGGCGTCTGCGCCTCGCGGAAGTGCGCGAGCCGGCAGCCGGTCTAGAATTGCCGCTTGCATCCGGCCCTGGATGCCCGCAGTTGATCCGTCCACAGCCATGTCGCACGCACCTTTCAGAATCGACCTCCGCAACCTGCCGACCGAGGGCAAGGACATCTCCGGCACCCTCACTCCGGCATTCTTCGAACTGAGCGAGACCGACGACATCAAAGCCATCTCGCCGGTGACGTATGAGCTCAACGTACTTCGCGATGGCAAGGACCTGCTGGTCACAGGCAGCCTGGATGCCACGTTTGAGCTGACCTGCGGGCGCTGCCTGCAGCGGTTTCAGCAACACGTGGAAATGGACGATTATCAGACGGAAATCCCTTTTGAGGATGCTTCGTCAACGATTGACTTGACGGAACCCATCCGGGAAGACATACTGCTTGCCCTTCCGAGCTACCCGCGCTGTGAAGACGGCAACGTCGAACCGCGTGAATGCCCCGCCCAAGGCAAATTTGAAATGGCGACTGATGAGTCAGCGCCGGACGAATCTGCAGAAGCGCCGGCGCCAGGAGTTTGGAACGTGCTCGATCAATTGAAAAACCGTTAAGTCCTCAACACCATGGCCAATCCGAAGCGCAGAAAATCGAAGTCCAAGCAAAAGATGCGTCGTGGCGCCGTCCGCTGGCGCGCCCCGATCCTGAAGACCTGCCCTGAGTGCAGCACTCCAGTTCCAGGACATGTTGCTTGCCCTTCCTGCGGCTACTACGCGGGCCGTCAGGTTCTTGCCGTCACGCCGGTCGAGTAGGCCGGGCTGAGGTTCCCTTTTTCCGCAGTCCCCGTTGGGCCATGGGTTCAACGGGGACTGTCTTTTTGTGCCTTGGGCCGGTCACACGTTTCAGGTGGCATCAGCCTGGACGGGCTGACCTGATCCGACTTCAGTGAAAAAGGAGAAATGGAGAATGAAAAGTGAGAAATGAGATGACCTGCCGATGGCTGAGTTTGCTGTAATCCTCAGTCCATTTTTCACTTTTCATTCTCCATTTATTATTTTCCACTGAGCCTTTCGTCTCATCAAAGTCCTCCGGCTCTGCCAAAAAATTGCGGCCTGTTCAGCGCAAAGAAAAGCGCGAGCCTTGAAAGAGGCTCGCGCTTTGCATTGAAGGATTTGTTCGAAGTCCGGGGTCACCAGCCGTCGCCATCGCCACGACCACGACCGCGATCACCACGATCCCAGCCACGGTCACGACCACCGCCACCGCCGCTGCGTTCACCACGCCCGCCACCACCACCACCATCGCGGTAGCCGCCGCCGCCACCGCCGTCGCGGTCCCCCCCCCCCCCCCGCCCGCGCGCCCCCCCCCCCCACCACCGCCACCTGGACGTCCGCCGCCCCCCCCGCCGCCGCCGAAGCCGCCCGCAGGGCGTTCTTCCTTGGGCCGGGCTTCCACGACCTTGATGGGGCGCCCGCCCAGATCCTGGCTGTTCAGGCCACGAATGGCCGCAGTAGCTTCTGCATCGTTGGGCATTTCAACAAAGCCAAAGCCACGGGAACGACCGCTCTCGCGGTCTGTGATGACACGGGCGCTGGACACAACGCCGTAGGTTTCGAAGGCGCTTCGCAACTCGGGATCGTTGATCGAGTAAGCGAGGTTGCTCACGTAGAGGTTCATTATCTGATTCGCACAGAGGGATTGTTCGCCATGGCACAAGTTGTCAGAAAGCACAGTTCCATGGCGCGAAACCAGATTTCCGGGCAGCACCGGGAGGGTGCGTCGGGCAAAAAACTATCCCAGAGCTTAGGGCTGTCAAGCGTGGTAGAGAACAAGAAATCAAAGGATTTGGGCGAAAGTGCTCGCGCCAGGAGATTCCTGAGCCCTTCTACCCGCCGCTTGTGAAAAATTTCACAAATTCCCTTGCCCCTCTTCACCCCGCTCGGATACTGGCCCAAAGCCCCTTTTTCAGTCTTATGTCAGAAGCCACCAGCGCGCCCGCCGCCAAGCCTCCCGTGGACATGGTCAATGTGCAGATCAACGGCACCTGGCACCAGTTCGCCAAGGGCACGCGCATGATCGAAGCCTGCCGCCAGGCCGGCGTTGCTGTGCCGCATTATTGCTACCATCCCAAGCTCAGTTCACCCGGCAACTGCCGCATGTGCCTGGTGGAAATGGGCATGCCCCCCCGCCCCGCCCCCGGCCAGGAAGCGGCGAAGGACGAGCACGGCAGGCCGGTAATCTCCTGGATGCCCCGCCCGGTCATCGCCTGCGCCAACACTGTTTCGGAAGGCCTGGGCATCCGCACCGAAGGCAAGCTCACAGACGAATGCCGGCGCGGCGTGATGGAACTGCTGCTCGCCAATCATCCGCTCGACTGCCCCATCTGCGACCAGGCGGGCGAATGCCGCCTGCAGGAGTTCAGCGTGGACTACGGGCAGGCCGGCAGCCGCTTCCGCGAAGACAAGACCAAGAAGCCCAAGAATGTCGATATCGGACCGCGCGTGCGGCTGGATGACGAGCGCTGCATCATGTGCAGCCGCTGCATCCGCTTCACCGATGAAATCGCCGACGACCCGGTGCTCGGCTTTACCGATCGCGGCACGAACACCACGCTGGCGGTGCATCCGGGCCACAAGCTGGAGAACAACTACTCGCTCAACACCGTGGACATCTGCCCGGTGGGAGCCCTGACCTCGAACGACTTTCGCTTCCAGATGCGGGTGTGGTTCATGAAGGAAACCAACTCCCTCTGCACCAAGTGCGGCCGTGGTTGCAACACCGAGATCAGCGCCCGCGGCAACACCCTCTACCGCCAGACACCGCGCGAGAACAACGATGTCAATTCGACCTGGATGTGCGACCAAGGCCGCCTCGATTTCCATTTCGTGAACAGCGAATTCCGCCTCACCGACCCCATGATGAAGGTGGCCGGCAAGCACGAAAACGTGTCCTGGAAGAGGGCCGTTCAAGCCCTCGCCGACGGCCTGCGCGGGCTCACCGGCGACCAGATCGCCATTGTATGCTCCGCCCGCATGACCAACGAGGAGCTTTACCTGGTGAAGCAGCTTCAGGCCGCCACCAAGGCAAAGTTCATCACCGCCATCGCCCGCACCGGCGGCGGTGACAAGTACCTGCGCGCGGACGACCTCAATCCCAACACCAACGGCCTGCGCCAGATCCTGGGCTTTGAGCCAGGCGCGCAACTCGACGAAATCCAGCGCGGCGTGCGCAGCGGCCTGATCAAAGGCGTGCTCGCCCTGGGTGAAAACCTCCTGAAGGCCGGTTTCGACCGCGATTCGCTCAGCAGCCTCAGCTTCCTGGCCTGCAGCCACATCCTGGCCAACGCCACGGCCGAGCTCGCCCATGTGGTCCTGCCCAGCGCCACCTATGCCGAAAAGCGCGGCAGCATGATCAATGTCACCGGCCGCCTGCAACGCCTGAACAAGGCCATTGAAACCCCGGGCCAGGCCCGCGACGACTGGGAAATCCTGCGCGACATCATTCTCGAAATCAGCGGCTCCAACGGCCTGCACAGCGTGGACGACGTGTTCAAGCGCCTCGCCGCCGAAGTGCCGCTGTTCCAGGGCCTGACCCTCAGCCGCATCGGCGACCAGGGTCTCCCTTTGCTCGAAACCACCGAGAAAGTGCCGGTCCTGGAGCGCGAAAAAGAGCGCAAGGCCAAGGGCATTATTGTGGGGTGAGCCACTGAGCCGACAGCACGCCCGTTTCGCTTATTGCGATTCTCGCCCTCTGATCGTATGCTCTGCCCAAGCCATGAGCGCGATCACCCTCGACTATCCACTGGAAAGCCTGCCCGGTCTGCCGTTGCGGGAAGGGCAGCGCTTCCATGGTTACGTTCAAGGCGGAAAGGTTCATGTCACGGTGCAGATACCAGAGCCCGCCAAAGATCAGGGCGCCGCGTCCCCCGATGAGCCCGTAGCGCGCGAAAATGCGGCCCGACATTTCGTTGAAAAGTGGCATGGAGCATTCACCCGACCTTCACAGGACGAGCTTGATGCCGATCCCAGGCTTGCCTATTTGACCGCAAAGCACCTCCCGTAGTCTGTGAAGGTCTTTTTCGACACGAATGTCCTCCTGAATGGACCGTTCAACGAGCCGGGTGGACAAGCCAGCGACCAATGCATCACGCTCTGCAGCAACAGGGTGCACGTAGGCTGGATCGCCTGGCATACATTGTCGAATGCTCACTACATCGTGCGTGCGCGATCAAAGTCGAAATCGACGGCGCTACAGTTCATCACGGATTTGCTGGCATGGGCTGAAGTTGCCGAGACAGCCAAAACTGATGCTCTCGCCGCGATTGGCTCAGGCATGCCCGATTTTGAAGATGCCTTGCAAGCGGCGGCAGCTTTGGCCTGCGGCGCTGACCTGATTCTCACCCGCAATCTCGTGGATTTCAAAAACTCAACGGTTCCTGCCATGACCCCGGAGGACTTTTTGTCGCGCTTGGCGGTGACGCCAGCTCCTTGAGAAAGGCTTCACTCGGAATCTGGCGTTGTGATGCTGCTTAAATCGGTCGCCGCCACAAACCCCGGCAGAGGCGTGACCAAATTCGCAGCCAGCGGGAACACGCGTTCGAAAATGCCGTTGCCCAGGTCCGTGCCGGTTTCATAGCCGCGGCGGAACATCTCCAGCTTGGCGTCAATGTTGTCCACGTGGTGCAGGGCGACCGCCTCGGGCGTCTTCGGCAGCACGGGGGCGCCGAAGGCGTACTCGCCATGGTGGGAGCCAATGAGGTGCAGCAGGTGCAGGCGCACCATTTCGGAGGCGGGCTCCAGGTGCAGCCATTCCTGCGCCTCGGGTCGGTCCAGCAGCTCGCGCCAAAGCTTGTTCACCAGTTCCATGCCCAGGGGGATGTGGCCCAGCATTTCGCCGCTGAGGTGGTAGGGCATGGTGAAGCTGTTGTCGGCATAAGCGTTCTCCCAAAGCTTGCCGCAGTCGTGAAACAGCACCCCGGCAATCATGAGATCCGCATTGAGCTGCGGATACACCGAGCAGATGGCCGCCGCGCTGCGCATCATCTGCGCCACATGCTCCACCAGCCCGCCGCGCCGCGCGTGATGATTCTTCCTTGCCGCCGCCGTGCGCCGGAAGCGCTCGCCGAACTTCTGGATGAACAGCTCGGCCAGGCCGCGCAAGCGCGGATCGGCCAGGGCCGCGACGCGGGTGCAAATCTCGCCGTAGTCCTCAAGCCCGCGCTGGCGGGACTGCTCGGTGCCGTTGAGCAGGCGCTGCACCTCCTCCGCCGCCAGCGTTCGCATCGCGGGCTGCTTCGGGTCCAATCCGAACTTGCCCGTATCCACCCAGTAGGCGGTGAGCTCAATCCAGGCCTGCCGGGCCAGCGTGGAGGCCTCCGCAAACAGCGGGCTGCCATCGAACACCCGCCACACCAGCGACTCCTCGCCATCGGTAAGCTTCACCTCGTAGTAGGGCTTGCCCCCCTGGGTCTGTTTCTCCACCGCGCTCTCCACCTGCGCCTGCACACGGTAGGGCTGCGGCTGCGTGTTCGCGACCTGTTTGAGTTGGGCCAGCGTCAGCAGATCGGGCAGCGTGTCATCGGAATCCATGGCGGGAGTCAAGACGTGGAGGACGGCAAGGGCAAGAAGGAAGCGTCAGGAAGCCGCCGGGCCGAAAGAACCCGAACCCTATCCTCGTTGAATCCGCGCCTGCTCGCCCGCATTCGGGCTTTCCTTGTGCGGGTTTCATGCGTTCAATGACCGGGAGTTCTCTTTCCTCTTATGATCCCATCCATCCTTCGATACTCTGTTGTGGCCACCGGCGTGTTTGCGCTCGCTGGTCTTGCCCAGGCTGACGTGGCCAAGCCCTCCGAGTGGGGCGCGTTCCGCGGCCCCAATCACGACGGCACCGGCCCTGCCCTCAAAAGCGTGCGCGACTGGAAGCAGGTCAAGCTCACCCCTTTGTGGAAACAGGAGACCCCCAACGGCTTCAGCAGCTTCGCCGTGGCTGGCGGCCATGTGTTCACCATCGTCACTCGCGAGGCGGACGGCAACAGCGGTGAAACGCTGGTGTGCATGAGCGTGAAAGACGGCAAGGAAGTCTGGGCCAAGCCTCTCACCGTCATGGGCAAGTATGATGGCGGCGGCGATTCCGGCACGCCTGAGAACAAGGGCGGCGACGGTCCCCGCTCAACCCCCACCGTGGACGGCGCCAACGTGTACGCCATTGACTCCAACCTGGGCGTGTATTGCTTCGAAGCAGCCACCGGCAAGGAAGTTTGGAAGCACAACGTCATCCAGGAAAACGGCGGCGTGCAGATCAAGTGGCACAATGCCGCCTCGCCTCTTATCGATGGCGACATCCTCATGATGTGCGGCGGCGGCGCCGGCCAGGCCCTGCTCGGCTTCGACAAGAAGACCGGCGACCTGAAATGGAAGGGCGAAGACGACAAGATGACCCATGCAACGCCCATCACCGCTGACATCCTGGGCATTCACCAGGCGATCTTCTTCACGCAGAAGGGCTTGGTAGGCATCACCCCGGCCACAGGCAAGGTCATCTGGCGTGCTGACTACAAGTACAGCACCTCCACCGCCGCCTCACCCGTGGTGTGGCAGGACATCGTATACTGCTCCGCCGGTTACGGCGTGGGCGCGGGCGCGTTCAAGCTCAGCAAGGACGGCGAAGGCCTGAAGTCCGAGCCGATCTGGCGCACCGAAGGCAACACTCTCGCCAACCACTGGAGCACCCCGGTGGTCAAGGACGGCTATCTGTACGGCATGTTCAGCTTCAAGGAGTATGGCAAAGGACCGGTGTCCTGCGTGGACATCAAGACCGGCAAGGTCAAGTGGTCGCATCCCGGCTTCGGCCCTGGACAGGTCATCCTGGCCGACAAGACCGTGGTCGCCATCAGCGACAAGGGCGAGATCGTAGCCATCGAAACCAATCCCGAAAAGTACGTGGAACTGAAGCGCGAGAAGGTGCTCACCGGCAAGGTGTGGAGCTATCCCGTGCTGGCCTATGACCACCTCTTCGCCCGCAGCACCAAGGAAGGCGGCTGCTGGGAGCTGAAGTAACGAACCTCCGGCATCGGCTGATTTTCACCAAGGCATGGGCGCGAGCCCATGCCTTGTTTCTTTGGCTCTCGAAGATCGTGGCCTGCCAGGACGTAGTGATGTCCTGCCATGAACCTGCTTCGCTTCGCCACCACTGCGGCCGCCTTTTGCATCTTGCTTCAGTCAACCCGGGCGGCTGCCCCCCCGCCCGCCCCCACCTCTTCGATCAGGGCGGGCTTCGCCTACCAGGACATCACCCCGGAAATCGGCTCCGAGCAGCCGGGCGGCTATGGAAAGAGCTTCCACAAGACCTTTCATGATGCCTGCAAGGTGCGTGTGGCCGTTTTTGATGATGGCAAGAAGCGCGCGGCCATCGTCGGCCTGGACTTGCTGGCGGTGCCGCGCGAGATCGTTCTCGCCGCCCGCACCGAGATCAAGCAGGTGTGCGGCATCGAGCCCGAGGCGGTCATGATCGGCGCCTCGCACTCCCATTCCTCCGGGCCCATCGGCATGGTGCAGCCCGGCGAGTATGATGGCGCTTCGGAACTGGTGCAGCGCCTCGCCTACAAGGAGAGCAGCATGGCCGAGCGCGGCTTCCTCCTGCGCTTGCGCAACGCCATCGTGCAGGGCGTGAAGCTGGCGGATGCCAACAAGGTCCCCGTGCAGATCGGCTATGGCTTCGGGCATGAGGACAAGGTTTCCTTCAACCGCCGCCTGCGCATGAAGAACGGCCAGAGCTGGAGCCACCCCGGCGCCGGCAATCCCGATATCATCGACTACGCCGGCCCCATTGATCCGCAGGTGGGCGTGATCGGTGCCTGGGATTTGCAGGGCAACCTCGTGGGCTGCGTGGTCAACTTCGCCTGCCACGCCACCACCAGCCCCGGCGGCATCTCCGCGAACTGGCCCTGCTACCTGGAAAGAACCATCCAGGGCGCGCTCGACACGCGCGCGCCGGTTGTCTTCGTCCAAGGGGCCTGCGGTGACATCACACAGGTGGACAACCTGAGCCCCTATCGAAACCCCAACGGAGAGGAGTGGGCAAAGCGTGTCGGCGGCCGTGTTGGCGCGGAAGCGGTGAAAGCTCTGCTCGTCATGCCCAAGGCGAATGAAGCCGTGGTCGAAACACGGCAAAAAGTGTGGAACATCAGGCGTCGTGTTCCTGCGCCGGAGAAGGTGGCAAAAGCGAAGGAGATGTGCGCCGCCGGGCCGCCCAAAGGAGATACGACTGAATACACTTTCGCCAAGGAAACGCTGATGCTCGACCATCTCATCAGCGTCCATCCGGAGGTGGAGCACGAGGTGCAGGCCATCCAGGTGGGCGCCGCCGTGTTTGTGTCCAATCCCGCCGAGTACTTCGTGCAATACGGGCTCGACATCAAGAGGGCCAGCCCCTTCGCCTTCACCTTCCCGGTGGAGCTGGCGAATGGCTGCGCCGGCTACGTGCCCACCGAGGAAGCCTTCGGCCCCAACGGCGGCGGCTATGAAACCCGGCTCACCTCCTATTCGAACCTCGAAATCACCGCCGGACGTCAGTTCGCCGATACAGGCATCGAACTCGCCAAATCGCTCACGCCCGGCCCGGTGCCGGAGCTTCCGAAGGTGCCCTTTAGCGGACGACCCTGGTCGTATGGGAATCGCGGACCGGAATTGAAGTAGCTGGAGCCCGACAACGGCAACGCCCGAGGGAGGACTTTGCGCTTTTGCGCGATTGTCAGGCTATCCTCGTAACGTTTCGCCCGATTGTCCGCATACCTTGTTACACCCGGTCAATCAGCCATGGGCAACCGTCTTCCTCCACGATGAATTCCCGCATCCTCCCTACCCTGGCGGCCACGCTCGCCCTGCTCACCACCACCGCACAAGCGAGCGTCACCTTCCAAACCCCTGGTACGCCGGACGTCAACACCACTGTCGCTACGCTCTACGGATCAATCCAAACCTCAGGAGAGTCCGCCTCCACGGTTTTTTTCGAATACGGCACGACCCTCAGCTACGGATCAGCCACCACCCCCTTCATCAACAGCGTCGCAGCGAATTCATCCGGCTCGGGCAGCGCCTTCATCAGCGGCCTGCAGGCAAACACAACGTATCACTATCGCTACGTGGCCACGGGCCAGACCTCGGGCGTGGTGATCGGCACAAGTGACTACACCTTCACCACCGCCCCCGCGAGCGTCGCCGCGCCGAATCCCCCGAGCGCCCGGCCCTCGCTGGTGGCGGTGGGCGGCAGCGTGACGCTTGATCTCAACGTCACCGGAACCCTGCCGATCACCTCGCAATGGAAACACAACGGGGTGCTCTTCGGCTCCCCGTTGACAGGAACCGGGGTCGCCATCCAGTTGAACCCCGTGGTCGCCGGCAATGCAGGTGCATGGGCCTGTTCTTTCAGCAACAGCGTGCCGTCTTCTGCGGAATCGTCAGCCGTCACGCTCACGGTGGCAGGCATCACCACGTTCCCCGCGACCAAAGCGGCGGTGCAAGGCGGCACCATTACCGCAACCGTCACTCTCCTCCCTGCCGGGACATCGGCCACCTATAGCTGGTTCATCAGCGGCAACAGCTCGCTCACAGGCATCGGCAGCGTCAGCGGCCAGGGCACGAACACCCTCACGGTCAGCGGCGTCACCCCGGCAGCAGACGCGACTTACCAGTGCCTTGTCACGGTGGGCGGCAGCACTGTCACGCTCAACACCGGCCGCGCCATCATTGCGCTGACGCCGACGATCGCCTCCATCAGCGCCCAGACGCTTCGCGTTGGCGAGCCGGCGAACATTGCCGTCAATGTCACTGCAAACACGGCGACGGCTGCGACGACGGTGGCCAAAGGACTGCCGGCGGGTCTGGTTTACTCCTCCGCCACAGGCATGATCACCGGCGCCTGCTATGCGCCCACGCCGCTCGATGATCCGCTCGCCATCACCGTGCAGTCCACCAATGCAAACGGCACAAGCACCCTTGCGTTCCCGCTCACCGTCAACGCGCTTGATCCCGATGCCGTGGGCGGTTTCACCGCCTTTATTCCGCGCGATGCCGACAGCAAAGGTCTGGGAGGTCGTCTCACACTGCAAAGCACGGCGGTGGGCGCCGTCACCGGCTCGATCACCCTGGGCACCGCCGTCTATCCGATCAACGCCAAACTCGCCGGCAATGCCGGTTTGCAGGCGGAATTGAAGATTCCGGCGCTCGCCTCCGGTGCCAATCCCAAGCTCGACATTGATCTCACCCTCGGCTCCGACAGCGTCAGCGGCACGATCGTGGGACCTGCGGGCACGGCGCACCCCTCCGGCTCGCGCAGCTCCTGGAATCTCTACGACCCGGTTCCGGTGCCTGGGGTGTTCAATTGTTACCTCACCCCCGGCGGCACCCAGCTCGCCAGCGCACTGTTCCCGCACGGCAACAGCATTGCCAGCCTCACCATCAGCTCGCTGGGGGCCGTCACCTGCAGCGGTCGCATGGCGGATGGCACTGCTTACACCGCCAGTTCCACCCTCTCCGATGGCGGCGACGTGCCGTTGTTTGCCTCTCTCTACAGCGGCAATGGATCGGTGCTCGGAAGCCTCACGGTCAACAATCACAGCGTTTCGAACTCCCTCAACTGGCTGAAGCTCGCCGCCGCCGCCGGCCGGGCCTACGCAGCCGGCTTTGCCGCGCATGATCTGACCTGCACTGGCTACCGGTATGTAAAACCCAATGCCGTTCTCGGGCAGATTTTCATCGGCCTGGCAGCAGGGGCGAACAACGCCCGCCTCAATTTCACCGACTCCTCGCTCTCCAAATCCATCAGCCAGGTCTTCACGGTCAGCGCGCTCAGCGTTCCCGCCCTGCCTCCCGGCTTCACCATGACGCTCAACGCTGGCACGGGAATGATCAACGGCACCTTTGCCGTCACCGATCCCAATCCCATCGCCACCGGCAGCATCACCCGCACGGGCGCCTATTATGCGATCGCCGTGCCTGGTTCATCGCCGGTCAATGCCTACGGCTTCTTCACGCTGCCGAACTTGCCCGCCGTGGGTGCCCCGAGCATCACCACCAATCCTGTGACTTCAGGCGTCGCCGGCATGGCACCCTGATCCCCAGCCCCCTTGCCCTCTCAGCCGAATGAAAACGCATCTCCTCATTGCCAGCGCCCTCATCGTCCTGGCCACTTGCGCGAACGCCACGGTTACCGTCAACAGCATCGACACGCCGGTGCCCGATGCTCTCTCTGTAAGGGTTGGTGGAACGATCACCGCTGCCAACGAAGCGGCCTCGTTTGTTTTTGAGTACGGCATCACCACGGCTTACGGGGAGGTTTCGCAAGCAACTGCGGTGGACAAAAACACCTCCGCCCATGTGCAGTTCACCGTTGCCAGCGGCTTGAAGGCCAACACGCACTATCACATGCGCATCAAGGCCTCCGGTTCGGTCACCAAGACACCCGTGTACAGCGGTGACGTGACCTTCACCACCACCTCACCGGTCGCCGTGATCCAGACCAGCGCGCCTACGGTCAGCCAGACGCTGGTTGAAGCAGGACCCTACTCTGGCATCAACTTCAACATTTCGCCTGACGCCGGCTCTTTTCCCTTCACTTATCAGTGGAAAAAGAACGGCGTGAACTTCGGCACGGCGACGCCATACGGATACCTCAATATCAATTCGGTCACCACCAGTCACGGCGGCACCTGGACCTGCATCGTGAGCAATCCCATGCCCTCCAGCGCCACCTCCCCCGGCGTGCTCGTCACCGTCGCCACCATCACGAAGTTCCCGAGCAGCGCCAATGCCGCCATCGAAGGCGGCACCATCAGCGCCAGTGTCACGCTCACACCAGCGAATGCCGCTGCGACCTACCACTGGTACACCTCCAGCAACGCCAGCCTCACAGGCATTGGCACTGTCAGCGGGCAAGGCACCAGCAAGCTCACCATCGCGGGCGTGAACGCCAATACCGAGGATGAGTACCAGTGCGATGTGACCATCGGCGCCAAGACGCTCACCTTGAGCACTGGCCTGGCAAGGATTGGATTGAAGCCCGTTATCTCCCCCATCTCCGCGCAGTCCTTCCTGGTGGGCGAAGACACCGGCGGCATCAACGTGAACGTCAACAGCAACATCGCCGTCACCACCACCGTCGCCGGGTTGCCCGCCGGATTGAAGTACTCCACGTCCGACCAGTCCATCACCGGAGCGCCCGCCGCCGCCACCCCCATCGATGAGCCTGCCGCCGTCGTCATCACGGCCAAAAACGCCAACGGCACCAGCACCTTTGCCTTCCCGTTCACGGTCAACCCGCTGCCGAGCGGCCTCGTCGGCGCCTGGAGCGGCACTCTTGACCGCAACGGCGATGCCAAACAGCTCGGCGGCAAGGTCACCCTGAACGTCACCGCCACAGGCAGTGTCACCGGCAGCGTCACCCTCGGCACCATCACCTACCCGGTG
>CAINXC010000504.1 GCA_903854655.1 uncultured Verrucomicrobiota bacterium | reverse complement strand
TTGCGATCTCTGCGTTCTCTGCGGTTAATTCTCCCAGCTCTTTGAACTTGGCTTGTGCTCTTTGGGATGAGATGGTCGCCATCGAAATCACCATGAAGGACTGGAAGACACTCTGCTCTCAGGTGCGGGAGACGGCTTATGCGATTCATACTTATTTGGGGAACGGACATCTTGAAAAGGTGTATGAAAATGCGCTCGCGCATCGCTTGCGGAAGGCAGGCCTGGAGGTGGCCCAGCAGCATCCTCTCAAGGTTTTTGACGAAGATGGAACTCCCATCGGCGATTACTTCGCCGATCTGATTGTCGACGGCTGGCTCATCGTGGAATTGAAGGCGGTCAAAACTCTCGCACCCGAACACGAGGCACAGGTGCTCGGCTACCTCAAGTCAGCTCGTTTGCAACACGGCCTGCTGATCAATTTCGGGTCGTTTTGCTTCCAGCTCCGCAAGTTCGTCTGGTCCGAACGAAAGGCCGATCAGGAATGACCGCAAAGAACGCAGAGATCGCAAAGGTGGGCCGGGAGGCTTTTCCAGGTCTCATGCCAAACTTTTGCGATCTCTGCGTTCTTTGCGGTTAATCCTCCCCTCATGCCACCCCTCGCCTCCTTATCCTGGCCAGCCCTCACCGCCACCGTGATGCCCGGGCATCGTGTGGCTTCGGGGCTCAATCACAACCCGCGCTTTCCTGGCGGCACGCTGGCGATGCAGCAGCCGCACTTTGCGCGGCTGGGCCTGGATCTGTCGGTGTATCATCCCGGCACGCTGAACCTGTCGATCGCCCCGCATCGCTATCGGGTGATGGCGGGCCGGCTGACCTTTCGCCAGGTGAAGTGGCACCCGGTGGAGCCCGCCGAAGACTTTTCGTTCTTCGACTGCCGGCTCATCCTTCCCGGTGCGGAGCCGGTGGCCGCCCTGGTCTATTACCCCCACCCTGAAACCAAGCCCGAGCACTTTCAATCGCCCGACATGCTGGAGGTGCTGGCCCCCTCGTTGCCGGGGCTGGCCTATGGAATGCAGGTGGACCTGGCGGTCGATCCGGCGCAGATGGTGATGGAACTGAACCCATGAAACGACGCCGTCTCCTCGCCCTCCTCGCCCTCCTCGCCCTGCCGTTGCTGTACCTTCTCGCCACCGCGTGGCTCGTCGGCGACGGCCTCGTTGACCGACTGGGAAAGGCCGATGTCGCCCTGGTGCCGGGCAGCTAGGTGGAGATGAACGGCAGGCCCTCGGCCCGCTTGCAGGCCCGGCTGGACCGGACGGTGGAACTGTATCGCGCGGGCTCCTTTCCATGGATCATCGCCAGCGGCGGCGTGGGCAGGGAGGGTTTCGATGAGGCGGTGGTGATGCGCGACTACCTGGTGGCGCAAGGCCTGCCGCCGGACCACATCATCCTCGACAGCCACGGCGACACCACCTTTGCCAGCGCGCAAAACACCCGCGCCATCATGAAGGAGAGGCGCTTCACCGGCGTGGTCGTGATCTCCCAGTACTTCCACCTGCCGCGCTCGCGGCTCACCTTGCAGCGCTGCGGCCTTTCCCCCATCTACACCGCCCATGCGCGCCACTTCGAATGGCGCGACATCTATTCCTCGCTGCGCGAGACGGCGGGCTGGCTTGAATACAGCTTCCGGCGCTTCTGAACTCGAACGCCGTCAGTCCATCTTCAGCTCCCCTTTGCCCAGCACGGTGGACTCCAGTTGCAGCCTGAGCTTCATGGAGGCGGCGCGGTCCATGATCTTAGCCCCCGCGAGGTCCTGCACGTAGATGGCGTCCACGGCCACGCCCTTCTCGGTGCCAATGCGGGCGTGGGTGACGCCGTAGCCGAGGCCGCCGATGACCATGAACACATCGTACAGGAGGCCGATGCGGTCGATGGCCTGCAATTCGATGACAGTGTGATCCGGTGAGATATTGTTGTTGATGTACACCCACTGGGGGATCTCCGCCTCGATTTCCGCCATGCCGGGCACCGGCTTGCGGCGGGCGGCGATGCGGCTGCTGAAATCAAAGGTCCCGGCCCGCAGCGCCTCGTGCACGGATTTCTGCACCCGCCTGCGCGCGCTCTCGTTCGTCACGGGCTCGAAGTTCGTCGTGCTCACCCGGAACACATCCAGCACCAGGTGGTCGGCGCGCTGGTAGAAGTCCGCGCTGACGATGCTCAGGCCTTCCGCCGCCAGCGCTCCGGCCACGCGGGCGAGCAGCAGATGGCGGTCCCAGCCGCACACCACCAGCTTGGAGCAGCCCTCGGCGGGCTTGTCCTCCCAGGTCAGCACCGGCATCAGCGCCATGTCGTCGTCCGCAGCCGCCACCTGTTCGAAGAAGACGCGGAACTGCCGCAGATGCTTCGCGATGGTCGAGGGCTTGCGGAAGTTGAAATAGGCGCGCGGCATGTTTGCAAAGTGCGCCTCCACCTCCGCCGTGTAGCTCTTGCTCAGCTCGCCCATCACTTCGCGCTTCAGGTCGTCCAGCGGCACGGTGGCGCGCTTCATGAAGTCCGCCGGCGCGTCAAAGAAGCGCACGGTGTTGTAATAGAGGCCGCGCAGCGAGGCGTCCTTGAAGCCGGTGAAGGCGTTGCCGCCCACGCCCTTGACGTCGGCCATGGTCATGACCGCGAGCGCGTCCAGGTTGGCGCGGGTCTTGACGATGCCGGCGAACTCCTTGATCACCTGAGGATCATCCGGGTTCTTCTTGGTGGCCGTCATGTACATGATCAGGTGGTTGTCCACCAGGAACAGGATCTGGGTGCGCCGTCCGCCCTTGATCTGGAGGCGGCGGCACACCTTGTCGGCCAGCATGGTGCTCTCGTCGGAATGCGTGGCCTTGTTCGCGGCGCGCCCCGTGTCGTGCAGGATCAGCGCGAGGTAGAGCACGGCCGGATCGAGCAGCTCGCGGAAGATCTGCTGGTAGAACTCCAGGCCCTTCGAGGACTTGCCGGCCAGCTCGTCGAGGTGGTCGATGCAGCGCAGGGTGTGCTCGTCCGCCGTGTAGCTGTGGAAGAACTCGTGCTGCACCCGGCAGGTCAGCGCGCCGAATTCCGGCAGGTACCTGCCCAGGAAGTCGCAGCGGTGCATCTGCCGCAGCACGCGCGCCACGTCGCCCTTGTGGTCGAGCAGGCCGAGGAAGGTTTCGCGCACCTCCTTGTTATACTTGAAGACGGTGTTCACCAGCGAGGTGTTGCACACCATGTCGAACAGGTCCGGCGACAGGCGCAGGCGCCGCTGCTGCGTGTGCAGGAACAGGCGCATCAGCCGGGGCGGGTCCTCGTTGAACACGCCGGGATCATCCGCGAACACGCGGCCGTGCTTGGAGTGGAAGCCGTCGAAATGCTCCACCTTCTCCCTGGCGCCCTTGGCCAGGCCCAGGCGCAGCTTGCCCGCCAGGGTGGCGGCGAGGGACAGCGGCTCGCCCTGCTCCAGCACCTCGATGTTGAAGCGGTCCATGAGCTTGCTGGACTGGCGCAGGATGTTGCGCGCGTGCATGTAGTAGTCATGCATGAACGCCTCGATGCGCTCGATCATGCGCGCGCCCTTGTAGCCCAGCTTGGTGGCCACCGGCCCCTGGAGCTTCAGCCCCAGGCGGTCCTGGGCGCGGCGCTCGTGGTAGTGCATCTCGTTGCGCACCCGCAGCAGGAAGTCATGCGCGCGGTTCAGCTCGTTCCAGCTCCGCTTGTCCAGCAGCTTGCGCGCCTGCAGGGCGCTCAGGTCGGTGATGCCCAGCTTGGCAAAGGTCACCCAGATCAGGTTCTGGTAGTCGCGCAGGCCGCCGCAGCCCTCCTTCACATCCGGCTGCTGCACGAAGGGCGTGTTCTCCTCCTTCTCATGCCGCCGCACCAGCTCATCGAGCTGGGTGCGCAGAAACTTCACCTCCTGGCCGGTGATGCACTCCTTCACGAAGCGCGCCTGCAACTGCTCATAGGGCTCGGTCGCGCCAGTCAGGTAGCGCGTGGTGATGAGCGCGGTCTTCGTCAGGTTGTCCGCGTTCGCCTGCTTGATGCGGCCGCCCACGCAGTCCGTGATGTGGCCCACCTTGAAGCCCAGATCGGTGAGGAAGAGGTTGAAGGCGCCGATGAACTGCGCCACCGCCGGCTTCAGGTTCAGCGTGTTGCCCGCCGCCAGGAAGTTCAGGTCGATGTCGCTGTGCCGGTTCATCACCCCCCGGGCATAGCCGCCGGTGGCGACCAGGCTCACAGGCGGGGGCGTTGTCAGCGGCGGGTCCATCAGCGCCGGCAGATCCTTCCACAGGTTCCTGAGCAGGTGGTCGATCAGCTCCGTGCGCTCCTGGCAGATGCGCAGCCCCTCCTTGGTGTTGCGGTGCTTGCGGAAAATCAGGGCCTCCTCGATTCTCAGAAAGGCCTTGTAGCCGCGCAGCATCTCGGCGCGCGAGGAAGGTGCCTGCCCCTGGGGGAAGATCGGTTTGGTATAGCGCATGTAAAACCGGTCAGTACGTCAGGAGCGAGTGGATGGGACCCAGACCGGCGAGCTTTTCGCGGCCGCCGAGGAAGGCAAGCTCGATGAAGAAGACGCTGCCCACAATGTCGGCCTGCGCCTGCCGCATCAGTTCCAGCACCGCGCCGGCCGTGCCGCCGGTGGCCAGCAGGTCATCCGCCAGCACCACGCGCTCGCCAGGGGCGATGGCGTCCTCGTGCATCTCGATGGAGTTGGTGCCGTATTCCAGCGCGTAATCGATGCCGCGCGTGCGCCAGGGCAGCTTGCCCTTTTTGCGGGCGGGGATGAACCCCGTGCCCAGGCGTGCCGCCAGCAGCGCGCCGAAGATGAAGCCGCGCGCATCAATGCCCACCACCTTGTCCACCTTCTGGTCGCCAATGGCCTCCGCCATGCCGTCAATCGCCAGCTTGATCAGCTCGGCATCCGCCAGCACGGGCGTGATGTCCTTGAACAGAATGCCGGGCTGGGGAAAGTCCGGCACGTCACGAATGGCGTTGCGAAGGCGGTCGAGGGAGGCAGGGGTCATAGGGCCTGCATGGTGGCATACCTTGGCCCTGGGGCAAGAGAGGAGTGCGGGGGGCGTATGAGGCCCGCTCACTTGCCAGCCTGCACGGCTCCTGCAGGAACCAGCGCGGGCCGGAAGCCGAAGCCGACGTAATGGGTGTAGCCGTTGACGCTGTACCAGTGCTCCGACAAGCTGGCTTTGAAGCCGACACGGTACGCAGACCGGGTGTACCGACCTAGGTCGTGCCAGTTCCCACCACGCAACACCCGCGCTATGCCATCTCCCCCCACGGGATCAGTACCTCCTGGGAGCTTTTCACCATAGGCATCGAAGCACCACTCCGCCACGTTGCCATGCATGTCCTTCAATCCCCAGGCATTAGATGGGTAGCCGCCCACTTCCCTGGTTCCCTCACCTCCAATGTTTGCCTGGGAGCTTGTCAGGGAATCGCCAAAGGCATAGGGCTTTTGGGTGCCTGCGCGGCAGGCATACTCCCATTGCGCTTCGGTGGGCAGGGCGAAGGTCCAGCCAGCGGGCAGCTTGACCATCTGGTTCATTTTGGCGACCCACGCCTGGGCATCCTCCCAGCTCACATAATACATGGGGTGTTGCGGCCCCATACCACTCGGTTCCCAATGTTCCTGTTTTTTCCCTTGCCGCTCAGGGGTGACGCCCGTCACCGACTGCCACTGCGCCTGGGTCAGCTCTGTTTCCTCCATCCAGAAGGGCTTGGACAGTGTCACCTCGACCTGGTCTTCGTTCTCTTCGCGGTCTGTCTCGTACGTCGGGCTGCCCATGGTGAAGTGGCCTGCCGGGCAGTAGCAGAAGGTCATTTTGATGTCGCCTGGCAGGGCCATTTCAACAACACTGCCAATGTGGCCATCGTCCAATGAGGAGGGCCCAGGGATTTGGATGGCGACAGCAGGTACGGCTTTTGGGGCCGTTTTGGGTTCCTCTGACGGGGCTTGGGTAACTTTGGGCGCGTCTGCGGGAACACCGAGTGGCGAGGACGGAACCTGAGCAACTTTCGGTTGAAAAGCAGAAGAATTCCCTTTCTTATCACCTTCTTCTTTAGGAATGTCACTATTCTGCAAAACCTCGCTTGCCGGAACGAGAGCGGGCCGGAAGCCGATACCCACATACAGGTCATCATAACTACGCTTGTAACTGTCCCCGTATCTGACCGCCGCAGAGTCGGCGCCGATGCCGAAGCGATACCCGGAGCGAGTGCGCCTACCAAGGTCGTGCCAACTCCCACCACGCACCATCCGCTGTTCGCCCTCTGGCACCATGGGGTCAGTACCTCCTGGGAGCTTTTCGCCATAGGCATCAAAGCACCACTCCGCCACGTTGCCATGCATGTCCTTCAATCCCCAGGCATTGGCCGGGTAGCGGCCCACCTCACGGGTCTCTTTGCCTTCTATGTTTGCCTGGGAGCTTGTGAGTGAATCACCAAAGGCATAGGCCTTTTGGGTGCCTGCGCGGCAGGCATACTCCCACTGCGCCTCGGTGGGCAAAGCGAAGGTCCAACCAGCGGGCGGTTTGACTATCTGGTTCAATTTGGCGATGTATGCCTGGGCATCCTTCCAGCTCACACAATACATGGGGTTTTGAGGCCCCGCACCTGTTACTCCTCCAGAAAGTGTGGCTTTTGCCATTTGCCGCTCGAGGGTGACGCCAGTCACGGCCTGCCACTGTGCCTGGGTCAGTTCCGTTTCCTCCATCCAGAAGGGTTTGGACAGTGTCACCTCGACCTGGTCCTCGTTCTCCTCGCGGTCTGTCTCATATGTCGGACTGCCCATGGTGAAGTGACCTGCCGGGCAGTAGCAGAAGGCCATTTTGATACCCCCAGGCAACGCGGTTTCAAAAATATCGCCAGTGCGGCCATCGTCCAAAGAGGTCACAATGGTTCGCCTTGCCATCGGAACACCACTTTTCGGCCACACGACATAGCCACCTAAGCAGACGGCTGCGATGAGCAGCCATCGCCAGAGGCCGCCTCGCGCTTTGCGTTGGGGTGTAGCGCCCGCCGAAGTGGTTGCGGGCTCTAGCGCCTTGGACACAGTGCGGCGAGAGGCTCCCACCAACGGCGGCGCCGTTGGTGGTATGGTTGGGCTAGATGCAATCGGAGCTTCGGCAGGCAGAAGTACATCACTACTTTCTTCAGCGCTAGCGGGTTCCTCATCGCACATCTCCACCACTTCGGTTGCGGTGGCGGGGCGTTGTCCGCTCTCCTTGGCGAGGCAGGCCATGACAGCCAACTGCCAGCCCTCGGGAACGGGTTCGCCCAGCGAGTCGTTAGTCCCGGCGTCGATCAGTTCCTGGCGCCGTTCCATAATAGGGGTGGGCGGTACATGACTGATCTGGTAGGCGAGCATGGCCAGGTCGGTGGCGCGGAAGAACGGCACGGTGCCGGTAAGCAGTTCGTAGATCAGGACCCCGAAGTTGTAGATGTCATCCGCCACGGTGCTCGGTTTCCCGGCAAATTGCTGCGGGCTGGCGTAGGTCGGGGATTTGCTGCTGAGCGCCGCCTCGCCTGTTTGCACCTGTCCAAGCTGGCTGAGCCCCGTGAGCGAGTGCCTTATCTGCTGGCTGATGCCGAAATCCGCCAACCGGGCGTGACCGCTGCTTTCGTCGATAAGCACGTTGCCGGGCTTCAAATCGCGGTGGAGCACCTTGGCCTCCTTGTGCAAGTAGTCGAGCCCGGCGGCAATGTCGCGCACCCAGTCCGCGATTTCTGCTGGCTCGAAAAAATGTAGGGGATGGTCCTCCTGCAACTGGCGCAGCCTGACCGCCAGGGAGTCACCGCGCACGTACTCCATGACGATGGCAACCATCAGACCGTCGATTTCCAAGCTGTGGGTGCCAATGATGCAGGGATGGTGCAGGCTCCTGGCGGTCCGCACCTCCTCGCGCAGCTTTTCCAGCTCCTCTTTTATCCGCACGATGATGGTGGGCAGAAACTTCAGGGCCACATCGTCCTTGATGTTGTGATCGAAGGCCTGCCATACCACGCCCATGCCGCCCGCGCCCAGCTCCTGCCGCAGCTCATAGCGCCCATTGAACACGAGCTGCCCTGGATTGAGCTTGAAGATCTCGGGAACAGTGCTTTCCAGGGATTGGCCGGAAGGAAAAGACATGGGGAGGAGTTGCGGCAATGTTAAGACTCGTCTTGGCGCGATTTCAAACCCTTGCTTGAGAAGTTTTGGGGGAAGGGCCTGTGCGGGGACATAGCAAAACATGACCAAGAGATTGGTGCGGTATTTTTCCGGTTCCTCCACCCGCGAGCCAGGACCCAGCGGCAGCCTCAAAGCCGCCGGGCACGTATCCCCCACGTGCCTTCACTTTTCGCTTTCCTACGCCCCACTCCGCACTAAGCACTGCGCACCCGTCCCTTTTCTCTCATGACCATCGACTGGACCACCATCCGCCAAGACTTCCCGATCCTGCACCAGGAAGTCCACGGCCACCCGCTGATCTACTTCGACAACGCGGCGACCTCGCAGAAGCCGCGCCATGTGATCGAGGCGCTGGTGGGCTATTACGAGCGGGACAATGCGAACGTGCATCGCGGCCTGCACGAGCTGAGCGGCCGCGCCACGGATGCGTATGAGGAATCGCGCCGCAAGGTGGCGCAGTACCTGGGCGCGGGCGAGGAGGAGATCATTTTCACGCGCGGCACCACGGAGGGCATCAACCTCGTGGCGCAGAGCTGGGGCCGCGCCAACATCAAGATGGGCGACGTGATCCTGGTCACGGAAATGGAGCACCACAGCAACCTGGTGCCCTGGCAGATGCTGGCCCTGCAGACCGGCGCCACCCTGAAGCACGTGCCGGTGACCGACGAAGGCGAGCTGGACCTGGACCAGCTCGACACGCTGCTCACCGAGCAGGTGAAGATGTTTGCCTTCGTACATGTCTCCAACTCCCTGGGCACCATCAACCCCGCCAAGGAGCTGATCGCCCGGGCGAAAGCCGTGGGCGCGGTCACGCTCCTGGACGGAGCGCAGAGCGCCGGCCACATGCCGGTGAACGTGCGCGATCTGGACTGCGATTTCTACGCCTTCTCCGGGCACAAGATGTGCGCCCCCACCGGCATAGGCGCGCTGTACGCGCGCGGCCCCGTGCTGGCCGAGATGCCGCCCTGGCAGGGCGGCGGCGAGATGATCACGCGCGTGCAGTTCGAGAGCAGCTTTTACAAGGAGGGCCCCGCCCGTTTCGAGGCCGGCACGCCGGACATCTCGGGCGCCATCGTGCTGGGTGAGGCCATCGACTACCTGGAAGCCCTGGGCCGCGAGCACATCTTCCAGCATGACTCCGAACTCACCGCCTACGCCCTGGAGCGCATGGCCGAAATCGAAGGCCTGCGCATCTTCGGCCCCCGGCTGAACCGGGGCTCGCTGGTGGCCTTCGCGCTGGAGGGCGCGCACCCGCACGACCTCACCACCTACGCCAACAGCTTCGGCCTCGCCCTGCGCGGCGGCCACCACTGCACCCAGCCCCTGATGCGCAAGCTGAAGGTGCCCAGCACCACCAGGGCGAGCTTCTACTTCTACAACACCCGCGAGGAAATTGACCGCATGATCGCGATCCTCCAGGCCGCCCGCACTTTCTTTGCCCCATGAACGACGAACTCCGCGAACTTTACCAGAGCGTGATCCTCGACCACAGCCGCAAACCCAGGAACTTCGGCGAACTGCACGGCGAAGGCTGCGTGCACGTGCACGGCGACAACCCCTCCTGCGGCGATGAGATTGACGTGTTCGTCAAGTTCGCCGGCGACGGCAGCGTGGAGGACATCAAGTTTTCCGGCCAGGGCTGCGCCATCAGCCAGGCCTCCGCCTCGATGATGACCAAGAAGGTCAAGGGCAGGTCGCGCGCCGACGCCACCAAGATGGGCGCCCTGTTTCGCGGCATCGTCACCGGTGAGAACCGCCAGCCTGAGAACGAGGAGGAGCTCGGCGAGCTGACCCTGCTGGAAGGCGTGCAGCACTTTCCCCAGAGGGTCAAATGCGCCATGCTCGCCTGGCGCGCCCTGGAGCAGGCGATCAGCCAGAAGGACGGCACGGTGACGACCGAGGAACCGAATGCGTAGCGGCTCGGGACCTGAGGATTAACCGCAAAGAACGCAGAGATCGCATAGGTGGGTCACAGGGCCTTTCCACGCCCTGTGCCAAACTTTTGCGATCTCTGCGTTCTTTGCGGTTACGCCCCTTCCCTCCGCCTATTCCAGCAGGCTGGTGATGGCCAGGGCGTTCAGCGCCGCTTTCGGCACAAACGAGCCCACGTCCACGTACTCCGGCAGCTTGGAGCCATCGGCGCTGCGCTCTGAGCAGTGGGCGTTGGCACCGCTGGGGCCCAAGCCGTCAATCGTGGGGGCCAGGCCGCAGAGGTAGTTGGCATCGCTCAAGCCCCCCCGCTTCACCAGTTTCACCGGCAGGGGCAGCTCGTGGGCGGCGAGGAGCCAGTGTTTGGCCAGGGCGCGCGTGCGTTCATCATCCGGCCAGGCGGGCGAGGTGCCCAGACAACGCACCTCGATGGCCGCATTGCCATGGCCCGCCGGATGGGCCAGGTGCTGCACCGCCCGGCCCGCCTTCGCCAGCACCGCCGGATCAAACGCGCGCATTTCCAGGTCGGCGGCGGCCTCGTGCGGCACCCGGTTGGTGACGGTGCCGCCGTGGATGCTGCCCACGTTCACCGTCAGATCCGCCGCGTAATCGGTGAGGTCGGCCGCCACCTGCACCACGTGGCTGAGGGCGACGATGGCGTTCACGCCCGAGCGGTGCTCGCTGCCCGCATGAGCCGCCTTGCCGTGGGCGCTGATGCGGTACTCGGCGCGGCCTTTGCGGGCGGTCACGAGATGGTGCTCGCCATTGACGAAGGGGCCGCCCTCGAACACCAGCACCGCCTTGGCTCCCTGCGGGCAGCGCTCCTTGGTGCGCGTGGCGAAGTCGATGGCCATGACCTCTTCCGAGGCGTTCGCGGCGATCAGCCAGTCCACTCCCTCAAACACCCTCGGCGCGCAATGCCGCAGCCCGTGCAGCAGCAGCCAGATGAGCACGGTGCCGCCTTTGATGTCCACCGTGCCCGGCCCATAGATGCGGCCCTCCTTCGGCGCCGGCTGCCAGCAGAACTGGTTGCGGGCCTCCTCCTCCGCCGGGAACACTGTGTCCAGATGCGTCACCAGCACCACGCGCGGAGCGCCGGGCCTGGGCCGCGCAAGAAACAGATGGCGGCCAAAATTCGCGTGTTCCGAGGCCACGGTCTCCGCCGTGAAGCCCAGCTCCGCGAAGCATTCCGCCGTGATCTCCCCCACCTTGTTCACGCCTGCGGCGTTCGCCGTGAAGCTGTTGACGTCCACCATGCGCTCCAGCCACCGCAGCGCCTCCTCCAGCCGCGTGGGCAGATAACTCAGCAAAGACGAAGTGAGAGCGTCGGGCATGGCAAACCAGAGCACGTTGGGGCTTCATTTCAATCTCCCACTGCCTCTGCAACCTGCACAGGACAGGTCCCATAAGACACATAGGTCCCGTGCGGCCCGTTCCCGCCCCCCTTGCGCCTCCGCGTACCTTGCGGTAAACTCGCCCCCATTTGTGCAATCCGCCCTTCCGCCCTGGAATCCAGGCGGCGACTGAAACATCCGGCAAGCGTATGCCTTTTATACCCCCATGATGCTGAAACACCCCCATCTCCACCTCGCCCTCGCCGCCTTGCTGCTCGTTGGTTCGCAGTCCGGAGCGGCACCGGTTGAATTCAACCGCGACATCCGGCCCATCCTGGCGGACACCTGCTTCCACTGCCACGGCCCTGATCCAGGATCGCGCAAGGCTTCGCTGCGGCTTGACACCGAGGCGGGCTTCTTCAAGGAGCGCAAGGGCACGTTCCCGGTGGTCAAGGGCAAGCCCGATCAGAGCGAGCTGTACCGCCGTCTCGTCACCACCGACGAGGATGACGTGATGCCCCCCAAAAAGGAGCACAAGGACCTGAAGCCCGCCCAGGTGGCCCTGATCAAGGCCTGGATCGAACAAGGCGCCGCCTGGCAGCCCCACTGGTCCTTCATCAAGCCGCAGCGCCCAAACCTGCCGGAGGTGAAGAACACCGCCTGGGTGCGCAATCCCGTGGACCAGTTCATTCTGGCGAGCCTGGAAAAAACAGGCCTGCAACCCGCGCCGGAAGCGGACCGCTACACACTGGCGCGCCGCGTTTCGCTCGATCTCACCGGCCTGCCGCCGGAGCCGGAAGTGGTGCAGATGTTTGTGAACGACAAAGCCCCCGACGCCTACGACCGCCTGGTCGAAAAGCTCATGAAATCCGAGCACTGGGGCGAGCATCGCGGCCGCTACTGGCTGGATGAGGCCCGCTATGCGGACACGCAAGGCATGCTCTTCGACAACTACCGCGAGATGTGGCCCTACCGCGACTGGGTGATCAATGCGTTCAACCAGAACCAGCCCTTTGACCAGTTCACCGTGGAACAGATCGCGGGCGACATGCTCCCCCACCCCACTGAGTCCCAGCTCATCGCCACTGGTTTCCAG
>CAINXC010000503.1 GCA_903854655.1 uncultured Verrucomicrobiota bacterium | reverse complement strand
GGCTGTACATCCATCCTAGTGGTCGCTGGGACTGGCGGCTGGTGCCAGCGGAAGCCACCTGTTTCGCCTGGTGGCATATCCGCCTCTGGTTGCTGGCGCTGATGGACTCCTCTGCCAACGGCAGGAAGCTATGGAGGGTCTGGCAATGACCTGGAAATGCACGGCCTGCGGACGCACTCACTGGCGGGGAGATCCGCCATTTGAGAGCGGTCGTGAATTCTTCTGCTACGGCCTGCGCCGGTGCGTGATGCCCTTCCGGGCCGTGGACAAGCAGCCGAAGCGTCTGCCTGACTGGTATCTCAAGCTGCAGGAGGCAAAGCCGTGAGCAAAGCCCGCATGACCTTGCTGCCAATGCCGCAGCACATGAGCCAGACGGAAGTGGACGCCTACCTGCACAAGCAGGTGAGACTTGATGCCGAAGGCGCGGGCTGGCTGCACTCGTGTGTGCGCAAGCCAGGGCAGAAGGGTTCTGTGTTCTACGCCACCGCACTGGTCATAGAGGTTTCGCGACGCATCGCGGCGGGCGAATATCCCACACCGAAGGAAGGAGGCAAGGCCGCATGAGGATCATCCTTGAAAGTGATACTCCTGGCGCTTCCTGCGCCTTTCACCAGGGGAAGTGGCATGGCATCGCTGACGCCGCTGAATGGCATGCTGCCCTGCGGGCGCTGCTGACCGGCTGTTCTGCCTTGGAACACATGCTGGCGGATGGTTTGGCGCTCCCGCCTGGCGCGGCTGAAAACGAGCCTGGAAGCCCGCTCTACACGGGCTGCAATGGAGGGCTGAGCTGATCATGCCTCTTGATCCCCTGTCCATGCTGCCGGGAGAAATTGATGGCGGCATCAAGGCGATGAAGGTGCTTCGGGAAAGGCTGGCAGGCCACCTGAACGCGCTGCGGTCGCTGGTGGGGGGCAATCCGGCGGCGCTCAAGGAAGTGGATGCCATCCGCCTGGAAATTAGCCTGGGCTGGCTGAACGAAATCAACCTGATCGACTGCGCGATGACCACGGGGCGGATGCTGGGATCGGTGAAGGCCACGGTGCCTGCCGTGCCGGTCACGTCCCTGGAACTGCACCCGGTGAACCATGGCCGGGAGCTGCCGCTGTTTGACCGCAAGATGGCGGCGGCGAATGACTACACCCTCGACGAGGAGGGCAACTCATAATGGGCGAGCC
The DNA here is from genome assembly GCA_903854655.1 of uncultured Verrucomicrobiota bacterium. Taxonomy (GTDB): domain Bacteria; phylum Verrucomicrobiota; class Verrucomicrobiia; order Verrucomicrobiales; family Verrucomicrobiaceae; genus CAINXC01. Next base: position 12,444 of record CAINXC010000503.1, on the reverse strand, counting down.
GCGCTGGGATAGACGGCTGACACTGGTTGACCAGTCGGTACCGGTGCGGGTGCGCGCTTCGGTGGACGAGGCGCTGAGCGTGGCGGATGTGTGGACGCCGGCGGACGCGCTGATGGCGCTGGAAGACGGCGGCACACAGACGGACGGGCAACGGCGCATGGTGGTGCGCGTGCATCAGTTCGTTCTATTTGGGGAGTTCGGATCGGTGGGGGTGGATGAATTGGCGGTGCTCAAAATCCGCTCACTGATCATGCTGCGGGTGTGCGCGCCGAGGCTGCTGCAGGAGCGCTTCGGCCTGAGCCAGGCGCAGGCGATGAAGCTGGAGAAGAAGCTGTGGAACGGCCTGACGTTCTTCTATCGCCAGCGCGACTATGTGCCGCTGTCGGTGGCGCTGACTTCGTTCGTGGACGAAGTCGAAACGTGGCACGCGGAGGAACTGGGCCTGAGCGTGACCGAGCTGCGCATGCTGCGCTTCGGGGAGTTCTGCACGCAGATCGCGAGCACCTGCCGGAACATTGACGCCTTCGCGAAGACGGTGGCATCCGTGTTGCGACGGGTGAAGACGGAGTTCGTGGCGGCCCTGGGCGCGAGTCAGGCGGACTTCGGGCGCAAGTTTGGCGAACGCCGCGCGACCGTCCAGGCGCGCGAAAAGCGCAGCATTGAAAAGCCGGTGAAGGACTCGGGCCAGCGCGGCTTCAAGCTGTTAGGCGGGACGAAGAGCGAAGGCCACCGCCAGGCCTGCCAGCGGGCGCAGATGGGCAACACGAACCGCAGCGACGGCGAGAAGCGGCGCAAGGCGGCGGGGCAATGATGGAAGAATTCTTCAATCAATCGGAACAGCAAAACAGCACGACAATCATGAACGAAATCAAATACCTGAACTGCCGGGACATCATTCCTTCCCCGGACAACGCCCGTAAAACCTTTGCCCGCGACCGGCTGGAGCGCCTGAAGGCAAGCATCCTGCGCTACGGCGTGCGACGCAACCTTGAGGTGGTGTGGAACGAGGCCCACGGCAAGCAGCAGATCGTGAGCGGGGAACGCCGCTGGCGGGCCGTGAGCGAACTGCTGGACGAGGGCAAGCTGCAGCCGGAAGCGGCCATCCTGCCGGCAATGATCCTGGGCGGCAGCGACCTGGCGCGCACCAAGGAGCTGAACCTGATCGAAAACCTGCAGCGCGATGACCTGCTGCCCGATGAAGAGGCACGCGGCTACGCGGAGATGCAGAAGCTCACCAACCCCGACACGGGCAAGCCGTTCACGATGGAGGAAATCGCGATGGAGGTGTCACAGGAGCACAGCTACATCAAGCGGCGGCTGAAGCTTCTCAACGCGCCGCAGGTGCTTCTGGAGGCCATCCATGACGGCCTGCCGGTGAGCATCGGTGAGCTGGCGGGGCGCATCCCGGACCCGAAGGAGCGCGAGCGCTTCGCCAAGCGTGTCTTACATCCTGGTGACCAGACCATTCCGCTGAGCTATGAGCAGGCGGACGAGCTGCGCCGGAAGGAGTTCATGGTGTCTCTGGCCTCCTGCGGTTTTTCCACCACCGATCCTGACCTGGTGCCGCTGGTGCTGGATGACAAAGGACAGCCGGATCACGGCGGCCCGTGCGCAGACTGCCCGATGCGCACCGGCAAGATGGATTCGCTGGGCGAGACGCTTTCCAAATCGGCCAGCACAGCGGGCAAGAAAGGCGGTCGCACGGCGGGCGTGGCGGCCAATGTCTGTACGTTGCCGGCGTGCTTCCGCCGCAAGCAGGACGCGCATTTCAAAGTCGTGCTGGAAGCGGCGGAGCAGAGCGGTCAGAAGAAGCTCACGCAGACGGAGGCCAAAAAGGTGTTCAGCGGGCGCGAGGGCGGCATGGCCTATGATGCGAATTACGTCGATGTGGAGGACAAGCCGACGTGGGGAGACATCAGTAACAAAGGCACCAAAGCGCCCGACTTCCCGAAGTGGCGCAAGCTGGTCGATGAGGCTCCCTCAAAAGTGGAGGTGGTGATCGCGCAGCACCCGGTGACCGGAAAGGTGCATTACCTGGTGGCCAAGGAGGACGCCAAGAGGGTGGTGGTGGCGAAGTACCAGGGGGCCACAAAGAGCGACGCCGACGCCGACGACACGGACACCGGTGATGCGGAAAAGCTCGCCAAGGCGGTCACGCGAGCCGAGAACAAGGCACGCGCGGCGGCAGTGCTTGAAGGCACGATGGAGCTGCTGCAGGCGCTCAGCGTGCCCCATACGAGACCAATGAAGATGGAGACTCTGAGGCGGCAGGCGAGATGCCTGAACAACGATGCCACTGAGTTCTTGTGCAAGGTGCTGCAGCCGGACGTGAAGGGCAAATACACCGGCGAACTGCTCATGAGCCTGGCTGACCAGCATCTCACCAGGCTGGAACAGCTCGATGGCTTCCTTGTGCTTCTCATGACTGCCAGCGGCCTGTTTTACCAGGGCTTCGGGCACGCTGAAAAAGTTATGAAGGTGTATTGTGAAGCCGTCGAATTCAACGCCGCTAAGTGGAAGGAAGCCACCGAGCAGCGGGTGAAGGCCGCCGCCAAAGCCCTGAAGGATGGAGTGAAGGACAAGGGAAAAGGCCCCCATGGCAAGAAGGAAAGAATTAAAGCCTACGTGAAAGGTCTTGGGCCCGAAAAGGAGCCGGAGACTGAGCACAACCATCGCTTCGCGCTTGAGGAAGCCCTCACGGGAGAACAGGGCGTCAAAGACAGGTCGCAAGAAGCTGCACAATTACAGGGCTTCTTCACGCTTGGCGTTGAGCCTGGCGATCCCGACAAGACGCCCAATCTGCGGGATTTGGTAACCCCGGATCGCGATGATGACGATTTCCCCGCGCTGCAGATGATCAACCGGAAGCGCGCCAGCAACGGACAGCCTCCATTGACGGCCACTGAGGCGCGCAAGGCCTACAACGATGGCATCCAGGCCATGGCTCACGCCGGCAAGAAGCCGGTCCTGGTGGGTTACTACTGCGACCACTGTGGCGAAGTCTGTGAGGTGGCTTCCGGCCTCTGCAAGACGGTCGATGCCATGAAGGGCGGTGAGTTTCTGTGCATCGGCTGCGCGGGTCAAAGCCAGCTCGACGTGGCAGGCTGGCCGCTGGCCAATCAGGAAGAGTATGTTGAGTGGAAGCCTTATGACGATGTCGATAAAGACCTGAAAGAGCGGATTCGCGAATACATGCTCAAGCACCCCGCATTGCCGGTCGAAGACATTGCCGATGAATTCAAGCTTCCGGTCCACGAGGCGCTTACGATTCTCGATGGGCTTGCTGATGATCATGAGGCAGCCAAGCAAGCTACCAAGGCGGCTAAGAAGGCCGCGAAGAAGAAGGCCAAAAAGTAGGCATAACAACAACCAGCAACAACAACGAAAGGAACAACACCATGGAAGCACGACAGATAAGCATGACCTTGCCGGGGCGCGTGATGGCCTCGGTGAAGGCCCAGGCGGATGAGCTGGGCCTGAGCGAGGGCGAGATGATCAAGCATTGGGTGATTGCCTCATACACGCAACCGGGAGGCGTTACCATCAACCTGCTGCCGACGACGCCGGCGGGGGCGCGCGATCACCCGGAACTGCCGCTGGGGGGTATAGCGAGCGCGGTCTGAGGCGGGTATTGACTCCCCTTGTGGGTATGCGGCATGGGAAGACCAACGATCATCGAGCGGGCACGCCTCTACGTGGGGGCGATGCCGGCGGCCATTAGCGGCCAGGGAGGGTGTCATAACGCCACCTTCGCGGCGGCCTGTGCCCTGGTTAAGGGCTTCGACCTGCTGCCCGACCAGGCACGGCCCCTGATGGACGAGTACAACGCGCGTTGTGTGCCCCAGTGGAGCGACAAAGAGATCACCCACAAGCTGCGCCAGGCGCACACGACGAGCGATGCGCAGCCGCGCGGCTATCTGCTGGGTGACAGGCCTGGCGAGCTGGGCGATGTGGAGAGCAAACCACGGCGGGTGATCGCGCCGGCACCGCGGCCGGTGTACGAGCCGGAAACGCTGCGACGGTTCTCGGGACACTGGGCGAAGGAAGTGGACCTGGTGTGGCTGGCCAACCGCAGCGCTCTGGACCCGGCCGAGGTGGACAGCGACCTGTTTTTGCAAACGCTGTACAAGCCTGGCGAGCAAGTGCTGATGTTCAATCAGTGCAATTTCAAAGGGCAGCAGGTCACGCAAGGGGAGGCGTTGTGGCCGTCGCAAGCGCCGCTGCGGACGGGCAAATACGGGGTCTGGTTCCTGCCGCAGCCGGTGGATGGGCTGTATCATCCGAATCCACGTTCGGAGGGCAACAAGGCCTCGCGCCGCAGCGAGGAAAGCGTGCTGAACTTTCGCTGGCTGCTGCTCGAATCTGACACGGCACCGGTGCGTGAATGGCTGGGGGCCCTGGTACAGCTCCCGCTCCGCATCGCTGCGATCTACAGCAGCGGAGGCCGCAGCGTTCATGCGCTGGTGGAAGTGAATGCCGCCACCAAGAGCGAGTGGGACAAGATCAAGGTCTCGCTCAATGCCACCATCAGCTTCCTGCTCAAAAACGGCCTGGATAAGGGCGTGTTGAGCGCGGTGCGGTTGTCGCGACTGCCAGACGCCTGGCGCGAAGGCAAGGTGCGTGAGCACGATGACGGCCGCTGGGAGTACATCAAGCTGCAGCCGCCGCAGTTGCAGAAGCTGCTCTACATTGATCCGACGCCGCCGGCGCGGCCGATCTGCGACCGCTGGCCCAAACGCGACGTGGTGCAGCACTGGCTGCAGCAAAGCGAGCAAGGCATCAGTGACGGCGACGAAACGGGCGGGGCCTGGCTGCGCCGGCCGCTGTGGTACTACTCGCCGGTGAGCAAGGATCTGCGGCGCGCCCGTGAGCGGGTGGAAACCCAATGCCGGGAGGCGATGGCATGAGCGCGGCAGAAGAAGATCCGCAGATCGAGGCCAGCAACCGCGTGGCACGCCTGCACGGTGGTGAGCTGGGCGACGTACTGCCACCGGTGACGGACGGCGAGGCGCATACGAAGAAAGAGGTGCGCTGGATCGAGCTGCCGCGTGTGGGGCATCCGCTGGACGTCTTCGCTCGCGAGGCGGCCGCCGTTTGCTCGCTGAACGGGGTGTACCGGCGTGACATGGACATTGTGACGGTGAACAAGCGGACGGGCACCATTGAGCGCCTGGATCCCGACGATTTCCGCACTTACATCTCGGACCTGGCCATTACCTTCAAATGGTGCTCGCAGGGGAAGAATCAGCCGCCGAGCCAGGAGCCGACGACGATGACGTGTGAGACGGCCAAGGGGACGCTGAAAAGCCGGCAGTTCATTTACCGTCAACGACAGCTCGAGCGTGTGACTTCCGTGCGACAACCGATCATGCGCGACAACGGCAGCATTGAGCTGCTGCGCGAGGGCTTCGACGAGCACAGCGGGATCCTGACGCGCGAGAGCAAGGTGGACATCGTGGAGATGCCGCTAAAGCATGCCCAGGAGCTGGTGAAGGCGCTGCTGAAGGATTTCCCGTTTGTGTCGCCGCTGGACCGCGCGATCCAGGTGGCCTCGATGCTGAGCTTCTATGGGGCGTTGCTGCTGCCGCTGAACGCCGAGCGCATCAACTTCGCTTTCAAGGCCAACAAGCATCGCTCAGGCAAGACGCTGCTCATCAAGGTGGCCATCGTGCCGGTGATGGGGATGTGTCCAGTGAGCCCGTGGCCGGAAACGCCGGACGCGCTGATTCAGTTGCTAAATTCGACGGTGAACGATGGACTGGGCTGCCTGGTGATCGACGACATCACGGGGCATGTTCGGTCATCGGCCTTGAATTCGTTTCTGACGGCGAACTGGTGGACGTTCCGAGGCATGCACACGCAGAGCACCAAGACGGGCCAGAAGCAGGCGGTGGCGTTTCTGAGCGGTCATGAGATGACGCTGCAGGCGGACTTGGAAGGACGTTTCCTTGAATGCCGGCTGCATGTCGAAGAAGCGGACAGTCACGCGCACCGGGTGCCGAATCCGATCAACGAACGCTGGCTGGCCAGGCCGGAGCAGCGGGCGGACATCTGCAGCGCGCTGTACTCGATCATTGTCCACTGGGATCGAGCTGGCCGGCCACGCGGCAAGACGGTGAAGCCAGGCTTCGAGGACTGGTGCCAGGTGTACGGAGGCATGACGGAGTTTGCGGGCTTTGGTGATCCGTGCGAGACCAGGCCCGATGAACAGCGCTCAGACAACGAGTACAGCGACATGGCTGCCTTGGTCGCGGAGCTGCTGAAGGACTTTGATTTTGAGGAAGACGAGCGTGTGAAGGAGTATGGCTTTGCGGAGCTCCTGGAGCGCTGTGTGAGCAAGAACCTGCTGACGTGGAAGATCGACGGCCGCTGGCGCAGTGTGGAAGGCAAGGGCTCGCACTACGAGGCGACGAAGAAGACGGAAAGCGCCCTGGGCTGGTTGTTCGCTGACAAGTACGGTGGCACGACTTTCGTTGTCGCCGGCAAGAAGGTGCGGTTCGGCAAGACAGGCAAGAACCGCAACCGCAAGTACACGGTGAGCATCGAGGGCTGAGGCTCTCGTGGTCCGACCAGGTAGTCGCCACGCGTCCCGACCGCCGAAGAGATGGCTGTGAGGTGTGCATAGGTCGGTCGGGGCGCGCACGCTAGAGGGGCTCCGAATGGGCGCGTGCTGCGACGCTTTCGCCGGCCGGCGGGGCTTTCTCCCGCACCCTCGCTCTTTTTATTCTGCGACCTGTACCTACCTTGCGCGCGACCTTAACAGGGTGTGGTGAATCCCTGCGAGCCTTGTAGAATCAAGCGTTCGTGAGATGGACCATCGGAGCAAGGGCAAGGTAAGCATAGGTATCCAGGGTTATTTTCAGAAATAAAACAGAGCGGAGTCAGGGGGTTTACCCTCAAGGCCTATGCCTTCCTGCGTTACCTGCCCCTACACACCCCCAGGTAAGGAATCTTTTCCCAAGGCCGACCCCACCGAACAGGTTAAGCGTCCCCCCGTGTGATTTTGCGAGCGCGGTTTGAAGAGAACGCTTCCCTTCCCTTTGACATGCGGGGCCGTTTTATGCCTGACCGCATTGCCTCCCTGAAAGTTGAACGCCGCCTGCTCTCTGAGCTGCTGCCGCATCCGCGAAACCCGCGAAAGCACCCCAAGCCCGGCTCCGCGCCGTGGCAGGTTCTCGAACGGTCCCTTGACCGCGATTACTTCGATCCGTTGGTGCTCAACAGCCGCAACGGCTTCCTCGTCTCCGGCCATTTGAGGCTCAAAGTCATGCTCTCCATGACCTTCGTTGAAGCCGATGTGGTCATCGTGGACTACGACGAAGCCACGCACTTCGCCCGCATGATCGCCGCGAACACCCTTCTCGGCGACTTTGAGCAGACCATCCTCGCCTCGCTCGCCCGTGAGCTGGATGCCGCCGGCATTGATTCCGCGCTCGCTGGTCTCGACGAAAAGGGCCTCATGGCCCTTCTGGACGGCCCTGAGCTGTCCGATGACACCGAAAACGCCACCGAACTCGTCTCCAAGGCCGATGAACTGCAGGAAAAGTGGCAGGTGCGTATCGGCGATCTCTACCAGCTCGGCGATCATCGCCTGCTCTGCGGCGCGTGCGAGGCCCCCGACAACTGGACCATGCTGCTCGATGGCCGCCACGCCGACATGATGTGGACCGATCCGCCCTACAACATCGACTACGACGACCTCCAGCAGTTCCGAAACGACGTCAATGTCCAGCGCGGCCGCGTTCCCGGCCTCATTCCCCAGGCCATCATTAACGATGACCTGAGCGACAAAGAGTACGCCGTCAAGCTCAAGCTCTGGTTCTCCACCGGTGCCCAGTTTTTGAAGCCAGGCGGAGCCTTTTATATCGCGCATGCCGAGGCGTACGGCACCGAAACCCGCATCGCCGCGCGCGAGGCAGGCCTGCGCACCGCCCAATGCCTCATCTGGGTCAAGGGCGGCTTCACTTTGGGCCGCCAGGACTACCAGTGGCAGCACGAACCCATCCTTTACGGCTGGCGCACCGGAGCCGGCCACTACTGGCAGGGCGGCTTCAAGCAGTCCACCGTGCTCGACGACGAGACCGACCTCAAGAAGCTCTCCAAGCCCGAGCTGCTCGCCCTGGTCAACCGCATGCGCAACGAGCGCGACACCACCGTCATCCGCGAGCCCCGCAACCAGTCCAACGCCCTCCATCCCACCGTCAAGCCGCTCGCCCTGGTCGCTCGCGAGGTGTGGAATTCCTCCCGCAAGGGCGAGACGGTCATGGATCTCTGCGGCGGCTCCGGCACCACCCTCGCCGCCGCCCAGCAGACCGGTCGCAGGTCCGTCGCCACCGAGCTGGACCCCAAATATTGCAGCGTGATACTCGAACGCATGCACGGCTACGGCCTCGCCATCACCAAGCTGCATGGACCTTCGTGACATCGAGCTGCAGACGGAGCTTGGCTCCCTCATTGGACGCCTCGCCATGCCCGCCTCCGGGCCCGCGTTCGCGCTCACCGTCTCGCGCTTCCACAAGGTCGCCGCGCAGGACCGCGCCTCGCGCCGGGGCATCCGGCGTCTCATCAAGCCCGCCAATGCCGGCATCATTGTGCCGCACCTGCCGCTTGTGGCTGGCGAGCGCACCCACTGTGCGCTGCGCGGTGATTTCGTGCTCTGCGACATCATTCCGGCCATCATTCAGGCGCGCGGCCGCTGTCCGGACCTCCTGATCGCCACGCTGGGTCTCAGCACTGCCAATGCCGAGGTCCTGGGCAGCCTTCGCTCCCGCGACCTGGTCGGAAAGCTCACCATCGTTTGCAGCCATTACTTCGCCCAGGTGGACAAGGCCACCACGTATCGCGAGGTCAAGACCAGGCTCCAGGGCCTCGCCACCATCATCACCACCCGCTGTCACGCCAAGGTCATCTGCCTGCCCACCGCCAGCGGTGATCACTTCGTCCTCGAAGGTTCCTCCAACCTTCGATCCTCCGATAACACCGAGCAGCTCGTCATTTTCAACGACGCCGAACTCGACGCCTTCCATCGCGGCTGGCTCACCTCGCTCCCAAGCCATGACTGAGCTGCCGCCCGATCTCGCCACCAAGGTGCTCGCGGCCGACACCCGCAACATCGTCCAGCACGTCGGCGATGGCGGCCGCCTCAGCACTGCCGAGCGCGATCTTGTCGCCGCCGGCCAGGTCGCCGGTCTCGATCCCGCCGCGCTGCAGCGCAGCCGCGTTGCCGCCCTGTTGTTGAAGTGGTCCAAAGGCCAGCGCCTGAGCCAGGACGAGCGTGGCGAGATCTCCACCCATCTCCCGTCCAGTCGCAGCGCCCTGCGCGCCGCCACCAGCTCCCACTACCAGCACGAGCAGAAGCACTATGCCGGCGTCTTTGAGGTGTCCGACAAGACCATCAAGAACTGGATCAGCGACGGCCGCCACGCCGCCAAGGGCGAGGATCTGCCGCCGCTCGATGAGCCCGCCAAGATGGCCGCCTGGTACCGCCGCGTAAAGAGCCGCAACCCGCCCTCCAACCTTGTCCGGCTCGCCAAGTCCGCCCCTGCTGCCGCCGCACCGGCGTCCACCACGTCCACTCCGTCCGCACCTGCTGCAGCTCCCATCAGTCACGACGACTTCGGCTACGAGATCGCCGTCCGTTACGCCGCTGAAAACCTAGACTACGCGCAGCAGCAGCTTCGCAAGGCCCGTGTGACACTGGTCGAAGGCCTGCCCGATGAAGAACGCATCCGCGACTGCGAAACCGCCGTCAACAAGGCTCTTGAGCAGTACCGCAAGGCCAAGGCCGATGAGTGGGACAACATGCAGCGCCAGGGCGACATGGTGCCGCGCAAGATCATGCTCGGCAAGTTTGCCGTCCGCCTCTCCGCCCTGCACCAGGCCGTGCGCTCCTGTCCCGTTCGCGCCGGCACCAAGCTGGCGCTGGCCCCCGATCTTGTCCGCAAGATCGTCGCCCTCATGAATGACGAGCTCGATGCCGCCTTCGTCCAGCTCCACGAGGACAAGTGGCAGTTCAAGGAACGCCTCACGCTCTCATGAGACAGACCCTCGATGACGAGCTGGACGAGGTCTATTCCAGCAGCTTCCAACCACGCTTCAAGGGCCGTATCGAGGACTGGGCGCGCGGCCAGATCGAGCTTACCGCCAAGGAATCCCAGGAGTTCAGCGGTGCTTACGATCCCGAGCTCAACCCGCTTCCCACCATCCTGTTCGAGGTCGCGCTCGATGACGAGTACGACGAAGCCTACGTCATGAAGTCCAGCCAGAGCGGCTTCACCTTGATCTGTCTCATACTCATTGTCTTCTGGGTCACCCACTTCAAGCGTAACATACTGTACGGCATCGACTCACTGGCCGAAGTCCGCCGCATCAGCACCGAGCGCCTCCAGCCCTTGCTGGAGAAGTGTACGGATGCCGCCGCCCAGATCTCCGGCGACCCGGATGACATGACCAACCTCACCATGTCGCTCCGGGATCTCACGATCTATCTCGGCGGCGCGGCCAGCGTCGGGGCCCAGGCCAACAAGTCCATCGGCCTCGCCGTCGTCGATGAGACCGACACCTACAAGATGAGCAAGACGCGCACCGAGTCGCATCCCGCTCTGCTCATTCTCGACCGCCTCAAGCGCGTCATCACCGATTGCTTCTTTGTTGCCCTCTCGAAGCCCGATCAGTGGACCGACTTCATCAACAAGAACTACCTCACCGGCACCCGGCACAAGTGTTACGTGCCCTGTCCAGCCTGCCAGCAGTTCCAGGAGATCAAGTGGGACAACATCCGCTTCAGCCATTGCAAGGATGAGCACGGCGGCTGGGATACCGAACGCATCGCCGGCGAGACCTATCTTCAATGTGAGTCCTGTGGCCAGCCCATCCAGGAGCAGCACAAGCCCGACATGGTCCGCCAGCGCCAGTGGCGGCGCACCAACTACGGCCAGGACAAGCACAAGCCCAAGCCCCGGCGCTTCTCCTGCCACGTTTCGGACCTCTACAGCACCTTCCCCAAGGCGAGTTGGGGCGTCCTCGCCAATGAGTGGGTCGAAGCCGCCGGCGACACCGACAAGCTCGACAACTTCCGCCGCTCCCGCCTTGGCCTGCCCGTGCGCCGCAAGGAGGTCGAGATCAATGAAGGCCACCTCCAGGCCATGATCGGCGTGTACCAGCACGGCCACTGCCCCATCCGGCCCGACATCGTCACCCTGGCCTCGGACAGGCAGCTCGACGTGTACAAGTGGCAGCGCTGGGCCTGGTCGGTCGAAAGGAACGAAGGCTGGCTCATCGATTACGGCGAAACGATCTCCGAAAAGGATCTCATCAGCCACGCCAATGTCCCTGTCGTGGTCGATAACTGGGATGATACGCCCGAGGACAAGCGGATAAACCCCTTCGTCATGACCGGCTTCATTGATGAGGGCCACAACACCTTCACCATCCGCCGCTTCTGTCTCAGCACCAAGTTCGCGATCGGCGGCAAGGAGTTCCTTCGCTTCTATCCCTGCCGTGGCGCGGCCTCCGCCGGCAGTGAATTGATGAAGGAGGAGACCTTCCAGACCGAAGATGGCCTCCCCGTGCCCTGCGTTGTCTTCAAGGACAGCGCCATCAAGACGCTGCTCTACGAAGAATCCATCGAGCAGCGCGCCCAGCTCATTGAAAAGCGCGCCCGTGGCGAGCCCGCCGCCGCGCCGCTGCTGCACCTGCCTGTCGGCTGCGATCCCAGCTTCATGCAGGAGCTTTGCCAGGAGCGCCGCATCCGCATCATCAAGAACTACGAGTACGAGATGGTCTGGGCCGAGCCCAAAGGCAAAAACGACCATGGCGACGGCGCTAAAATGAACCTCCTGGCCTATTTGAAGGCCAAACCCATGCTTGTAGCCCTGAAACGCCTTCGCGATCAGGGCTTGCTATAGACAACCCGCTTGAGTATATAAGCCCATGACCACCGCTGAAAAGCTCAAGAAAGCCCAGGATTTCGCCCTCGAATTGGGCTTGAAAGCCCAGTTTTACAACCCCATCGTCCTCGTTATCACCCCCACCGATGGCGAAGAAGCAAACCAGCAAGGACTCGACGGATCCAGTGAAGGCCTACCTCTCGCAAATCGGGAAGAAGGGCGGCCAGGCGGGCACGGGCAAAGCGAAAGCCCGTGATTCCGAAACCATGCGCGCAGCCGTCAACAAACGCTGGGCAAAGGTCAAAGGAAAGCCCCAGGAGCCGCCGCCGGCCGCCGAATAGGCCTCCCTTTCCGTCCATCAACCATCAGCTATCGCCTCTCAACTGCCCGTAGCCGCCTTTGACATGCCGCCGCCACCACATGGCGGCAGACATCCAAGACCTCAAATTCAAGTTCCGGCGGCTCGCCCAGCTCAGCGCCGCCTCCCCGGCCGGTCTCGCCGAGCAGATCACCTGGCTCAAGGCCCAGTTCCTGGCCGACATGGGCACCGAGGCCG
>CAINXC010000502.1 GCA_903854655.1 uncultured Verrucomicrobiota bacterium | reverse complement strand
CTGGGCCGCCGGCAAGCTCACCGACGACGGCAAGCCTGCCGCCGGTTACGAAGCGAAGCAGAAGTAGAGTCCATTTCGGATTGCGGATTTGGGATTGCGGATTGGTGCTCTGAAAGCTCCGTCCGCATTCCCTCCCCGCACTCCACAGTCCCAAACTCCCCATGAAATCCCTCCTCGTCCTCTGCCTTCTTCTGGCCTCGGCAACGGCCAACCTGGGGTGGGCAGCCGAACTCGGGGGGGATGGGGTGGAACACATCAACGCCCTGGTGGTGAAGGGCAAGGGCGTGCCAGTGAAGCTGGAACGCAAAGAGAGCATCACGACGCGAGCAACCTTCCGCCCGCCGGTGGAGATCACCATCATCGCGAAAACGGACTCGACGGACCTGCGCATTGGCTACGCCGCAGACCAGGTGATTTTTAACTGGGAGGGCGGCCAGCAGGAACTGCGTGTGGACGGCGGCCCCGCATCGGGGCACAACAAGGCGGGAGCCGGCGTGATCCCGGCCAACAAGTACGTCACCATCAAATGGCTGGTGACTCCAAAGAAGCAGGCCATCGCCGTGGATGGCGAACTCCGCTACGAGCACGAAGGCGATTATTCCAGCATCAACAACCCTGTCTCCGTTTTCTGCTGGAAATCCAAAGTTACGGTTCGTTCCATCAAGGTCAAATCACTGTAACTGATGGGCGATCCCAAAAGGGAGCTCGGCACTATAGGTCACGTTCACCCTTCCCACAATCCGCAATCCCAAATCCGCAATCCGCAATTGCCCATGAAACGCCTTCTTGCACTCTCCCTCCTCCTCGCCGCAACGCTCGTCCACGCCCAGACCGCCCCCCTCAAGGTCCTCATGGTCACCGGCGGCTGCTGCCATGATTATGAGCACCAGAAACTGATTCTTGCAGAGGGCATCAGCGCCCGTGCCAATGTCGAGTTCACGATCATTCACGAGGAAGGCACCAGCAAGGCCGACAAGACCCACAAGGTCAGCATCTACGAGAACCCGGATTGGGCCAAGGGCTACGACGTGGTGCTGCACAACGAGTGCTTCGGCGGCGTCACCGACGTGCCCTTCATTGAGCGCATCGCCAAGCCCCACTTCGACGGCCTGCCTGCCGTAGTCCTCCACTGCTCCACGCACAGCTATCGCATGGCCGACACAGATGTGTGGCGCCACGTCATCGGGCAGAAGAGCATGAGCCACGAGAAGGCCCGCGACCTGCACGTCAAGAACATCGCCCCCGAGCACCCCGTCATGAAGGGCTTCCCCGCCGAGTGGCTGGACAAAGGCGACGAGCTCTACAAGAACGAGATCCTGTACCCCGGCTTCGTGCCCCTCGCCAAGGCCTTCGGCGAGGACACCCAGAAGGACCACAACCTGGTGTGGGTCAACACCAACGGCAAAGGCCGGGTCTTCGGCACCACCATGGGCCACACCAACGACACCATGAGCGACCCCGTGTACCTCGACCTCGTCACCCGCGGCCTGCTCTGGGCCTGCGGCAAGCTCGACGACAACGGCAAGCCAATGCCGGGATACGAAGCGAAGCAGAAGTAAAACTTTCCGGATTCAATTCAGAGGCCTGCCCGCGCTGTGATGCGTCGGCAGGCCTTTTTGTGGCTCAAAAAATGGTGCCTGCATGCCTGTCGATTCAGGCGCAACTCCTCTCAACCATCAGCCCCTGTGATAGATCGAAGTTGACGGGATGTTTTACCAGTCCACCTGGGCATCCCCGAGGGATATTGCGGTTCCCGATTTGACGATGCGGGAAAAGCTTTCCATAAACCAGATGCTTCCGCGCCATGGAAAAAATGCCGCAATGCTTCAACGATGTCTCAAATGCCCGCTCGACGAAAGCCCAAGGGGTACTATTGCAAAGCTTGAGCAGTACGTGCTGTTTCACAAACACTTGCCTCATTTTGGTAGAGTTGGTGTTTAGAGTATTGCCTATTGACCCTGGGGTCGGTATTTTCGGTTCGTCTCCAGTCTGGCGGCTTCCAAATCTTGTTGCCAACCCTCATGCCATCGCGCCTAGCGGGTGCGGCTTCTTGGATTTCTCGCTCTTCAATGCTCCACCGTGATCGACATCAATTTCGAACCAAAATCTGCGACCACAAACGGCCCGTATTTCTCAATTAGTTCGTTTTGCCAAACGTATGTGTTCTATGCCGCACAGAAGTGAGTGACTCCGCCGTGAACCTGTGTATCAATGCCCCATGACCACCCCCAAAATTCTCGCTTTCGCCGGCAGCACCCGCGCCGCCTCCTTCAACAAGAAACTTGCGGAGGCTGCCGCCGAGCTGGCCCGTTCAGCAGGGGCGGAGGTGACATCCATTGACCTGCGCGACTATCCCCTGCCCCTGTACGACGGGGATCTGGAAGAGGAGCAGGGCCTGCCTGAAAATGCGAAGAAGCTGAAGGCCCTGCTGCATGGTCACGACGGCTTTCTCATTGCCTCGCCGGAGTACAACAGCTCCATCAGCGGCGTCCTGAAAAACAGCATCGACTGGGCCTCACGGGCCGAGACCGACGATGAACCGCCGCTGGTGGCCTTCCGCGGCAAGGCCGCAGCCCTGCTCAGCGCTTCACCAGGCGCTCTCGGCGGGCTGCGCGGCCTGGTGACCCTGCGGTCGATCCTGAGCAACATCGGCGTGATCGTGCTGCCGGACCAGGTGGCCGTTTCCAAGGCCCACGAGGCCTTTGATGACGAGGGCAAGCTCAAGGAAGAACGCGTCTCCGGGCAGGTCGCCAAGCTGGCCAACGGGCTGGTGGAGT
>CAINXC010000501.1 GCA_903854655.1 uncultured Verrucomicrobiota bacterium | reverse complement strand
TTCCCCGGCGCAGGTTCAGCTTCGCCGCGCTCTCCGGCGCGGCCGCGCTGGCTGCCTGCATCACCCTGTTAGGCAGTGCGGCGCTGCACTGGCTGGTGGAGGGCAGGCCCGCCAGCGACGAGGCCACCACGGCCTCCGTGGCGGTGCTCACCCGCGGCGTGAACCTGGTGTGGGAGCCGGACAGCGCCAGCCCGGCCCCGGGCTCGCCCTTGTCGCCTGGCTGGCTGCGCTTGAAATCGGGGCTCGCCCAGATCGAATTCTATCAAGGCGCACGGGTTCTGATTGAAGGTCCTGCGGCAATTCAGCTCGTGTCCTCCGGGGAGGCCTGGTGCACCTCCGGCAAGCTCAGCGCCCATGTGCCGCCCCAGGCCAAAGGCTTTCGCATCAACACCCCGAAGGGAACCATCGTCGATCTCGGCACCGAATTCGGGCTCGACCTGAGCGTGGCCTCCGCCGAGGTGCACGTGTTCAAGGGCGAGGTGGAGCTGCACCCCGCTTCCTCCGCCATGCAATCCCTCAAGGAAGGCCAGGCCATGGCCTTCGCCAGCGCGCCCAAAGCCATCGCCGCCAATGCCGCCGCTTTCGCTTCGCTCAATCACCTCGACGAGCGCACCGCCATTTCCCAGCGCAGCCAGTTCGAGCGCTGGCAAGCCGCCGGCGCCCGCTGGAACAACGATCACGGCCTGCGCCTGCGCTTCGATTTCCAGGACAACGAGGACTCCCGCTCCTTGCAAAACCTCGCGCGCCAGGGTGCTGCGATTCCCGACGGCAGCATCGTCGGCGGCGCCTGGACCGAAGGCCGCTGGCCCGGCAAACACGCGCTGGATTTCCGCAACGTCAGCGACCGTGTGCGCCTCAGTGTTCCGGGCGATGTGGCCGCCCTCACCCTTTCCACCTGGGTGCGCGTCGATGGTCTCGACCGTGCTTACAACTCGCTGTTCATGTGCGAAGGCTGGGGCGATGGCAGGGTCCACTGGCAGATCACCCGCGATGGCAAGGTGAGGCTCGGCATCGCCAGCCGTGACGGCAAACCCCACGACGACTACGACACTCCTGCCCTCTTCACCCCCGAGCGCTTCGGTCGCTGGATGCACCTTGCCGCCGTGTATGATCCCCAGGCCAGGGAGGTCCGCCACTACGCCAACGGCGAACTCGTCGCCAGTCTGCCGATCAAGGTCATCTTCCCTCTCCAACTGGGCATGGCCGAACTTGGCAACTGGAACGACGGCCATGCCGACCGCGTTGCCATCCGCCACCTGAGCGGGGCGATGGACGAATTCGCCCTGTATTCGCGAGCACTTGGGGATGCAGAGGTGCACGATTTGTATCTGGCGGGCGGGGGCGAAAACAGGGAATGAGAACTGAAACCGCAACCACCGCGCCCCAGCCTTGCATGGGGCCTTGCCGCCCTCTAAACTGCACCCTATGAGCACCTGGACCGCCCCCAATCCCGTCAACATTGTGGACCTGAGCTTTGTCGATGCACGCTTCAAGCTCATCGACCTGGCGGCCTTTTTGGACCGGGTGCAGAAGGCCGGCCAGGGGGATGATTTTCGGGTGCAGCAGTTGAAGCAGGCCGCACGCTGTCTGCTCCAGGACGAACCGGAGCGCGCGAAGAACGTGCTGCTCACCTTCAGCGACCCCACCACGGAGCCCATTGCCAAAGCCCACATGCAAGGGGCGATGGGGGCGTATCTTGGAGAGGACAGAAGACTGGAAGACAAAAGACAGAAGACATGACCCCCGTTTTTCACCCTGCCGTTTTTCCGATCTTCTGTCTTTTGTCTTCAAGTCTTTTGTCTTCCCCATGAATTACATCGAACCCCACGGCCACATGGTCTCCCGCACCACGGACGACTATGAAAAGATGGCGCTGGCCGGCTGCGTCGCCATCTGCGAACCCGCATTCTGGGCCGGTTTCGACCGTTCCTCAGCCGATGGTTTCCA
>CAINXC010000500.1 GCA_903854655.1 uncultured Verrucomicrobiota bacterium | reverse complement strand
GCGCATGAGGACGTTGTTGGTCGCGGGAAGTTCTTTGCTCTGGTAGCGGCGCGCTACGGGACCAAGCAGGTGCTCGCCCAGAACGCGGCGTGCGCGCGGGCCGAAGTCCTCCTGTGAGACGCCGGTCGGAAGCTGGAGCGTGAGCGCTCCGCCGACGCAGGGAGCATGGGTGCTGTCGGCCAGCGTGCGCAGCTCTCGGAGCCAGTCAGGCGAGGCGATCTGGTCGTCGTCGAAGCTGGCGATCCATTCGCCGCGTGCATGATCGCCGCCAAGGTTGCGGGCAGCGGCGACTCCCCGGCTTGGGCCCTGCACCACGGTGAACGGGATGGGCGAGGTGCGCTTGAGCTCGGCGAGAACGGCGGGTGTGTCGTCGGTTGATCCGTCATCGACGATGACGATCTCGACCGCATGGGTCTCGCTCCAGCTCTGGCGGAGCAGGCTTGCGACCGCATCCCGCAGCATGGCGGAGCGGCTGCAGGTAGCGATGACGATGCTGGTATCGATCGGTTGACTCATGCGTGCGACTGGCTTCAAGCATAGTAGATGCCGGGTAGGAGCGGCCAGTCACTTTGCACTAAGGAAGCACGTTGAAGGACGCTGTTTCGTCCGGTGCCGGCCCCAGGAATGCAGGACGGCGAAGCAGCGGCGATGCGAAAGCGAGTTCCCACACTGGTGACTGGAGCTCGGGCATGGGCTTGGCCTGGAAGAGTTTGCGGCACTGCCGTGCGGTCCAGCGTGCCCATGTCTTGGACTTCTTGCGCCGCGCGCTGTCAGTGGAGATGCCGGTGCCGGCATACATCTGCCGGTAGAGCTTCGACAGGAACATGAAAGCAATGCGCGCGCGCAGCGTGGGCGTGCAGGCGGAGCGCTGCCAGATCGCGCTCCAGTTGTAGAAACGGTCCCAGACCTTCTGCGTGCGCTCGCGGATTTCGTCGGAGCTCATCGACGGATGCGGCGTGAACATCTTGGGACGCACCGCAGTCGGGATGAGCCAGTAGCGCGTGATAGGGACGTCGCCGACGAGTGTGGGCGCGGCCTCCTGCTCCTTCTCCCAGCGCGCAAAGTCGACTGTGCCGGGAAAGGGCGTCATCATGACGAACTGCGCGAAGGTGACGCCGGCTTTGAGCGCCATCTCGACGGTCGCGTCGAAGGTGGCGGGCTTGTCTGTCGGCAGACCGAAGATGAAGGAGCCGAGGACGTGGACGCCGTGCTGCTTGAACGTCTGTAACTGCTTGGCAAGGGTCTCGCCGGAGTAGTTGAATTCTTTGAAGACGGCCTTGAGTCCTTCGGGCGTGACGGCTTCCACGCCGACGAGTGCGCCCTTGATGTTGGCCTTGCGCATGGCGTCGAGATACTCGGGATCTTCGCCGGCTTCCATCGTGATCTGCGTGAAGAAGACCATGTCCTTGGGCAGTTTGGCGAGCTCGGCCATGAGAGCGAAGCGCTCGGCACGGATGGCGGAGAGCTCTTCGAGCTTGGCGGTATTGCCCTGCTGCTTGGCGAGGCGGATGTCGTTGTGGCTGACGGGGTAGAAGTTGTCGTCGGCGAGCGCGATGAAG
>CAINXC010000499.1 GCA_903854655.1 uncultured Verrucomicrobiota bacterium | reverse complement strand
CGGATAGGACAGCGAGCCGGGATAGCCTGACGGGGCGAACAGGGCGAGCTGCGACACGCGTTGGGGGTGTCTTGCGGCGATCCAGGCGGCCAGCGATCCCCCCATCGAGGTTCCCGCCAGTGTGACCTTGGGGATGCCTACGGCGTCCAGGAATTCGATGACACGAAGCCCCTGCGCCTCGAGGCTGTAGTCACGCGCGTTCCATGCCGAGAACCCGAACCCGGGCACGTCGATGCGCAGCCGTCTGGCGCTGCAGCCCTCGAGGTTCCGCCAGACCGGGTCCCATTGCCCGAGTGTCCCCTGGAAGCCGTGTAGCAGGAGAATCGGCACGCTGCCTTCGCCGGTCTCCTGGTAACGCACCTGCCCCCGGGAGAGAGGGACTATCCGGCTTCCCGCCTTCTCATCAGCGGTATACCGCTCAGGCATGGCCCAGTTGATCAGCAGGAACGGTGCAGCCGTCACGCCCCCCAACAGTGCAATGACGCCCAAAACGTTGAGAATTCTCAAGTAACCTCACACGCGGGATGAAATCGGCCTTGAATCTTGAATAATGAGACCGCGTCTTTCCGAAATTGTACACAAGCTGCTAACCTGAGTTGATGGTGTCATTTGAGCTGAGACAGTGGTTCCCAAGCAGTTAAGACGGCTCGAAGTGCGAGAGATCACCAGCCTTCCTGCCTTTCGGGAGCTCGCTGGTCCGTGGCGTGAACTGGTACGTACGGCCAGTGAGAGCTCCCCGATGGTCTCCCACGACTGGTTGTGCGCCTGGTGGGAGGGGTTTGCCCGCGACAGTCAGTGCCGAGTCATCGCCGTGTGGTGCGATGGCGAGCTCGTCGCCGCCGCACCGTTCATGTACCGAACGCTGCGCCTGTTCCTGCGGCGGCGACGGGTCCTGACCCTGTTCGCCAACACCTGGGTGGACCGGATGCAGCTGCTGGTCACGCCCCCGGGCACAGATCTCCTGTCAGCGATCTTGGCGCACCTGGAGAAGATCGGGGACGAGTACGACCTCCTCGACCTGTATCCCCTGGGCCAGGGGTCCGGGCAGACACAAAGTCTGGTTGCTGTCGCCAGGCAGCGCGGCTGGCGCGTGGGCGTCGAGGACCACCTGCAGTCCCCCCGCATGGCGCTTCCCGTGAATTGGGATGGCCTGCTGGAAGGTCTTTCGTCGACGTTCCGCCAGACCGTTCGCCGGAAGGTCCGCAAGCTCGAAAAGACACCCCAGGTCACGATGCGAGTCCTGACTGACGTCAGCTGCATCAGTCTCATCGAGAACATCTCCGCCGAAACCTGGCAGGCCGATGCCGGCTCGGCGATGTCCTCACAGGAAAACGTCTGGAAGTTCTACCGGCAGGTCATCACGGCGGAAGCGGAGGCGGGGAATCTTCGCTGCGCCATCATGGAAGTCGGCGGCGAGCCGGCAGCCTTCGAGTTGAATATCGTGCATCGGCAGACGATCCACAACCTCAAGCTCGGATTCAAGAAGAGGTTCAGCGATCTGTCGTCGGGGATTGTCCTGAAGTCTTTCCTGCTCAAGTCGCTGATGGAAGAAGTCCGGGAGTCGAGACTAGAGGAATATGACTTCATGGGTGCCGCCGAGCCCTACAAGCTGCACTGGACCAAAGAAGTCCGGTCGCACGGTCACTACTATTTCTTCCCGCCAGATCGCGACTGGTCTGTGTGGTACTGGGCCTTCTTTGTCCTGAAGCCCTTCCTGCGCGATCATTTGGCCACGCCGTACGGCTTGCTGAAGCGGGTTCTGGGGCGATTCCACCAGGCAAGTTAGACAACGACGAGGTTTCAATGGGATATCGAGACAACATATTGCAGCTGCGCGAGGCCTATCAGGCACATGGCCTGATGGAGATGCTGCGCGTGGGCTGGCAGGGGCTGAGGTACTACGGCTCGTCGCGCGCTATCCTGTTTGCACTGTATGAGCCTCGTCCTATGCCCGCCGCGGTGACGGCGGCAAAGGATCACCAGTTCCGCTTCGCCACACCTGAGGACCTCGAGGCGCTGGGAAAGGTGCCGGCGTACGAGATTGCCCCGATCGACGTCGAACGCGTCCAAAAGGGCACGGCCCGCTGCATGCTGCAGCTCGATGGCGATCGTCTGGTCGGCTACGCGTGGATCTGGACAAGTCGCCTCGCCTATATCGACAGCGGCGTCCACCTGAACCTGCCGGACGACACGATCTATAACTACAAAGGCTACACAAATCCGGAGTACCGCGGCGGCGGATACCAGGCACTGCGCCACGTGAACCTACTGAAGCTGACGAAAGCCGAGGGAGTTCGCCGCCTCTTTGGCTTCGTGGACCACTTCAACACGAAGTCACTGCGTGGCGTGAAGAAGAGCGGTTATGTACCTGTCGGCGAAATAGTCATCCGGTGCCGAAAGGGCGGGAAGGTCCGTGTCCGGATGAATGTAGATGAACATTTCTGGTCGTTCAAAGCGCGTACCTGAATCAAGCCCGCTGTTGATAGGCGCGGTGCCACAGCGGTGCAGCCAATGCTTTGAAAACGGAAAGTACAGTCCGCTCTTATGATAATACTTTCAGCGGCGCGGGAATATGCTGTCGCGAGTACTCATGGATTGTGGAAAGGCGTGCAATTATTAATAGATCCGGAGCGTAACCGGAGTCCGAAATTGACCACCACGTAAGCTGTGCAGCCTAACGGCTACTCAGGGGTAACCGGGGTGCTGTGCGTGGAAGCGATCGGCAAGATGTGTCGGCAACGGATCGTGAATTAGGGCTCCATCAGCGAGATCGCGCGGGACCTCAAACTCTCGCGTAGCACGGTACGCAAGG
>CAINXC010000498.1 GCA_903854655.1 uncultured Verrucomicrobiota bacterium | reverse complement strand
TCGTCATTCGTCATTCGTCATTCGTCATTCGTCATTCGTCATTCGTCATTCGTCATTCGTCATTCGTCATTCGTCAGCCCGCTCCCTCCCCGCACAGCACACACTCCACATCCCTCGCCACCGCCACCTTGCGCACGTGCATGGTGCGGAAGTCGATGGCGATCATCGCGCCGGCCAGGGATTCCCCCAGGCCGGCGATGATCTTGATCGCCTCCATCGCCGCCATGCAGCCGGCGGTGCCGGCGACAGCACCAAACACGGGGAACTCGCGCTTCCACCACTTCGGCGGCTCGGGCGTGAGGCAGCCCAGGCAGGCGGTCTGTCCCGGCAGCACCGGCATGACAATCGCCTCCAGGTCATACATGGCGCACTCGATCAGGGGCTTGCCCTGCCGCAGCGCCTCGCGGTTCATCAGCAGCCGTTCCTCAAACAAGGGCGCCGCGCTCACCACCAGGTCCGCCTGCGCCACCAGCCCGGCCACGTTCGCCTCGGTGATGTTCTCCGGCACCGGCACCACCTCCACATGCGGGTTCAGCTCGCGCAGCCTCGTCACGGCGGAATCCACGCGCCGTTTGCCCACGTGCTCGGTGGTCATCAGCAACTGGCGGTTCAGGTCGTTCAGCCGCAAATCGCCGCCATGGGCCAGGATCAGCCGCCCCACGCCCGCCGCCGCCAGTTCCAGCGCCACCGTGCCGCCCACCCCGCCGCAGCGTGAAATCAGCACCGTGGCCGCCTTCAGTTTCTGCTGCCCCTCTTCGCCAAAGCCAGGGGTCCAGAGCTGCCATTCGTAACGCTGGCGTTCTTCGGGTGAGAGGGGGGAAGACATGATGATGTTGAACGCCGACCGTAGGGTCTTGCTAGCCTTCATTCAACGGCAGGAATCGCGAAGACTCGGGGCCGCCTCACTCCTCGCGGACCAAAGTTTCGGGCATCGTCGTCAATTCCGTTCCGGCCTCGGTTCGCCAGACAACCCTGCCATCAGCGAGCGCCCTCAGAATGACGCCCTGAGCGGTGCCGCGCAGGGTCTTCACCCGCGTTCCCGGCGCGAGATCCGCGGCAGCACAAAGTGCGTCCACCACTTGACTCATCGAATCACGATCGAGCACCCCGGCGATGTAGTGGGCCGTAGCAGACACCACTTCCCGCTGGCGGGCTGCGGGCAGGTCACTGAAGAGAGCGAAACTGAGTTCCCGGCCAATGGCGGCAAAAGTATTGCCGTTGAAAAACAAAAACGGAGCGCGCTTATGGAACTCCCGCAGAGTGTCCAAAGCCTTCGCAAGTGTTACCTCTTGCTCGTGCCTGGCCGCCCAGTCTGCTGCGCACGCTCCTTCAGTTTCTGAGTTAAAACCATGCTGTGCTCCACCTCGCGCACACGCTCCTGCATTGATGCGGATGACAGACTGCCAGTCCCAGTTTGCGAGAAAAGCGGCTCGGGCTTGAAGCGGTGAACCGTTGCCTGGGCCTCCTGGATCACGTCCTCCGTGGTCAGGTGCTTCAGCAGATCGAGGCGGAGTTTCATCGTTCATAAAATAACAGACGGACGAAAAAATGAAATCTCAAATCCCGAAACTGGACACCTCGATCAAGACGATGCCATCCGCACCGTCCCCCCTTCAATCGTGAGCACCCGGTCTGCCAGCGCCAGGGCTTCGCTGCGGTTGTGCGTCACATGCAGCACGGTGACCCCCGTCTTCTCGCGAATGCTGGCCATGAGGCGGTGCATCTCGGCGCGCGTTTCCTCGTCCAGCGCGCTGAAGGGCTCGTCGAGCAGCAGCACCTTGGGCTCAAACGACAGTGCGCGGCCCAGGGCCGTGCGCTGGGCCTCGCCACCGCTCAGCCCGGCCACGCTGCGGTCCAGCAGCGCCGCAAGCCCCAGCCAGTCCGCCAGCGCCCGGATGCGGGCAGGGTTCGGAGTGCGGCGGATGCGCAGGGCGAACTCCAGGTTCTCCCGCACCGTCATGGTGGGAAACAGCGCCAGATCCTGCGGCACATAGCCCACGCCGCGCCGCGCCGGGGGCTGCTGCGTGACATCGACACCATCAAAAAGCACCTGCCCGCCCATTACCGTGCGCAGCCCGGCAATGGCCTCCAGGATGGTCGTCTTTCCCTGCCCCGTCCTGCCCATCAGCGCCACGTACTCCCCCTGCTCCAGCGCAAAGGAAACATCGTGCAGGCGGAAGGCGCCGCTGGCGATGCTGAGCTGCCGGAGTTCGATCATGGGCAAAAAGTAGCACAGGCTTGCCTGCCTGTGCTTTCTTTAACTCCGCTTCCAGCGCTGGAAGCACTCCATCGCCTCGTATTCGGCCAGGCCTAGCCCGTCGTATTGCTTCGCGGCATCGCGGTTGCCCTGCGGCGACTGGTGCTCCAGCGAGCTGAGGCTCTGGTAGCGCAGCAGGGCGCGCTCCTTGCGCTCCATCTGCACCGGGCTCAGCGGCACGGCCATGTCGATTTCATGCGGCTCGAAGGCCTTCTCCTTGCCCCGGTACAGCCAGAAGGTGCAGGTGCCGAACCAGTCGTCCTGCTCGCATTCCTTCAGCGCGCTTTCCGTCACCTTGAAGGCGATGGCAGGCACCGACGACGGATCCGCCGCATCGCCGGTGAGGTAGATCTGGTGCGGCTTGAAATCTCGCACATGCGCCGCCACCGCCGCCACATCCTCCGGGCTGCTGAAGAACCGGCGGTAGCGCCCCTTCTCGTAGAACGGCAGGTCGAGAAACACCACCTTTTCCTGCGGCACGCCCACCGCATGCGCGGCGTCGCGCAGCTCGCCGCGCAAGATCAGCGCCTTCAGGCTGCGCAGCGCGGGCGGGTCCTCGCCGAACTCGCCCTTGTCTTCAATCAGCTTCACCAGCTCGCGGGCATACTCGGTCTGCGCCTGCCACTGCGCCGAATCCGCGGCCGTGGCGCCCAGTTCCAGCAGCGTGCTGGCAAACTTGTCCGCCTCGCTGTCGGCCACACGCAGGGAGCCGCTGGTCAGCGACACCACCCGCACCTCGTGCCCTTGCTCGCGCAGGCGGTCAATGGTCGCCCCGATGGCAACGATGGCGTCCTGCGGCTCCGGGCTGAAGATCAGGCAGCGCTTCGGATAGGGGCGCGCACGCTCCGGGCGGTAGGTGTCATCGGCGTTCGGCTTGCCGCCCGGCCAGCCGGTGATGGTGTTTTGCAGGCGGTTGAAGATGCGGATGTTCAACTGATAGGCCGGGCCCTGCTCGCTGAGCAGATCCGAAAGGCCGTTCTCGTTGTAGTCCTCGTCCACCAGCTTGAGCACCGGGCGCTTCGCCTTCACGCTCTGCCACACCACGGCGCGCTGGGTTTCACGCGGCGTCCACGACACCGGCCCCACCAGCCAGGGCAGCTTGAAGCGCGTGAGCTCGCGCGACGCACCTGAATCAATCAAGAAGCGCGCGTCAGGATGGTCCTGCAGGAACGAGGCGGAAATCACTTCGGTGACCGGCCCCTCGACCGCCTTGGCGACAATGCCCGCCTTGTTCTCGCCCCAGGCCATGAGCACCAGCTTCTTGGCCCGCAGAATCGTCCCCACCCCCATCGTGATGGCGAAGCTCGGCACGTTTTCCTCCCCGCGGAAATCACTCGCGGCGTCCTGCCGGGTGATGCGGTCCAGCGTGATGCGGCGCGTCAGCGATTCGCGGCTCGACCCGGGTTCATTGAAGCCGATGTGGCCGGTGCGGCCGATGCCCAGGATCTGCAGGTCAATGCCGCCCACGGCGTCAATCGCCTCCTCATATTCCCGGCAGTGCGCGAACACCTGGTCGGAGGCGATGGTGCCGTTCGGGATGTGGATGTTCTCCTTCGGGATGTCGATGTGGTTGAACAACTGGTCCGCCATGAAGCATCCGTAGCTTTCCGGGTGGTCACCCTTCAGGCCGTAGTACTCGTCCAGGTTGAAGGTGATCACGTTCTTGAAGCTGAGCCCCTCCTGCTTGTGCAGGCGGATCAGCTCGCGGTAGAACGGCACCGGAGTGGAGCCTGTGGCCATGCCCAGCACGGCAGGCTTGCCGGCGCGGTTTTTCGTCTCGATGATCTGCTTCACCTCCTTCGCCAGTTCAGCGGCGGCGGCGGCGGAATTGGGGAAGATCAAGGTGGGCACTTTTTCAAAGGCTTCGGCGGCGGAACGGCGTGTGGACATGAGGGCAGGCGAATGTGGATTGTCGATAGTGCAAAGTGGATTATGGATCGGTCCCGGTCAATCAACGAAGCGCCTCGCGGGCGCGATTCCATCCCACTCAAACGCCGCCGCCATGCGTAGTCTTAACATTTCGACCGCCAGGGGGTAAACCCGAACTGAGGGTGGGCGTGAAGATTTTTCTCCGCAACAGACAAGCATTGACCGCGTTAAGCAGCTCGGATACAAATCTTTCACGAATATGAACCGCTGCCGCGCTGCCTTGACGATCTTGACCCTCGGCGTTCTGTCACTCTCTGCCCATGCCGAGGACGCGGCCCCCGCCGCCGATCCCGACCTGCCGCAGCCGCTGGACACGAAAGCACTCAAGTCGATGCTGAAAAACCCGCCCTTCAACCGGGTGGTGGATTACACCGACAGCCTGCTGCTCACCGGAGTGGCGTATGTTGAGGGCAAGCCCCTGGCCACCCTGATGGACAAGCAGACGAAGAAGAACTACGTCGTCTCCGATGTGCCCAACGCCCAGGGCTGGCGGCTCGCCGGAGCCACCGTCGGCACCCAGCTCCGGCAGACCCAGATCAAGCTCCAGGTAGGCGAGGAGGTCGTCACCATCCGCTACAGCGACTCCCTGCTCTCCTCCGGCAAGCCGCCGCTTTCGACCGAGGTGAAGCTGCCCACCGATGCCGAGGCCATCGTTCACGACTCCAGCGGCAAGACCTTCGTGCGCAGCTCGCTCTACCTGAGCGAGGCGGATCGCGACAAGTACCACAACGGCATGTCCAAGGAAGCGCACGACCAGTACCGCCAGACCATGCGCGACAGCACCGACAAGATGCTCCAGATGGCGCCCGAGCAGCGCGCGGCGTTTGCCAAGCAGGTGTTCGACAAGGTCACCTCGGAAGACAAGGGCGGGTCGAGGTAAGGGGCCAGCTTTCCCGAGCTAACCCTACCTTGCATTGAATAGTTCGGCGATCAGGTGAACAGAAAAAGCAGTCCCTGCTCCAGACAGCAGGGCAATCGTGACGTTCCATTTAAATGGCGGTTGTTTTATGATGAGTGCCAGCAATGCCGCGACGAACGCCAATGGAGGCAGGATCATCACTGCCATAAACCCGATGGCAGCGACACCTATCGAAAAGAAGTCCATCTCACTGAATTCGGTGTCGTTGCAATGAAGCAGCCACACCACGAGCAATGCAGCCGCATATGCGGCTGCATTTAGGAACAGAATCCGCGCCATGCGGCTGGCAAACCCGGGCTCAGCGGTATGCAAAGCGTCTTGGGTTGAGTGCAATTCACCGTTTGGCGTGACTGGCATGGCCCCACCCTATTGCGGCCACCTCATTGATCAAAGCGCATTTTCATTCCAACGCCCTCTCGCAGCGTTCCTCGTCTTCATTGGCTTCTTCCAGCCTCCGCCCATAGGCTGCTTTGCCGGCCATTTGGGGTTTCGAGGAGAACAATCAAGCGCCGCCCCGGCAGAGTAAATGCTCCTGTACACCAGCCGCCCCGCAGAGCCTGGGACGGTGATCATCTTTCATGGAGGCAAAGACCTTCGAAGCCCCTGGCTTTTGCACCATTCGCCGCTTCGATGCCGCGGCTGGTGTACCGACTTCAGTCGGCCGGCGTGGTGCCTGTCGTGGCTGCTTCCCTTGACGGCGTTGCGCATAAGCAATGCGTACACCTGATGTTTGCAGAGCAAAGGAAGGTCACTTTCCCTCCCGCAATTCCGCGCACACGATCTCCTTCTCATTGCGCGCAAACACGCGGCCACCCGCATACGCTGGCGGCGCCCAGTTCACGTAGTGGCCGCCGAACTTGTACACCGGCGCGAGCAGCAAGGCGCGGCTGATCTCGTCATAGCCCTGCGGTGTCAGGCGCGCGTGGATGAGCTCGCCTTTGTCATTGTAGAGAAACATGGTGCCGCCATTCGGGGTGAGATGAATGCTGGGACCGAAGGCGCCGCGCTGGTCCGTGGCCTTTTTGGTGGACCACAGCTCCTGGCCGGTCAGCGCGTCGAGGCAGACAAGCTCGCCCTTCGATTTCGCGGAGTACACATGGCCATCGCGTAATACGGCGGTGGAGGTGTTGCTCAGGATGCGGTGGGTGAGCGAGCGGTTGTCCGGCCAGAGCGCGGTGGCGCCGGGCTTGTCCTCGCTCAGCTTGAACATCAGGCCGCCCATCAGCAGCAGATGGCCGTCGCTCACCGGCGTGGCCACCGCCGAGTCCTGCGCGGTGAGCAGGCGCTCGCGCCACAACACCTTGCCCGTGGCCGGATCAAGCGAGGAAACGGACTGCTGGGTCCAGATGATGAGCTGCCGCCGTCCTGCGGCGGTGATGACGATGGGTGAGCTGTTGGTCTGGTCTTCATCCAGGGAGCGCCACACTTCCTTGCCTGTGTCCTTGTCCAGCGCCACCACTCCGGCGTCCGGCTTGCCGCCGATGGGAAGGATCAGCAGCCCGCCCTCGATCAGCGGCGAAACGTTGCCGGTGAACTCCTTCATCTTGTACTCGTCGATCATGTTGCGATGCCACAGCACCGCCCCCGTGCCCGCATCGACACAGAACACATCGCCGCGCTCTCCAAGAGTGTAGGCCTTGCCCTCGTGCACGCAGGGCGTCGAAGTCGGCCCCGCCACCTGATCCGCTGCAAACGCCCAGTCGGGATAGGTCACATCATAAGCCTGGGTCCACAATACCTTGCCGGTCGCCGCATCCAGGCAGTGCAGCCGCTCCTGCGCCTTCGGTTTGACCAGCTCCGAGTCCCGCAGGTACACCCGGCCGCCCGCCACCACCGGGCTCGACCAACTGTTGCCCGCCGGCGCGCGCCAGACGATCTTCAGTCCCTCTTTCGGAAAGGCCTCCACAATGCCCTCCTCGTTCCACACGCCGTCGCGATTCGCTCCACGCCACTGCGGCCAGTCTTCAGCACAAGCAAACGAGGAGGCCAGGAGAATGGCGGCCAGTGATGCCAGGTACAAGAGGTGGGTTTTCATCGCGATTCTGGTTCGGGAGTTGCAAAGATCGTCCGGCCCTGGCTCAGAGCTTGAAAGATGCCGAGCACCTCCCGCCAGGGCGCCGCATAGAAGCCGGTGTAGGGCTGGCCCGCCTTCAGTGTCTCATAAAATGATCCCCGCCGGCCGTCGTGCGGGGTGCTGGCGGAGTTGAGCTGGAGGATCAGCAGATCGGAGCTGAATCCCGCAAGGCGGCCCGGCCGGGCAGCCGCAAGGATTTCGGTGGCTGCAAGCGGGTTGCGACCGGCGGGCAGCGGCAGATTTTTGTTCGCGTCGTCGTAGCCGGGATACTCGCCGCGTTTGGTGTGCGCGTAATCCCAGGCGACCACGATCAGGTCGTAGACGATGGGGGCGGGACCGGAATTGCGTTCCGCCACCCACTTGCGCAGCGTGTCGCGACCAAAGCCGGGAGCACGCCAGTCCTCTTTGCCAAGGCCATGGCAAAGGCCGCTCCAGGTGTCCTCGACGGCGGCGGTGAAGGGCGGAAGCAAGGCCTCGCCCGGTTGCAGGCCGACACGCACGAGCCCCTCGGGAAACTCGCGGCCGAGCACCGCCAGTCCAGCGCCCTGCTCACGCTTCGGCAGCACATCATAGACCGCTGCGCGCCGGGGATTGATCTCCTTTTTGAAGAAGGCGGCCAGGACGGCCATTTCCTCGCTGGTTAACACCTCGGCAGCACCCTTGTCATACATCCTCAACAGCAGGGTGGGAACGAGCTCCACCGCAGGCGGACAGGCTTTGCGCCAGGCGCGAAAGACCGCGCAAGCATCCTCCACAGGCATCTCGTGATGGTAGATGAGATAGAGGCGGTTGGGGCCGGAGGGGACGCACAGCACCCGCGCAGCATTCGCGATTTGCTTGTCCGTGGGCCGGGTCACCGCTGGGAACTCGAGCCCCCAGTAGCCAAGCTGCGGCGAGGCGAGCGAGGCGTTGAGCCAGAACGAGCGCTCAAGCTTTGCGACCGGGTGCTGCGAAGCGGGCTCCGCGACGGCGGCATGACCCAGCAGCACAAGGAGGACGAGGAGTCGTTTCATGTGGCGTTGCTCGGCAAGGGCTACTGCGCCGGACTGGCGGTGTACTGCAAATCATCGAAGTATACTTTCACCTGTGCGCCGCCGGTGCCGATGGTGAACAGGCCGAAGCGGTCAAACACAGCTTCGTCCGGCTTCTGGCCGCGCCTCATGTCCACGGTCACCGATTCCTCGCCGAGGGTCGCGCGCATCTGGCCCCGGCCTTCGTTGGCCGCCGGATCGAAAACGAAGGTCCAGGGATAGGCCTTGCCTTGCTTGAGCACCGGGCCTTTCTTGGCGGTGACGCGGCCGCCCGTCGCTGTCGCGCAGAAAGGCAGGAAGTAGTGACCGATCCGCGTCGGTCCGCCGATGGAGACACCGATGAAATTGCGGCCTTTGAGCGGCTCCTTGTCGTCCAGGACCTCCTTTACCTCGCTGTTGAACCAGCCAAGCATCATCCCCGAATCGGGAGCGCCCACCGCCAGAATGATGCTCCCACGGGCTTCGAGCCGACCGCGCAGCGACAACGAACCAACACGATCAGCATAATAGGCGTAAGGGCTGCGCCACATAAGGCCGCCCACTTCTCCCGGCGAGCCGCCGGCCAGATGGCTGCGAAGGTAGCCAAAGTCGTGCGCGCCCGCCAGCTCGCCGTTCTCATAGCTGATGCGGTTGCCCTCGCCGGTCCAGCCGGGGTCCTGGGAGAAGTCCTGGGTCTTGCCGTTGTATTGCAGTTCGTCGAAGAAGATCGTCGCCGTGCCGCCCGCCTTCGTGCCATTGAGCAGGCCAAAGCGGTCAAACGTCGCGCCTTCCTTGCGAATCTCGGGCGTCAGGTCCACGCTGAAAGTGGTGGTGTAAGGGAAGCGGGCGAGCGCCTCCTTCTGCGAGGCCTCGGGCAGGCTGGTGTCCGGCGGCGGCGCCGGATGATTGTCGCTGCCCAGCGTGAAGGTGAAGCGCCCGTTGCCACCGGCGGCCTTGGGATCGTAGTCCAGCGTCCAGTGATAGCGCGTGCCGTCAATCTTGATCGGGGTGGGGCGGTACTTGCCGGGCAGATACGGCGTGATGAAGGTGCCGCAGGACTTGTTGCCGTCGGTGATCATCCTCAGCGCCAGGCGGGCGCCCTTCTTTTCAAAATCAAAGTCCATGCCCAGCGAGCCGATGGCGCGCCCGGTGCCGCCAGTCTGATGTGAGTTGAAGAAACCGAAGAAGACACCGGCATTCGACATGCAGGCAGTGATGGCGAAACTGCCGGAGGCGCTGAGCTTGTCGTCCAGCGTCTTGGGCGCCAGCTTGTCCGCGTAGCAGGCGGGCGCCGTGGCGCGCTGGACCTTGCCGCCCATCTCGCCCCTGCCCTTCCCCGCAAAGTGCGTGGGGCTGTAGCCAAAGTCCTGTTTCACCACCGCCCCCTTCTTTGACACAATGTGATTGTTAAAGGCCTCCCAGCCCGGATCGTGGTCGAAGGATTCGGTTTTGAGGCTGCTTGCGGGCCGGGGTTCGGCGGCGGTGAGCGCCAGGCCGGCCGCCAACAGAGCCCCCGAGGCGCAGAGCCTTATCACGCGACCAAGAGCGGGCGGAGCTGGTCGTGGCGATTTCATGGCGGTGGCGGGCGGGGCGTTCACTTCTTCGCGGGCAGGGCCGCCTCGATGCTGGCCGCCACTTGTTTGGCGAGAATGTCGTAGCCTTCGGGTTTGTAGTGGACGTCCTTTGGGTTTTGGACCTCGGCGATATGGGGTGTGATGGCCGCATTGAGGTCATCGATGGCGATGCCGTTTTCGGTCATGACGTTTTTGGCGATGTCGTTGTATTCCGCCACCTTGCCGAAATGGCGGTCTGAGGTTAGATCGCCATCCGGTATCGGCGTGGTGGTTGCCCAGATGAGCTTCGCTCCCGTGGCCTTGAGCTTCACCACCAGCGAGCGCAGGTTCTTTTCATAGTCCACCGGTTCCACCTGCCGCTTGCCGGTGGGCATGATCTTCAAGTCATGGATGCCGAAGTTGAAATGGATCACGTCCCACTTCCCATCGCCGAGCCACTTGTCGATCGACGCAAGGCCCCGGCTGGTCGGGCCGCCATTGGCCGGGATGCGGTGCAGGTTCGCCTTGCCCTTGAGCAGTTCCCGCGCCGGCAATGTGTAGCCGATCGAGATCGAGTCGCCAATGAGCAGCGCGCGCGGCAGGCCGGCCTGGTCTTCGATGGGAGCCATAGCCGGGCTTGGCTGCCCCCGTTCTTTGGCCGCAAAGGCGGCGCTGGTGAAGACGAGGAGGTAGGCAAGCAGGAGTCGGGCGGAATTCTTCATGGTAGGGTACACCGATTCAACGAGCCGAGGCACGGGGTATTTCACCTCATCAGGGCCATTCATCTTCCATTAGCAGGAAGGCAGAAGAACAAGCCAAACTCTCGGTCATCGCTCACTTCGCCGGCAGCGCTTTCGCGATCGCCTCAGCGACTGACTTCGCCTGCATGTCGCGGCCTTCCGTCTTCCAGTGGAACATGTCTCCGGCCGCGAGCTTCAGGTTGGGCAGCATCAAACCGGACAGGTCATCAATCGCCACGCCTTCCTCCTGCATCACCTTCAAGGCCATGGCGTTGTGCTCGACGATGGTGGGCTGGATCTCCGGGTTCAGCTTCTCGGGATCGCCTTTCACGGTGACAGGCGTGATCGTGGCCCAGACAAGCTTCGCGTCGGGGGCGGCCTTCTTCATCGCCTGCACCATGTTGTGCGTCAGCGGCTCGAACTGCCCCTCCGGGATGCGCCCCTTCTGCCAGCCATGCAGGCCCAGGTTAAAGTGGATCACGGCGTACTTCTTCGCACCCAGCATCGCGGCCAGAATCCCCGGCAATTGCTTGTCGCCCTGCGAGGTCGGCGTCACCCACGCGTCAATGTTCGCCCTGCCGTCGAGCGCCTTCTGCACCGCCGCCAGGTAGCCATTCAGGATCGAGTCGCCAATCATGAGCACGTTGGGCAGGGAGGCATCCTTCACCACCGCCTCGCGCAGCCCCCAGCTCCCGCCCTTGGCGGGCAGCCGCTTGTCCGTCTCTTTCTGAACAGGAACGGGAGATTGGGCGTGGAGGATGGAGGCAGAGGCAACGAGGGCGAGCAAAAGGAGGCGTGACATGGTTTCTTGAACGTCTCACCTGGGGCCACTCTTCCGTCGCCTGCGCTCGTCGGATCGGGTTGGCGGCAAGCTCACCATCCGGGCGGGCTCGCCACTTGCCCGGCGGGGACAACCCTTACTTCCGCATCGGCGGCGCGCCTTTGTCACAGGCGCAGCCGTCTTTTTCCAGCGCGGTGTACGTGTCTTCCGGCACGAGCCCCAGCCACTCGTCATAGTCGGGCGTGAGGAAGAGCTCGGCATAGACCTTCTTGTTCAAGGCATCCACATCGTGGCTGAGCGGCTGGTTGGCCGGTGCCTCAAGCCATTGATGGATTTGCGTGTGCATGAGGAACTCGTTGCGCACCGTGTCCTCGGCGATGGCCTGCTCGAAATGCCGGAGGGTGCGGGCAAAAGGTGTGTGCTCATCGCTCACCGAGCCGGTCTTGCGCTCGGCGGCGGAAACGCTGTCCTGAGGCAGCTTGGCCATCATGAACCGACGGCTCGATTCATCAAGACGCGTTTCATTGGCATGAAGCCCGGCGATGGTTTTCCACAGCGCGGGTGTCATCACCTCGACCAGAGGCGGCAGCCAGGCTGGATTGCCCGAAGTGCCCGCTGGCCCGGCTTGCTCCGCCTCGACCGCCTCCGCCTGTTGCCGAGAGGTTTCGGGCATGACCTGCTTCAGGATCGGGCGCTCGACCATTGACTTTCCCACCGCCGGTGGAGCGAAGGCATCCGGGGTCTTGCCTTGAACAAACGGCCTTGGAGCCTGCGCAGTGCCTTGCTTGTGATGGGACGCGTCCCTCGCCTTGCTCAGCAACTGATCGACCATGTTGGGTGCAACCAATTCGCCAGGTCCCCGAGGGAAGGCGCGATCTCTGAGCGCCTGATATTCCTCAGCATTCAGCCGCCATTGACGGCCGGGCTTGACGCCATACGCCCCGCCCTGAAGCGCATCCTGCAGCCATTCCTTGCGCAGCCGGTCAGCTTCTAGGCCGTGCCACTTTTCCAGGTTGCCGTTATCGGCATAACGCGCCCTTTCCAGGCCGGCCAGAAAAGCCTTCGGTCCGTACAACCCAGGCAGCGCGTCGATCACCGTCCCTTCGGCATCCAGCACGTAGTGAATGCTGTTGCCTGTGATCGTGCGCTGGATGCGGCGGCCATCGCCCATGTCGATGGTGATGCGCGGCACGGGCCGCACGCTTTTCCAATGTAGGATGTAGTGGTCGCGCAGCTCCTTGGAGACCTCCGCATTGGCATACAAGACGGTGCGGAAGAAGCGGCTGTTGGCGCAGGAATACTCGTCGTCGAGATTGCCCAGCAGGCGCAGCGACACAATCAGTTTGCCCGTGCGTTTCGCCTCCGCTTTGGCCGCCTCCAGATCCGTGAACCAATACAACCCGGAGGCATAGGCGTCGCGCTGACGCGCCACCGCATCCAGCGCCTGGCGCAATCCCGCCACCGCAGGACTGTCGAGCGGCACTCTGTTGCCGCGCAAATCGCCAACCATCGCCCTGTTGACCAGCAGCAGCGCCTGAAGCCCCTCAGGTCCTGCCTGCCGCAGCCGGCCTGTCGCCTCCGCGTCCCCTGCAACCGCCCTTTCGGCAAGAGGCAGCAGGTTTGCCGCCGCTGGCGCGGCCTCGGCCACAAACGCAAACAACAGCGCGATCCCACATCCCAGTGGAAGCATGATTTTCATGAAACCAGTGAACCACAATCCGCACGGGAAGCGCAACCCGCTTGGGGCGTTTCGGAAAAACAGAAAAAAGTCAAAACTATTTTTGCAAGAAAAAAACATCCACCTCGTTTCAGCGCGCAGAATTCCCTCCCGACCCCTCGCCCTGACATGAAACTGCACTTCCTCACCACCTCGCTCCTCACCTTGTGCCTCAGCGCCTCGGTCTTCGCCGCCGCCCTGCCGGAGAGTTCGAAGATTGACACCATCCTGGCCAAGGACTGGCAGAAAAACGGCCTCAAGGCCAATGCCGCCGCGCCGGACGAGGTGTTTGTGCGCCGCGTCTATCTCGACGTGGCCGGTCGCATTCCCACGATTGAGGAGGCGCAGACCTTCATTGAGTCGAAGGATTCGGACAAGCGGGCGAAGCTGATCGACGAACTGCTGGCCAGCGAGGGCTATGTGAGCCACTACTTCAACTACTGGGCGGATGTGCTGCGCGTGCTCACCGACACGAAGGGCGCCCTCACCGGCCAGGCCTATTCGGCGTTCATCAAGGACGCTCTGCGCAAGAACAAGCCTTTCGACCAGTTCACCCGCGAGCTGGTGACCTCCAACGGTGCCGCTTGGGAAGGCGGCGCCATGGGCTTCTACATGCGCGACCAGGGCATGCCGCTGGACCACCTGGCCACCACCGTGCAGGTGTTCCTGGGCACCTCCATTGTGTGCGCCCAGTGCCACAACCACCCCTTCGACAAGTGGTCGCAGATGGACTACTACCACATGGCCGCCTTCACCTACGGCGTGGATGCCAAGGGCTACGGGCTCGGAACCATGAAGGGCAAGTCCAGCGAAATGGCCGCCCTGAAAAGAGACCCGGCGAAACGGGCGGAGATGCGCGTGATCGGCCAGTCCCTGCAGGAGGTCATGAAGCCGCTGCGCTACACCATGATCCGGGAGACCGAAGCGCTGCCGAAGCTGCCGCACGACTACAAGTACGACAACGGCAAGCCTAACGAGCAGGTGCAGCCGCGCACGATGTTCGGCCATGACGCAACACCACTGGAAGGAGAGGACCGCCGCGTTGCCTTCGCCAAGTGGATGACCTCGCCCGAAAACCCGCGCTTCACCACGGTGATCGCCAACCGCCTGTGGAAGCAGTCCATGGGCCTGGCGCTGATCGAGCCGCTGGATGAGATGATGGATTCCACCGTCCCCTCCAACCCCGAGCTGATGGACTACCTCACCCAGCTCATGGTGGACAAGAAGTACGACATGAAGGCCTACCTGCGCGTGGTGCTCAACAGCGACACCTACCAGCGCATGGCCAGCCCCAAGGGCGTGGCGCTGGGCGAAACCTATCACTTCACCGGCCCGCTGCTGCGCCGGATGACGGCGGAACAGACCTGGGACTCGCTGGTGACGCTGCTCACCGCCAACCCCGACCGCGGGCTGGGCGAGCCCAACGAGGGCGTTGAGCATCGCCTCGCCAGCCTGGGCAAGCTTTACGACACCCTGGCAGGCAAGACCACTGACGAACTTCTGGCCAGCGCCAAGGATCTCAAGGGCGTGAACGCCGAAAAGGACAGGCGGACAGAAGATCTGCGCAAGCAGGTGGAGGCCGCCAAGAAGGCCGGCAACGAGGACGAGGTCAAACGCCTGAACAAGGAGCTGGTGGGCATGCGCTACGAAAAGGCCAAGGGCTTCACCGTGGCCCTCCTGGGCGAAGAACTGGCCAGGGAGATCGGCGGCAAGGGCGGTGCAGCCAGAAAGCCCGTCGGCAGAAAGAGCGGCGTTCCAGTGGTGGCGATGCGCCAGCCCCGGTTCCAGGAACTTCAGCAAGAGGGCCTGACCCCGGAACAGATTCAGGAAAAAATGGCCGAATCCAGGCAGCAGACAAAGGGCGGCGGCAAGGGCAAAGGCCGTGGAGGCAAGGGCGACGCCCAGAACGCACCGCTCATCCGCGCCTCCGAAGAAAGCTCGCCCTCGCCGCGCGGCCACCTGCTGCGGCTGTTCGGCCAGAGCGACCGCGAAACCATTTCGAACGCCAGCACCGAGGCCACCGTGCCGCAAGCTCTCGGCCTGCTCAACGGCACCGTCGCCGAAGCCGTGTACGGCCCCGCCTCCGTCTTCCGCCAGACCGTGGGCGCGGCGCCCAGCGCCGATGCGCAGATGGATGCGATCTACCTGGGCCTGCTGTCCCGCAAGCCCACCGCCGATGAGCGGACGCTGCTGGCCGATGTCGCCAAGGACCGCCCTGAAACCGGCATCAACGACGTGATCCACGCGCTGCTCAACACCACGCAATTCCTGTTCATTCAGTAAACCGCCCGCCCGTCACCTCTCACCACGCCCGCCCTATGAATGCTGATCTCTTCAAAGCCGACGAAGTCTCCCGTCGCGATTTTGTCACGCGCATGGCCAAGACCTGTCTTGGTGTCACCGCCGCCCCCATGCTGCTGAACGGCACCGCGCACGCCGCCTTCGAGGGCGCCTCCAAGCTCAAGCAGGTGGCCACTGCCAAGAACGTGATCTACCTCTACATGAGCGGCGGCATGACCCATATGGACACCTTCGATCCCCACCCGGGCACCGAGGAGGCCGGTCCGCTCAGCGCCATCAAGACCAATGCCGATGGCGTCCAGCTCAGCGAATACCTTCCCGGGCTGGCGAAGCATGGCGACAAGCTGGCGGTCCTGCGCGGCCTGAACTCCACGCAGGGTGCGCACGAGCAGGGCAACTACTACATGCACACCAGCTACACCCAGCGCGGCACCATCCGCCACCCCAGCATGGGCGCGTGGCTTGCCAAGTTCCAGGGGCGCAGCAACCCCACCCTGCCCGCCAGCGTCGTGGTCAGCGGCAGCAGCAAGCATCCCGGCGCGGGCTTCTTCGAGGCC
>CAINXC010000497.1 GCA_903854655.1 uncultured Verrucomicrobiota bacterium | reverse complement strand
GGGGGGGGGGCGCCCTCGGCCTTTTTTACCTGGAGCGGCAGCTTGGTGACATCCATACGACCGGACTGCTTGTCCATGTCCTCCATCATTTTCGCGAGCGTGGGGGCATCAGCCTTGGCCACTTCCTTCGGTTTGAGCTGCGGCACGGTGGAGGGCTCGCGCGGCTGCAGCGGAGTGGGTTTCCGCGGGGCGAGGGCAGGAGCCGGAGGAGTGGGCTTGCCTGCGGTTTCCTCGGCGATCTTGCCTTCATGGTGCTCGCGATTGAGGAGTTCCTTGGTGGGCCGGTCGCCGCCCTGGGTTGTCGGCATCGGCTTGTCGCCATCCGGGAAGGGGGCGATGAGGGAGGCGGCCTTGGTGTTGCGATCGCTGACGAAGTCGCTCTTCACCGGCTTGGCGGTCTCCACAGCATCCGGCGTGGTGCGAATGTACTGCTTGGTGTCGAGCTTGGGCTTCAGCTTCGGCGTGGGGACGACCTGGTCGGGAAACAGCAGGGTGACCTTGGGCACCTCCTCGACATGCGTCTGGCGGGCCATGTAGAGGCGGGCGGCGGCTTCAAGCCCCATGACCCAGGCCAGCAGGAGCAGCAGCAAGGCGTGCACCACCACTGAGGTGGTGATGGCGATGCGTACGTTCTGGCTGTCGGTGGTGGTCACGGAAACGCCAATTGTCGCAGGCAGCGGGCCAACGGGCAAGCATGCAGTGATCGCCGGGGCAAATGGGTGTCAGCACCATCCCTAGACACAAAAAGGCCGCTTCGCCCGGGGGGCGAAGCGGCGCTCGATTCACGGAACGGGTTGCTTAATGATGCTCGTCCTTCTTTTTCACGGGACCAGCGGGCTTTTTGCTGAGCGCACCGTGTGCTCCCTGCTGCGCGGTCTTGAACGAGCTCGCGCCAGTGCCTTGCAG
Source organism: uncultured Verrucomicrobiota bacterium (assembly GCA_903854655.1). Lineage (GTDB taxonomy): Bacteria > Verrucomicrobiota > Verrucomicrobiia > Verrucomicrobiales > Verrucomicrobiaceae > CAINXC01. The sequence continues at coordinate 18,132 of CAINXC010000497.1, read as the reverse complement.
ATGGGTGTGGGTGCTGGACTGGGTGCTTCGTCCCTGGGTGCCCTTGTTAAAGGTGTGGCTGCGGTTGTCATGGTCATGGCCGGAGCTGCCCTTGTTGTGGCTGGACCCATGCGAGTGGACTTCGTGGCCGTGGCGGTTGTAGTGGCCGTAGCGGGCGCGGTGGCCGTAGGCATCGTAGAACACGGGGCCGTAGTAGTAACCGGGCAGGAACACGGCGGAGTATTCGCCGCCAGGACCCCAGTACCCCATTTCAGGGGGACCGTCGTCATCGTCAGCGTAGCCGCCGCCGGCTGCGCCTGGAGGGCCTCCGACGTAGCCTGGTCCAGGAGCGACGACGCAGGAGTTGAGACCGAGAAGGAGAACTGTAACCGGCAGGAGGCGGAGGAGTATGGTTTTCATGATATGGGAGACATGGACTGATAATGACGGAAACCTATTCATTGTTGCCCAACTGCTTTTCAATGTCACTACGTAAGTGTGTGCATTTTTGCGTGGGGACACCCTTAAATCGGCGGCAGTCGATCTAGAGGTCTTATTTTTTTATTCCTTTTGTGTGTTCTGCCCCGGACCACAGCTTTCACCATGAACGACGAATCATCGACCCCATCCGCCATCGTCCCCCTGACCGCCGAACAAGCCCGAGTACTGGGCTGCTTGATGGAAAAGGAAATCACCACGCCAGACGCGTATCCTCTGACCCTGAACGCCCTGGTGAACGCCTGCAACCAGGCGACCAATCGCGATCCGGTGGTGGCTTACGCGGAGGTGACAGTGCAGGAGGCGGTGGAGGGGCTCAAGGTCCGGCACTTCGTGTACCAGTTGTCGCTGGCCGGTGCGCGGGTGCAGAAGTTCAGGCACAACATGCAGGGCAAGTTTCCAGGGCTGGAAGCCCCCGAATCGGCGCTTTTGTGCACGTTGCTGCTGCGCGGTGCGCAGACCGTGGGCGAGCTGCGGCAGCGCACGGAGCGGCTGTACAATTTCCCCGATCTCGCAGCGGTGGAGAGCTCCCTGCAACGCTTGCTGAGCAACGAAACAGACCTGGCTCTGGCTGTCATGTTCCCGCCCGGCCCAGGCCGCAAGTCCGCCCTCTACATGCATACCCTGTGCGGTGAACCCAGCGCACCTGTGGCAGGCGCTGCGCCGAGCTTTGAGCCGGCTCCCGCCTACGCCTCGGCGCGTGAGGAGGAACGGCTGTGGCGCGAAAAGATCGAACAGGAAATCGCCGGCCTGCGTGCGGAGCTGAAATCCTTGAAGGAAAAACTGGGCGAGGAGTAGGGCTACTTGCTCTTTGAAGACGAAGGCTTCGTCGAAGCCTTGTCTTTGAGCTCGTGGAACTGCTTGTCGAGGGCTTCGCTTTTGCTGCGCAGGTCCTGCAACTGCTGCCAGACATTTTTCAAGTCGGCCGGAGCCTCCAGGGTCGCCTGAAGATCCTGGAGGGATTTTTCGGCGGCTTCATGCACGGGGTCGTTGAAGGGTTTGCGGACGTTGCTCAAGGGCTCCAGAAGGGCGATGGCGGCAGGATCACGAAGTGCCCCCAACGCTCTTGCGGAGGCGGCGCGGACACCCACGCGAGGATCGCCCAGGTAGTCTGCGAGGAAGCGGCGCACAGCGCTGCGGTCCTTGTCCTTGCGGGCGAGGAAGGCAAGGTCTTCCATCGCTTTGCCATAGTCACGGCCGGTGAACTGTTCCGGTGACCGGCCCAGACGTTCCAGGATCGCGGGCACCACTGTTGCGTCATCCTGGGCGCGAAAGGTGCTGATCGCCGTGCAGGCGAGGCTTTCACGGTAGCTGGAGGAGCCCAGTTGCTTGAGGAGGGCCGCAGACACCTCCTTGTCGCCAGGGCGGGCGCCCCAGGTGGTGATGATGGCGGCGAGGATGTCCGGGTTCTTTTCGATCTGCGACTGCTTCCACAAGGCAAGCTGGGCTTCGGCCTGCGGATAGGCGGCGAGGGCGTCCACCACCTCCCGGCGCACACGGGCATCCGGTTGCACCAGACTTTGAGCGAGCACGCTGCGCGCTTCGGCGGTGCCGATCTTTTTCAAAGCTTTTGCGGCTTCGCTGCGCACGCCGTGGAACTCATCGCCGTTGAGAACCTGCTTGAGCTGTTCGATGGTTTCATGGTCGCTGCGGGTGCCAAGAACCTGGACGGCGAGTATGCGGCCCATGAGGTCGGACTTGAGCTGGCGTTTCAGCATGTCATCCGGCACCGTGAAGTTCCATTTCGCCAGCAGGGTGTAATCCGGATCGAGGCGCACCAGTTCGGGAGCGGCCGGCAGGGCGAAATAGAAGTCCTCGCCGGCCTTGCTCACGGTGACGGTGCTGTCCTGCGGCTTGCCTTCAACGACAAAACGCACGGGCAGGTCGAAGTGGAAGAGCTGCACCTGGTCGTTCACCTTCTGCGTCTGGCGGAGGCTCAATTTTGCCAGCTTCGTCGCGGCGTCCCAGGAATAGCCGGCCTGCAGCTCGGGCTGGCCGCCATGGTACAGCCATTGATCGAAGAACTGGTCCCAGCTCAGGCCGGTGAGGTCGTCGAGCACATTCTGGAGATCGTCGGTGCCCACCGCCTGGTTGCGGTGGCGCTCCACATACGCCTTGATACACCGGCGGTACAAATCCGGGCCCAGGCGGCTGCGGATCATGTGCAGGACCCAGGCCGCCTTCGGGTAGTTGCGGTAGTCGAACTGCTCCATGGCGTCCTGGTAGTCGCGCCACACCACGGGCTTGGTGTCGGTCTGGTCGAGCACCCTCCGGGCCTCCAGGTAGAGGCTGTAAAGCATGGCGTCGCGCCCGGACTTCTCGTTCTCGTAAAGGATGGTGTAATAGCTGGCGAAGCCCTCGTTCAACCACAGGTTCGACCAGTCGCGGCAGGTGAGCAGGTCGCCGAACCACTGGTGCGCCGTCTCATGCGCGTCCAGGCGGTGCAGGGTGCCGAGCTGCTCGGATTCGCTGCGGAACAGCAGGCTCGCGGCCTGGAAGGTGCAGCTCGTGTTCTCCATGCCGCCGGCCAGGAAGTCCTGGCAGTACACCTGGTAATACTTGTCCCAGGCGAAGGGCACGCCGATCTCCTTCTGGTAGAAGGTGATGATCTTTTGCGTGTCGAGAAAGGCGTTGGCCGCCTGCTCTTTTTCCGATGGCGGCACCAGCACGGCCAGCGGCAGATCGCCCGCCTTGCCCTCGATCTTGTGGAAGTATCCGGCGGCAAGCGCGACGAGGTAGGTGGCCAGCGGTTTGTCCTGTGACCAGTGGACGGCGTTCAAGCCCTGGGCATCCTTGGTATTTGAAACCAAGTGGCCGTTCGACACCACCTCCATGCCATCGGGCACATGGCAGGTGACCTCGCTGGTGAAGCGCGCATTGGGATAATCGTAGCAGGGGAACCAGTAGCGATGGTACTCGGGCTCGCCCTGGGTCCAGAGCTGCGTGTCGCCCTGCTTGTAACCCATCTCCGGGGTGCGGAAGTAGATGCCATTTTCCGGCTGCACATGGTAATGGACGGTGAGCTTGACGCTGGCATCAGGGGCGACCGGCTGTGCAAAGTTGATGATGAGCTGGTCTTCCGTGCTCTGGAAATCCGCCATCGCCGCCCCCTCGGTCATGAGGTCGTCAATGTGCAGCCCCACCGCGTCGAAGGCGACCTTCGTCACTGGCCTGGCGATGGGCTTGAAGGTCCATTCCGCCGTGGCGGCGATGGTGCGTCGCGCGAAGTCCGGCACCACATCGAGCTTCAGGTGCTGGAGATCCACTAGGCGGTCGCGCGCATACTTGCGTCCCGGCGTAGGGTGAATCGGAGCAGGCAGCAATTGCTTGTCGCAGTGACCGCTGAGGTCATCGGCGGCGAGAGCGCTGGAGAGCGCGAGCATTGAGAGGAGCAGGAGGCGCATGGCGAGGGAGAATAGCCGGTGGAGGCACCGCTGCTCAAGCGGGATTGTCGGGCGAATGGCGATCAAGCGCTTGGCCTGCCTTGATTTTCCTCTTGCATAATGATGTAAAAATTAGGCATATGTCTGGGCAACCCGTAATTGCCATGCAAGAAGGCGTTCACCTCTTGATGGGGGTGAGTCTTCCGAGACCTCAAATCTTACGTCAGCGCCCCGGTTTGTAAGCGGCGAACGAAACCCATGCCAGTTCCTGATACGACACATTTCAAGAACGTTGCGCAGACAGCCGCAGAGTCGGGCCTGGTGGTGCTCTACGGGGCGGGCATCAACTACCCGCAGCGGCCTTCCGGCAGCAAGTATGCCCCTGGTGCAGGCTTTCTGCCCACCGGGGGTGAACTCGCGGAATACCTTGCCGAGAAGGGTGACTACCCCGATCATCAGACCACGAAAAAGCTGATAGAGACCCCGGCTGTTGGTGCGGGATGCACCACCTGTGGTTTTTTCGAGAAGTCCCTTCCCCTTCTAAAAAAGCGGACTGATCTGGATCTGGCGAGAGTGGCTCAGCATGCCGAGTACCACAGCGGCTACAACTTCCGCTCAGACATGCATGACCTCTTCAGCAAGGACTATCCGGTCACTGCCATGCACAAGACACTGGCCGCCCTGCCGGGGGTGGCAGCCGAAGGGGATCGCAATCCGCCCATTTTTATAACGACGAACTATGACGTCGTACTCGAGAAGGCGCTTGGAGCGACGGACCATCCCTTCGACGTGATCTATTATCGTGCTCCTCAAGGACGGATCACGACATGCCTGCACCATTGGCGGAACGCCCATAGATACTATCAAAACCTGGCAACCTGTCCCCTGCCGCCGGAACTCGCGTTGAGGCGGATTTGAGCGACTTGGAGAACCCTATTACCAACCTTGCGGACTATGGCAAGGATGGCGAGCTGCCAGTGGGGCGCTCAAATGCCAGAACCATCATTGTGAAGTTCCATGGCAGCGTTGCCCCGCCACCACGAAGCTACAAATTCGAGAGCCTGGTCATAACGCAGGATGATTACATTGGCTTCCTCCGCTTCGTCCCGCTGGAGTCGCCGCTGCCCAGCCTGCTGCAGAAACCTATGCAGGAGAGAGATTTTCTCTTCCTCGGTTATGGACTTGGTGACGGAAACATCATGGCCCTGTGCCAGAACATGTTCGCAGACCGCCCCACTCAGTTTTTTCAAAACTGGGCTGTCCAGAAAAGCCCCTCTCAGGAGGAAACCGATCGTTGGAACCGTGAGTCGGGCAATCGCGTGCAACTGCTGGACATGGATCTGAGCCAGTACGCGGCCGAGTGGTGCAGGGCCATGAACATCACCCCATGACACGCCTGCGTCGATGAAATCGATTGAATCACCGTTTGTGGGGCTTGTTCCGTATGATACGGAGTCCCGACGTTACTTCTGCGGCAGGGACCAGGAGACGGATCTCATCACGGCTAACGCTTCCTCGTCCCGGCTCACCGTCTTCTACGGGCTGTCTGGCGCGGGGAAATCCTCCATCCTCTGTGCCGGGCTAATTCCCTGGTTGCAGGAAACCCGGAAGACTCTCGAATCAGCGCAAACCTTGGCACCGTTTAGAGCTCTTCCCGTGCTCTTGCGAGAACAGTGGTCCTTGGACCCTTGGGCGGAGCTTTGCAAAGGTGTGGACAAGGCGATCAAGGCCTGGCCGCAATATTCTGGCGGTGCCTTCCCTGGCGCATGGTTTTCACCGGCGGAGCGGACCAGCAGTCCACGGTCCTCAGAAGTGCCGCTGCGGGGCCATGCGGGAGTGCCAAAGCTGGTTCTCATTCTTGATCAGTTCGAAGAACTGTTCATCCAGCATCCTGATTTGGTGAATGCACCATCGAACCGGCTGCTGAAACTGGCTTCGCAATTGCGAGCCGGTGAACAACCCCAGGATGCGTCGCCCGGCCAGTTGATGGCGGCCTGCCTCATTGCGCTGCTCAACGACCCAGCGGCACCGGTCAATATCATCTTCAGCCTGCGCGAAGACTGCCTGGCGAGCCTGGATGTCTTCAAAGGGCTGATACCTGATCTTTTTGGCACCATGCTGCGCATCGAGCCACTTGATGGTGACGGCGTCAGATGTGTCATAACCGAATCGCTGAAGCGTTGGGGCGAGGATCACGGTGGCAATCCCGGGGCCTTCCGGCCCGAAGAACCCAATCCCGAGACAAAACCACCTCACGAGGGGCTGATCCCGGAGATTGTCAATGACCAGGACCTTTGGGTCCGTGATCCAGCCAGATCCGACAGGAAAGAGGGGGTGCGACGGCGCTACGAAACGCCCTTCCTGCAAATAGTCCTGGAACGGCTGTGGAGAGAAGACATCGGCCCTGACAAAGCTAGCTCAGGCGGCATGCTGACGATCGCCACCTACCAGCGGCTTGGCGGAGCCTCGGGCATCCGCAGGTCCTTTGTCGATGCCAGCCTCGACCGCCATCTGGCATATCAGCCGAACCAGCAGCGCTGGTTCCTGGAAGCCACCCGGTATTTGGTGTCCCGCACCCAAAAATTCCCCTGGCGGGTTTCGGATCTCGTCGAGGAAATCAAACCCGCTCTTGAGCGGGACCAAATGCCCGCTCCTTCCGTCATGGAGATGACCGCGCTGCTTGAACTTTTTCTCATCGACAAAATCATTCGGGAGTTGCCTCACGAGGGTCCCGAGGATCCGCGATTCGAAGTGGCGCATGATGCGCTGGCAGGCGATATTTATCGTTGGCGCGTCGGGCAGTTCGCAATCCTGGACACCAAGCGCAACGAGGAAGCCAGGCTGGTTGAGCTGAAGCGACAGGAGAAAGAGCAGGAGGAACGCCAGCGCATTCAGCAGGATGAGGAGGCCAAAGCCGCCAAGCGTATTGCTGTCTTGAAATTCGCCTTCGACCGACTGGCCAAATTCAGCGCGGTTCTCATGCTGTGTTTGCTGATGGTGGCCGGCCTGCTGCTCTACCAAGCCTATAGAGCCAGGATTGAAGCCAACGAAGCCAAGATTGAAGCCAACGAAGCCAAGATTGAAGCCAACGAAGCCAGGGCTAAAGCCAACGAAGCGACCGCCAGCGCCCAGAAGGCCGAACAGCGTGCGAGGCTGGCCGAAAATGGTGCCAAAGCCGCCGACCGCTTTGCTCAAAAATGGAAAGATACGGCGGAAGAACTGGGCAAAGTTAGCGCGAAGGCTGCAGAGCTTGAGAGACTCAATCAGCAATTGGTCACAAACATCGCCAGCGTTGAACACAGTGTCACGGCGAAGACCGGTGTCCAAGAAGCTGTGGCCAATCTGCAGACCACAGCCAACTCTCTCCAGAGTATTGTCACCCAGACAGCGCAACAAGTGGACGTGGCCAGCAGCGCAGTCAAGGAAGTGACCTCCATCCTGCGGCTGCCCGCCGCCACAGTGCTTCCCGACCAACCGGACCGCATCTGCGCCGTCCAGTTTCTCGCCACCACGCCACCGCTGCTTGCCACTGGCAGCATGGCCCCCAAAACGGACGGAACTACTCGCCTGTTTGGCATGGATGGCACACTGATCAAAGAGCTGCCGGGGGATTGCGGCGTCATGCGAGGTTCGCCTGATGGCAACTGGCTCCTCACCCTGCCGCTGGGCAGCAACGTCTTCCACGTCTATAAGCGCCAGAAAGACTGGCAGCGCTTCGAACTCGACGGAGGTGCTCCAATCAACGGCAGTTGCGCAGCGTTTAGCCCCGACAGTCGATGGCTCGCACTTGGCTGGGGCTCTTCCATTCAGATCTGGGACTGGCGCTCACCACCTTCATCTGTTTGGGCATGGCGGAACAATACCGCGTTGCCATCCTTCCCCACCAGCGTGGCTTTCTCGGCAGACGGGCGGAAGTTTGTCACGGGATGCGACGATAATTTCTTTGCTGTCTTCCAATTTCCAACGGAGCCGGCAGATTTCGAGAACATCACACTTTGGCGAAAAGAAACCGTCCACGCTCCTTTACGAGTGCCTGTTTTCAGCGCTGATGGGAAGTGGCTGCTTGCGCCGAATGGTGGGTCATCCGTATGGTTATATCCGGCGGACAAGTCTGACAGCAGGCCCATCGAACTCACGCACTCCAGCAATGTCATTGCGGCGAGCTTCAGCCCCGATTCTCGCTGGATTGCCGCCCTCACAGTCGATCAAAAGGTCTCCATCTGGAAGCTCACTTCTTCCGGCAATCCCTTCGCCAGTCCTGCCTCTGTTGGCGGGGGTCATGCGGGAACCCCACGCATCCTGGCCTGGCGCTCTGACAGCGGCGCTTTGGCCACCGCAGGTGATGACGGAGCAGTGTTGATTTGGGATGCATCCACTTTCGGCGCGAAGAACGCGATCACGGCAGCTAAAGATCTTCGAGGTCACCGCAAAGCCATCCACGCAATGCAATATAGCCCAGATGGGCGTTTTCTAGCCAGTGGCGACGATAGCGGCATGGTACGCCTCTGGGACTTCCAAGACATGCGCGCCTGGCAGAGAGGCCGCGTCCTCACCTTTGGTGGGCCGACGGATACCGACCACAGTCCCGATGAGGGACTGGCGCTTGCCAGTAATTGGCATGAAGCCGATGATCTGGCCATCAAGGTGTTTCCCGCAAACGCGGATAGAGCTTCCTCGCCCAAGGTGTGCCAGCTCGATACCAAGAGTTACTACATCGCCATGCGCTGGGATTACAAACTCACGCCCGCCGCGTGGCTGCGCTCACACCCCGTTCGAGTCATGAACCTGCGAACTGGTCTGGAGATGGAGGCGCAACCCGTCGATTGGGGGCCGAGTCTTTCTACCGGTGCGCTCATGCACCTGTCTCCCGCTCTTGCAGCAGCCCTGAACGTGAAACCCAACGACGAAGCTGCAGCATGGGTACCCGTCCCGATTGATGTCAGCAAGGCTGCGACCCCCAAGTAACGCTTCGGGACTCCGTGCGTCGTGCCTGAGTTTTTGAGGAAGAGCACTGCCGAAATCTGTCTGACGGGCCGGCCCCGTCCTCCTGGTGAACATTTGGTGGCGCATGGCCGCAGAGCGCCTACTTCTTGGGGCTGCCATGTCCCTTCTCTCTTCGCTCGAACCCAAGCTCGCCCGCTTTGCCATCCCGAACCTGGTGCGCGTGATCGTCGTGTTCCAGGTGCTGAACTACCTGCTGATCCGGATCGTGCCGGAGTTCATGCTGACGCTGGTGTTCGATTCTGAACTGATCAAGGAGGGCCAGATCTGGCGGGTGGCCAGCTACATCCTGCTGCCGGGCAGCAGCAGCATTTTCTGGCTGCTGTTCGCCATCCCCTGGGGCTGGATGATCAGCGACGGGCTGGAAGAGGCGTGGGGCAGCTTCCGCGTGAACCTCTACGTCTTTGGCGGGATGCTTTCGGTGGCGCTCGGCGGCCTGCTGTTTGGCTATGCCACGACGGGAGGAGCCCTGTGGGCGACCTTGATGCTGGCCTATGCCTTCTACTTCCCCAACCAGGAAGTCCTGCTGATGGGGATCATTCCCATGAAGATGAAGTGGCTGGCCTGGGTCACCGCAGGAATTTTGATGTTCAGGTTCCTGGGCAGGCCTGAAAGTCGCTGGGAAATCCTGTTCTCGGTGCTGAATTTCGTCGTCGCCTTCGGCCCCGGCATGCTGGGCCTGGTGAAACATCGCGCCCAGGTGGCGGAGCGCCGTCAGCGCTATGTCTCGGCACAAGTGCCGGAGGGTGCGCACATGCACCAGTGCGCCCGCTGCGGGAAGACGGAGAAGGCTCATCCTGAGCTCGATTTCCGGGTGAATGCGCAGGGCGAGGACGTGTGCTCGGAATGTCGCGCCGCCGCGAAGGTGCAGGCCGGGGGGTGACTGACTCTGCCGTTGCACGGCCTTCGCAAGAGCGCTTGAATACCGGCACTATGCCCAACCTGGATGGCCTGCGCCTTGCCCTCGAACAGTCCCCCGACAACGCCCCGCTGCTGCTTCTGTACGCGCAGGGCTGCCTGGACGAGTTCCAACTGACGGAGGCGCGGGAAACGTTCTTGAAGCTGGTGCGGCTCCAGCCGGCGAACCCGGAGGCCAAGCTGGGGCTGGCCCGCGTGGTCCTGCTGGAAGGCAAGACCTCGGAGGCGGTGGTGCGTGCGGAGCAGCTCATCGAGGAGGCTCCAGCTTTTGCCCCTGCCTATGTGCTGCTGGCGCGAATGCTGTCCGCCGAAGGCGATTCGCAGCGTGCGGCTGATCTTTACCACAAGGCTTTACAATTGAACCCCTCGGTTGCCGATCCTGCTCTGGAGAAGGCGCTCGCCGAGGTGAAGGCGAAGCCCACCCAGGAAGAAGAACCGGAGCCTGCACCGCGCCGTGCCGGGCTCTCCGGCCAGGGCGACTATGTGGAGGATGTGGAGACGGGTTTTCCCAAGGGCGGGGAGGCCTTCGATCTGGGCATCAGCGACATGGAACGGCCCAAGCTGAGCTTTGCCAACGTGGGCGGCATGGAGGCGCTGAAGGAGGAGATCCGGATGAAGATCATCTACCCGCTTCAGCACGCCGATTTGTTCAAGGCGTACGACAAGAAGGTCGGCGGCGGCGTGCTTCTCTACGGTCCGCCCGGCTGCGGCAAGACCCTGATCAGCAAGGCCACGGCAGGCGAGGTGAAGGCGAACTTCATCGCCCTGGGCCTGCACCAGATCCTGGACATGTGGATCGGCAACTCCGAGAAGCACATGCACCAGGTGTTTGAGATCGCCCGGCAGAACGCTCCCTGCGTGCTTTTCTTTGACGAGGTGGACGCCCTTGCCGCCGACCGCAAGGACCTGCGCCACAGCGCCGGGCGCACCCTGATCAACCAGTTCCTGGCCGAGCTGGACGGCGCCGAGGGCGACAACGACGGGGTGCTGATCCTCGGAGCGACCAATGCGCCCTGGCACATCGACCCGGCTTTCCGCCGCCCCGGCCGCTTCGATCGCACGCTGTTCGTGCCGCCGCCGGATGAGCCGGCACGCGTGTCGATCATTGATATCATGTCCAAGAAAAAGCCTGTGGCCGATTTCGATGCCAAGGCCCTGGCAAAGAAGACCGGCGACTTCTCCGGTGCGGACTTGAAGGCTGTGTTCGATCTAGCGACTGAGGAAGTGCTCACCGGAGCCATGAAGACCGGCAAGGTGGTGCCCATCACCACCAAGGACTTGATCAAGGCTGCCGGCCGCCACCGGCCCACCACCAAGGCCTGGTTCGAAAGTGCCAAAAACTATGCGCTCTACGCCAACCAGGGCGGGCATTACGATGACGTGCTGCGGCATCTGGGCCTGATGAAATAAGCCCATGAGCGAACATTCGACCGACAACCCGCAGGCGCTGCTTCAGCGGGCGTACCTGCTCATGAACCAGGGCCGCCATGCCGATGCGGCGGGGTGGTTTCAGCAGGTGCTGGCCATCAATCCCAACGATGCGCAGACGCTTTCGCAACTGGCGCTCTGCTGGTCCCACGATCCCGCAAAGTACGAGCAGGCCGTGCTGGTCGCGCGGCAGGCCATCGCGCTGGCTCCGGACACGAGCTACCATCATTCGGTGCTGGCGGTGACCCTCATTGAAGTTGCCAAGCCAGGACAGGACGGGCTCATCCGCGAGGCCAGGGATGCCGCCGCGAAGGCGTTGGAACTGGACCCGGAGAGCGCTCTCGCCCACTCCGTGCATGGCCTCGCCTTGCTGCGTCTTCACCGATACAAGGAGGCGGAAGCCGCCGCCCGGCAGGCTCTTGCGCTCAACACCAGCAACAACCTGGCCACGCAGGTGCTGGCCATGTCGCTGCTCAATCAGCGCAAGGATGGCGACCTGAAAAGCTTGGTGGACTGGCAGCTTCAGGAGAACCCGGAGAGCGTTTCCGCGCATGTCTCCGCCGGCTTCCAGGCACTGCGACAGGGGCAGCACAAGACGGCCTGCGAGCACTTCCGCGAAGCCCTGCGCCTCGATCCCTGCAGCGATGCCGCCCGCGAGGGCCTGATCCACAGCTTCCGCGCGCGCTCGCTGATCTACGGCCTCTATCTCCGCTTCTGCCATTTCATGATGCGCTTTGGCCGCAACGGCTCCGGCGGGATCATGCTGGCCGGTTACTTTGGCTACCGCTTTGCCTTCGCCAGCCTGAAGGACAACCACCCCGGCATCGCCTACACCCTCGCGGGCCTGTGGCTGGTGTTCGCCCTCTGGACCTTCCTGGCGCGCGGCCTGGGTTCAGCGCTCATGCTCACCGATCGCTTCGTACGCATGGCCATCCGCCCCAAGGAACGCTGGGAGGGCGCCTGCGTGGGCGGCATGGTGCTGCTGGCGCTGCTGTGTCTGGGGTTTGGCCTCCTTCAGGGCAGGGCGGCCCTGGTGTTTGCGGCCCTGGCCTGCTTTCTCTCCGCCATTCCCGTGGCCTCGGCCTTTTCCAACGATCACCACATCGGCAAATGGGTCGATCTCGGCGTTGCAGTGGTGGGTGGCGGATCGGCGCTGGCATTTTTGGCCATCGTCGTGCTCCACCTGCCCGTTGCCGAAGCTTTCCTGCTGTTCGAGATCGCCGCCTACTCCGGCGTTGCCATCTCCTGGATGCGGATGTTCAGGATCTGGGTTCGCTGACGGGCTTACTGCCCTGCCGCCTTCTTGGCCTGCTCCTGGCTTTCGGGGGAGAGGTTCGCGAGCGGCACGGTGTAGTACTTGCCGTCCGCAGCCTTGATCACCACGGCGTCGCCTTCCAGCCGGTCGAACACCGCCTGGATGCTCTTGCCTGCCGTGTTGGTCCAGGCCTGCGCAGCACCTGCGGCGGGAGCGGCGGCCACCGGTGGAGCGGCGGGGGCGGGCTTGGCGCCGCCGGCGGTGAAGCTGGCGCCTTCGGTGATCCTGGCCATCAAGAGGGCCTCCTCGGGCGGGGTCATGCGGTTCTTTCCCTTGGGCGGCATCACGTCCTCGTCATCATCAGGCGCGGTCACGCTGGTGGCCATCTTGCTCGCGTCCGGGCTGCCGGCCTTGACATTTTCCGCATAGGTCGCCGGCTTGTTGATGTCGAACTTGCCCTTCACCTTCTTCGCCTCGCTGTGGCAGTCAGCGCACTTCTTCTGCAGAATCGGCAGGAGCTGCGATTTGAAATCCGTGGCTCCGGCGCTGAGCGACGCCAGACCGGTGAAGACAAGGGCGATGCCGCAGGTGCGAAGAGGTGAGAGGATCATGATGGGCGGTAAATTCGGGCCAATTGTAGGGTTCCAGGCCAAGCGTGGCAATACGCGAACGTGGCTGCCGCGAAATTCTTATGCAGAAGTTCACACCGTGCGTTTCCCGTTGCCCCATACCCGGCCAAATCCTCGTTCCTGCTCGAACTGAAAGTATGAGCCGCTTCACTTTTGCCTTTTCAACGCTTCTGGCGGGCGCCTTGCTGAGCGCCTGCGACACCAATCCCAATCCTGCGAAGCCACCGCCCACCGTGCAAAAGGTGGATCTGGCCCGCTGCATGGGCCGGTGGCACAACATTGCCTGGCTGCCGAACTCCCTTCAGAAGGGCTGCGCTGAATCCACCATCGAATACAAGCGGCTGCCTGATGGCACGGTGTCGGTGGTGAGCCGCTGCGTCGCGCATGGCCGGCCCAGGGTCGTGAAGGGCAGCGCGCGAGTGGTGAACACCAAGACCAACGCCATCATGGAGGTCGCTTTTGACGAGCCTATGTCCGTGTTCATTCCGCCGTCGCCGAAGGGAAACTACTTCGTTCTGTGGCTGGCTTCTGACTATTCCGCAGCCGCAGCCGGCGCGCCCGATCACAAGTGCCTCTGGATTCTCGCCCGCGACCGAACGCTGACACCGCCGGTTTTCCACGAGATCATGGAGCGCTGTCGGAACCTTGGGTTTGCCGTGGACAAGCTGGTCTTTGAGTGAGTTCCCGATCACAATAGGACTCGACTCGCCGCTGTCGCCGATGGCACTATGCTCGGCCATGGAGCCTCCGTCCCCATCTGAACCGCTGTCGCGCCGTGAATTCGTGCGAACCACATCCGCTCTCGCGGTGTCGGCCCTGGTTGGTGAAAGGGTTTCCGCAGAGGCGCCAAGGGCCACGACAACGGCGAAAGCAGCCTGTGCTTTTCCGCATCCGCTGCTCACTCATGCCGATGACTTCTACGATGTCTCGCGCGGAAGTCCGAAGCCCTTCACCCTGACGGGCGAGGCGCTGACGCAGGCGAGGCTCACGCCAGAAACCTGGCGGCTGGAGATCATCGCCGATCCCTACACCAGCGACCAGGTGAAGGAACCCGCGAGCCTCGGGAGACAGTTCAAGCTGGAAGACGGCACCGCCCTGGACATGGCGGCGCTCATGGAGCTGGGCAAGAAGCACAGCGCCCGCTTCCTCAAGGCGATGCAATGCCTGAACATCGCCACGCCGCTGGGCCAGGGCCTGTGGGAGGGCGTGCCGCTGCGCGAGGTGCTGCGCCTGTGCGGCGGCATCAAGAGCGTCCGCCGCATCTACTATTGGGGCTATCACAACAACGACCCCAAACAGATCTTCCAGTCCTCGCTCACCTACACCGAGGCGATGGAGACAGCGCCCGGTGAGCTGCCGCCCTTCATCGCCTACAAGCTCAATGGTGAGCCCATTCCCCTCAAGCGCGGCGGCCCCGCGCGCCTGGTCGTGCCATGGGCGCATGGCTTCAAATCCATCAAGTGGTTGCAGCGCATCGCGTTGACCAATGACTACAAGGCCGCCGACACCTACGCGCTCCAGAACAACGATCCCGAGTCGCACCTCAAGACCGCCGCCTACATTGACATGGCGCCGGACAAGTTCGCCACCGGCCAGCCCATCGCCTTCAGCGGCCTCGCGCTGTCCGGCCTGTCGGGCCTGGAGCGCGTCGAGTACTGGCTGTATCGCGTCGAGCCCGGCGCCCCGGCCGTCGCACAAGATGATGCGACTTATCAATCGGCAAGCTGGACACCCTGCCAGCTCGAAGCCCCGCCCGCCGACTGGTCCTCCATTCTGCCGCCGGGCGTGTCATCGAAAACCGTGCTGGGCTTTGACCCCAAGACCGGCCAGCCAGCCACCTGGCCGCTGCGCTACAGCATGATCTCCTGGACCACCACGCTCAGGGATTTGAAACCCGGCAAGTACGAGTTCCGCGCCCGCGCCATAGATTTGAACGGCTTCGCCCAACCCGAACCCCGCCCCATTCCCAAGGCCGGCAAGAACGCTGTCGAAGTGCATCGGTTTGAGGTGGCGTAACATCCCACACTTTCTTTTTCATCACCCATGGACCCTGAATTCATCGATCTGACACCCCTTCGTAAGCGCCTGGGCGAACCGCCCCGAAAGGTGGGGTTCTTCAGCTTGTCGCCGCTCTACTTTCCGGAGCCTCCATGGTTGAGGGGCGAACAGAAGACAGTGCCCTTGAAACGTCTCTTTGCCGGGTTTGATCAGGTATGGAAAGAAGGGCGGGTGTTGTGGGGTCATGTCGTAAGGGCCAACGCCAACCTCTTCACCCCAGGCACCGATGACTGTCCCGGCTTGATGATTTTCTCGTTTTCGGACAGTGATGAGACGGCAGTTAACCTGCTTCCTGTCTACGCCAAACGTCTTTATGATCTGCGCCTCTCGGTGCTCCCTAATCCGACCTGGACGCAGAGCGAAACGGAATGGTGGGAGGACATGACAAATGACAGATCCTACCAGCGCGGCGTCAAACTGCCTGCGGCATGGCAGCAGGAAAAGGCCGACTACAGGGGAAGCTCCATCTTCTTTCATCGGGGGCACTTGCCGGGAACATTTATCCAAAGCCGGTTGATGCCCCTTCTTGTCAATCCGAAGACCGATATTGCCATGCCAGTGCCGTGCAGTTACTGGCCCAAAGGCATGGCCGAGTGGCTCGCCGCACACCATGGCCGCCAGGAGCCCATAACCGATTCAAACGCCGCCAAGAGCCTGCAGATTATTGCGATGGAGGATCGCGAAGCCGCCTATCAGAGCGTGTTTGGCCCCATCGTTTCAGTGTTGCATGAACTGATTCCCGGACCGCGCCACGTTGATGTTTACACCTTCAACTGGCCCGCCCCGCGCCATGAGCATGCTTATGTCAGCGGCGGCATGAGTGATGCAGAGCAGCCAGGCGGGGGAGCGTATGCGCGGATTGAACTGGTCTTCTACGCGAAGCATCATGCCCCCTGGTGCTCCTCGTTCGTGCGCAGCTTTGCCCGCTGTCCATGGGAAACTGGGGCGGCCATCGGCCCCTGGCACACCATTCCTCTTGGCGAGCATGCCGAAGCGGTGCTGGACACGGCACGCTTTCCAGCGCTGATGTTCTTCCCCGGTGTGGCGAAGTCCGAACGCAGCCTCCATTCCGTGCCGTTGTTTGCGCAGGCATCCGTCAGATTCCTCTCCATCGTGCCGATCACCCAGGCCGAACTCGACTTTAAACGCAATGCCGGCACGGAAGCATTGGTCGCAATCATTCAAGAGAAAGGACTCGACCTTGCCTTCGACCCTGACCGGCCTTCGCTTGTTTGAGTTGCGTGCCCCTCCCCATTCACGATGAAACGACCCCCTCTGCTTCTTGCCTGCCTCTGTCTCTTTGAGTGTCAGCTTTCTCATGCGGCCCCCGAACCCGCCGCCTTCGAGGCGCGTGTCTCCGCGCCCAGCCCTTCGGCGCTTGCGGACGACGTCATTCAAAACGCCATCGACTCCGTTGCCGCCGTAGGCGGCGGCGTGGTGCTGCTGGGAGTGGGCGACTTCAAGCTGTCGCGCCATGCCGGTGACGAGACACTGGTGCTCAAGACCGGCGTGACTCTTCGCGGCCAGGGCTACGCCACCCACCTCTACCTTGATCCCGCCACGCCGCCGAACCCGGCGCGCTATTACCCGGTGCGCATTGGTACGGAGACCACGGCGGCCAGCAACATCGTGGTCGAAAACCTGCGCTACACGGCGAACAACGCAAAGATCGGCGGAGGCTCGATCATGGGGTTCAACGCGCGTCTTGGCTCTCCTTCGGCGCGCTTGTTGTCTTGCGACAATATCACCGTGCGCCATTGCTGGATCTATGATGCCCAGCAGGCGGCCGGCTGCTGCAAGGAGGGCATCCTGGTGTATCCCACGCCTGAGCGGCAGGCGGCACAGTTCAAGAACTGGCAGGTCGTTGGCAATGTGATCGACACCTGCGGCAACAAGGCCATCGAGTTTGCCGAGTGCAATGGCGGCCTCATGGCGGACAACCATATCACCAATGCTTATGACGGCCCGCAGGTGATTTTTGGCAGCCGCAATGTGCAGATCCGCGACAACGACATCACATTCACCCAGACCGGCATCAACATCTCCGAAGGCTCGAATCACATCCGGGTGAGCGGCAACCAGGTGGAGCCGGTGCCGGAGATCGAAAAGAACGCCAAGGGCGGCTGCCTGTTCTTCCGCACCGAGCCGCAGCCGCTCAACTCGTCGATTTCGGACATCGTCATCACCGGCAACATCTTCCGCAACCAGACCACCCAGGACAAAACCACGGTCCGGTTCCAGACGCGAAAGGAAGCCCTAACCTGCCACTATGAGGGCATCACCTTCACCGGCAATGTGTTCGATGGCGATGTGTACTTTCAGGATCGGACATCGCCCGCCAAGACCACCATCCAAGACATTGTCTTCGCGGACAACATCTGCGAAGGAGACATCGTTTCCGTACCAGCCGCCGCCATGGCCTCCAGTCATGTGATGGTGCGGGGCAACATGCTGCGCAAGCCGGGGATCTCCATCCTGAACGCCAGCCAATGGACTTGGTCAGCCAACACCCAGCCGCGCGGTTCGCTCGAAATCGCCGAAGGTGCCACGGCCAACGTCGTTCACGACAACGTGACCACTTCGCCGATCATTGACGGGGGCAAGGAAACCAGCCTCGCCAACAACGTCGTCATGCCGTCCCCTTCTTCGAAGCAAAAGCCATGAGCACCTCAAAGAGTGGCTTTTTTGCTCGCGGATGACAGGCGGACATGCACGATACCGTCTTGGCTCAGCGCAGGCCTTTGTTCCTGTCACCCAATTCAAGCGCTCATCTCCACCCACCACCACACCATGTCCCTTCACACTCGTCGTGATTTTGCCAAGCTGGCCCTCAGCGCATTGCCAGGGGCCGCCTTGCTGCCCGCTTCCCTCCGCGCTGCTGAGGCTTCCGCCAAGCCCAATTCCAAGGTGGCCGGCGTGCAGTTGGGAATCAACGTCCCCTACAGCTTCGCCAACGCCCAGATGAGCGGCGATGAGATTCTCC
>CAINXC010000496.1 GCA_903854655.1 uncultured Verrucomicrobiota bacterium | reverse complement strand
CGGGAACCTGGTGCATGGCAGCAAGTACCTCACCCAGTACGCGCCGGAACCCATGGCGCAGTCGATGACCAGCTTTGAGAAGTGGCTCATGAGCCTGGTGGACAAAAAGAAGCACGCCAGCGAAGACGCCACGGTGGTGGATGCGCCGCCGCCACCACCGGAGACAACCCAGGCACCGGAGGCATCCTCCCCGCCACCTGCCGCAGCCCCCGGGGCCGCCGACAATCCCCCCCCTGCGCAGCCGGCCCCGGCCTCAGGCGACCAGCTTGTCTTCCATGATCTCATCCTGCCCATGCTGGAGGCCAAGTGCAACAAGTGCCACAACGCCGACAAGTCGAAGGGAGACCTGCGCATGGACACGTATGAATTGCTGGTCAAGGGCGGCCAGGACGAAAAGGACAAGAGCGTGGTTTCCGGCAAGCCTGACGACAGCCTGATTGTGAAGCGCCTGGCGCTGCCCAATGACGACGAGGATCACATGCCCCCCGACGGCAAGGAGCAGTTCACCAAGGAAGAAACCGCCCTGGTAAAGTGGTGGATCCAGGAGGGGGCGTCCAACACCCTCGCGGTCAAGGATGCCAAGATTCCCGCCGATTTGCAGGCTGCGGTCGCCAGTGTTCTGAAGAAGTGATCTCCTGCCAATTCGCGCCTGGATTCGCAACTGGTTGAAACATTGGTGCCCGCGACCACCGATTACTCCGCAACACTGAAATTCCCCTCACCCAAAGCCATGCTACGCACCACACTCATCGCCCTCATTGCCCTTGCCTCGCTGGCCCATGCCCAGGAGGACAAGGCGCTCACGGATTCGATCGCGAAAATCAACGCCACGGGCGCCTCGCTCGCGCCCATTGCCGCCGACTCCAAGGTGTACCGGTTCACCGCGCTGAATGTGGCGAAGGACTTTGGCGACGCCAGTCTGGCTCCCCTGGCCTCTGTGGCGGACAAGATCAGCTCGCTCGATCTCGCCCGCACCAAGGTGACGGACGCAGGCATGAAGGCGGTCGCGGGCATGAAAAACCTGACCGAGCTGCACCTGGAGAACACCGCCGTGACGGATGCCGGCCTCGACCAGTTGAAAGGTCTCGCCGCGCTTGAATACCTGAACCTTTACAGCACCAAGGTCACCGACGCAGGCGTGAAGAAACTCACCGGCCTGGCCAAGCTGAAAGCTTTGTACCTGTGGCAGACGGGAGTGACCAAGGACGGCGTGGCCGCGCTGAAGAAAGCGATGCCGGGCACCCACATCAACGTGGGCTGGACTGCTGAAGATGATGCCAAACCGGTGGCGGTGGCCGCCGCTCCAGCCCCCGCGCCTGCGGCTGCTGCAAAGACGCCGGAGGCCAAGCCTGCGGAAGCCCCTGCCGCCTCCAAGCCCGCCGCCAGCGCTGCGATTGATCCGGCCGCCGCCGCGAAGGCCGTGGTTTTCAAGGACTTGGTGCAGCCGATCCTCGCCGAAAAGTGCATTTCCTGCCACGGCGCCGAAAAGGCCAAGGGCAAGCTGCGCATGCACACCTTCGCCCTGCTCATGAAAGGCGGCAGCGACGGAGCGACCACCGTTGTTCCAGGAAAGCCTGCGGACAGCCTCATGATCAAGCGCGTGAACCTGGCGAAGGATGACGACGACCACATGCCTCCGCCGGATGAAAAGCAGCTCACCAAGGATGAGATCGCCATTCTGAAGTGGTGGGTGGAGCAGGGCGCTTCCGAAACCATCACCCTGGCCGCAATCAAGAAGACGCCGGAGGTCGAAGGCGTTCTTGCCAATGCGCTCAAGGCGGGGGTCAAGACGGCCGCCAGCGGCCCCAAGGTGGTCGAAAAACCCAAGCCCAAGCCTCTGACCCCGGAAGAGAAGAAGGCCGTGGCCACCGTGGCCGCGAAGATGCAGGCGCTGGGCGCCTCCCTCATGCCGCTCGCTCTCGACACCGAAGAGCAACGCCTGAGCGTGATCAATGCCGCCGACAAATTTGGCGACAAGGAACTGCAGGAGCTGGTTTCCATCGCCCCCCATGTGGTGTGGGTTGACCTGGCGCGCAGCCAGATCACGGATGCGGGCCTGGCCACCCTGGCGAAGTTCACCAACCTGGAACGCCTGCATCTGGAGAACACCAAGGTGGGCGACGCCGGTGTGGCCAGTCTGGCCGCGCTGAAGTCGCTGGAATACCTCAACTTGTACGGCACCAAGGTGACGGATGCAGGCCTCGCCAAGCTGGCGGGCAGCAAGGCGCTGAAGAAGCTTTTCGTGTGGCAGACCGGTGCGACCAAGGCGGGTGCCACCGCCCTGGAAGCCAAGATCCCCGGCCTGGTGGTGAACATCGGGCTGAGCGAGGCCGAGATCGCCAAGCTTACCGCACCACCTCCCGCTCCTCCGCCAGCTCCTGCTCCTGCCAAGAAGGGCGAGGCAAAACCCGCTGCGACGCCTCCCGCGAAGCCCGCTGCGGCGACACCTGCAAAGCCTGCCGCTCCAGCACCTGCTGTGGCCAAGCCTCCAGCAGCAGCAGCACCGCCTGCCGCCGCCAAGCCCGCCCCTGCTGCCGTGCCGCCGCCTGCCAAACCTGTGGCGAAACCGGCGGATGCGCCGCCCGCCCCCGCCAAACCTGCGGAAGAGAAGAAGTGACCGGGCTCTGACGGCGGGTTCCCTGTTGCTGCTTGGGGCCCGAGCCTTTGGGGGCTGCATCCTCGTGGCGGCGGAGGCGCCCGAAGCGTCACGAGATTGCAATGGCAGCTAGACATCCGCGATGGCCCGTGACAGAATCGCTTCGCTTTTCAGTTCTTCCATCCTGTGGCCGCTCCACGCTTGCTGAATCCGCGAATTGTTTCTGCTGTGCCTGCCCAAGCTACACCCCTTGCGACAACCGAAATTGATGCTCCCGGCTTCCGGGAGCAGTACGTGACGGCTTATCGGTACATGCTCCTCGCGCGTACGCTTGAGGACAAGCTGGCCCACCTCTACCGTGCCGGTGGCCGGGTGGTGGGCGGCGTGTACCTCGGCAAAGGCCAGGAGGCCTACAGCGCCGCTCTGGGTGTGCAGCTCCAGAGGGGAAGGGACGTGTTCGGCCCCTTCATCCGTGACCAGGCCGCGCGGCTCGCTTTTGGTGAACCCATTCTGGACACCTTCCGCACCTATTTTGGCAGTGTCCTCGGCCCGATGCGCGCCCGCGATGGCAATGTCCATCGTGGCCGCCCCAAGGAGGGGATGCCGGCCATGATCAGCCACATCGGCAGCATGATGGGGGTGGTGGCTGGCATGCTGTTCTCCCGTCGTTTGCAGGGCACCCTGGGCGATTCCGTGGGGGCGGTCACCATCGGGGAGGGCGGCACCTCAACGGGAGCCTTTCATGAAGGCCTGAACCTGGCTGCGGTAGAAAAGCTGCCCTTGATCGTCGCCGTGACCAACAACCAGTTCTCTTATTCCACCCCGAACAACCGCCAGTTTGCATGCAAGGACCTGGTGGATCGCGCCATCGGCTACGGCGTGGATGGCTACAGCGTGGATGGCACGGATCTGGCGGCCTCTCTCATGGTGTTTCGCACGGCGGTGCGGCGTGCGCGCGAGGGCCACGGTCCGCAATTGATCATCGGCTCCCTGCTGCGCCTGACAGGGCATGGCGAGCACGACGACTCGTCTTACGTTCCCGACGCCTTGCGGCAGTCGGCGCTGGGCAGGGACTGCATGGGGGTGACGGAAGCCTTTGTGCGGGAGCATGAGTGGGTGGCGGCGGCGGAAGTTGACGCCTGGCGGACCGACTTCCGTGCCCAGGTGGAGGCCGCCGTGTCCCAGGCCATGAAGGAACCGGGGCCTGATCCGTTTAAAGAATCGTGGCGTGCGCTGTCTTCGGCGATCCTCACGGAGGGACAGTGGGAAGCATGAGTCTGACTTATTTGGAAGCCATTCGCGAGGCACAATACGAGGCGCTGCGCAGCGACCCGAGCGAGTTCATCTACGGCCAGGACGTTGGCGCGTTCGGGGGGGCCTTCAAGGCCACCAAGAACCTGAGCAAGGAGTTTCCCGGTCGGGTCTTCGATTCGCCCATCAGTGAAGACGCCATGGTCGGTCTGGCCATCGGCGCCGCCATCGAAGGCTCGCGCCCGATCCTGGAGATGCAGTTTGCCGACTTCAGCACGGTGGGTTTCAACCAGATCGTCAATCAGGCGGCGACGATGTACTGGCGTACGAACACCTCCTGCCCCATCACCATCCGCCTGCCCTCGGGTGGCACCGCCGGCAGCGGTCCGTTTCACAGCCAGTCGATGGAGGCCATTTATGCGCACTATCCTGGTCTGGTGATTGTCACCCCGGCGACGGTGGAAGACGCCTACTGGATGCTGCTGGAATCCATCCAGCTTGATGACCCGGTCATTTTCTGCGAGCACAAGTTCCTGTACTACCACCTCAAGGCTGAAAGCCTGGGCGACAAGGAGCTGCCCATTGGCAAGGCCCGCATCGCGCGGCCAGGCCGCCACGCCACGGTCGTGGCCTACAGCGCGATGGTGCATGAGGCGCTTCGCGCGGCGGATGAGCTTCAGCAGGACGGCTATCAGATCGAGGTGGTGGACCTGCGTTCCGTGAAGCCCATCGACACCGACACGATCCTGGCGAGCGTGGCGCGCACCGGCCGCCTGCTCTGCGTGGGCGAGGCCTTTCCCTGGGGGGGCGTGACGGCCGAAGTCATTGCCCGTGTCACCTCGGAAGGTTTCCACCTGCTCGACGCACCGCCGCAGCGCTTGAATTCCAAAGACACCCCGATTCCTTACCACGTCAATCTGTGGAAGGCGCACCGCCCCACGGTGGCCTCCATCATCGACGCCCTGCGGCGCTTGCTTCGGTATTGATTCTGATCCTTCATTCCTCCGTCCATGCCCACGATTCCCATCTTGATGCCGCAACTCGGCGAGTCCATCGCGGAAGCCACCGTGGTGAAGGTGCTCGCGCCGCCTGGCACTGCCGTGGAGGCGGAGCAGGAGATCTTCGAAGTGGAGACCAACAAGGCCACCATGGGCATCATCGCACCCGCTGCGGGGGTCATGGGCCATGTTCACGCGCAGGTCGGCAGCAGCTACGCGGTGGGCGCGAACCTCGCCACCTTCGAGGTCAGCAGCGAGGATTTCGCGATCCTGGGCTTTGGTGAAACCAAGGCGAACGAGAATCCGGTGCGGGAGCCCGCCTGCAATGGTGACTCCAAAGCGGGGGTTCACTTTGCCGTGAACGACGCGGACACCATTTATCAAAGACAGCCCACCGTGGAGCCCGTGGTGGGCGGCCTGCCGGTGCCTGCCGGGGCTGCCGGAGCCAGCTACATCTCGCCGCGCATGCGCGCCCGCATGGCCGAGCTGGGCCTGAACGCGGCGGACCTCGCCGGTGTGGCCGGCACGGGTTCCGGCGGTCGTGTCACGGTGGAAGATTTTGAGCAGTTCCTGCGCAGCCTGGAGCAGCATCGCATGACACCGGCCTCGCCCATGCGCATGGCGGTGGCGGATGCCATGCGGCGCAGTTGCACGCGCCCGCTTGCCACGGTGGGCGCCTCGGTGGTGCTCGATCCCATGCTGGCGCACCGCAAGAGGGCGAATCCGAAACCCGGTCCCGCCCTGTACGCGATCCGTGCGCTGGCCATCGCCCTGTCTGAAAACACCGCCATGGCCGGTCGTCTGGTGGGAACCCGCATCGTCCATCCCCTGGCCATCGACATCGGCTTTGCCGTGGAAGTGGACGATGGCGTCTTGGTGCCCACCCTTCGCGAGGTGGACAAGACACCTCTCGCCACCATTGTAGATCGCTACAACAAGCTGGTGGACCAGGCCCGCAACCGCCGCCTGCCCAAAGATTCCAGCCGCCCTGGCATCGCCACCGTGACCAACTTTGGCACCTTCGGCATCGTCTGGGCCACGCCGATCCCTCTGCCCGAGCAGAACCTCGTGCTGGGCCTCGGTGCCGGCACCAAGAGCCCCGTGTGGAGCGACGAGGTGAACCAGTTCATTCCCGTCACCATGGCCGAGCTGACCCTGAGCTTCGACCACCGCATCCTCGATGGCGGCGGTGCCGGAAGGCTGCTGGCCAGGGTGGGCCAGTTGTTGCAGCAGCCGGAGAAGCTGTAGGGTTTTTTGAGGCTGGATTGGGGCGGCCAAATGCGGGCCTGTCTTTGGCGATGGAAGGGGAGCGCCGACGACTCCTTTCGGTCATCAACAAGTCTGCGGCGCAGCCGCCTGAATCCCGGTGACGATTGCGCAGCCTTTGCATCGCTTCCTGAAACAATCGCGGCTGCGCCGCATGGCCCTCGATGACCGACAGGAGTGTCGGCGCTCCTCTGCCGCTGCGAATTCAGCCCACCGTCACGACGCCCGGCAAGGAACGGTTCGCAATCATCGCGCGGAGCGCCGTGGACTGCGTGCAGCTTGCTGCCGCTATCGGAAGCCAGCCCGCTGGCGTGAACGGGCACTTGAAGAGGTTCTTGGTCGAGGACATGGCTTTGAGGACCTCCGACGCCAGCAAGCTGGCTGGTCAACAGCGGTCGCAAGCGCCACGCAGTCCACAGCGCTTCGCGCTCAGGGCTGAGTCATGAGCTTGGAAGGTGCCGGGTCTCCTGGCTCTGCTTGACTCGTCGTTGCAAGCGCGGCTACTTTTTGAGAGGTGTCCCCATGGTTCATCCGGGAACGGCAAGCTGTGATTGTGGCTTGCCGTGAGTAATCCGCCTCGCCAAGCGCGTTGGTTTTGTCTGCCACCATGAACACCACCCGCCGTACCTTCCTTCGCGCTGCTGCTCCGCTGATCTTGTCGCCGGGTGTTCTCGGGTGGGCCGGGGCGACGGCTCCCAACAGCAAAATACGGCTGGCGTGCATTGGCCTGGGAGGGCAGGGGACCTCGAACATGAAGGCCTTCCTCACGGATGAGCGGGTGCAGGTGGTGGCGCTGTGCGATGTGGATGCGAAGCACCGGGAGACTGCCGCAGCCCTGGCGAAGCTGGGGAAGGGCGACACGTACAATGATTTTCGCGAGGTGCTGGCCCGCAAGGACGTGGACGCGGTGATGAATGCCACGCCGGATTTCTGGCATTCCAACGTGGCCATTGCTGCGGCGAATGCAGGCAAGGACCTCTACTCGGAGAAGCCGCTGGCGGCCAGCATTGCGGAGGGCCGTGCGATCTGCCACGCAGTGGAAGCCAACAAGCGCATCCTCCAGGCCGGCACTTGGCGCCGCTCCGGGATGAAGGTGCGCATGGCCTGTGAATGGGTGCGCAATGGTTACATCGGCCAGCTCAAGGAGATCAAGGTGGGCGTGCCCGCCGCCTTCAAGATCAACGGCGGCTACACGGGCCTGGAGGCACCGGAGCCGATTCCGGCGGGCTTCGACTATGCCATGTGGCAGGGACCGGCGCCGGATCGGCCCTACACAGCCGCGCGCTGCCACTTCAATTTCCGCTGGGTCAACGATTACGCACCGGGCTACATCACCGACTGGGGGGCGCACTTCCTGGATGTGGCCCAGTGGGGCGCTGGCATGGACGACACCGCGCCCGTGGAAGTGGAGGCCACGGGAGTGAAGCGCCGTGACAAGGGGATTTATGACGCTCCGGAGCAGTTTAACATCCGCTACCGCTACGCCAACGGGGTGGTCATGAACATGTTCAGCACGGCGGACGCCAAGGAGTGGGGGACGAAATTCATCGGCAGCGAAGGCTGGATTCTGACCGAAAACCTGACGCTCCAGGCCAGTTCACCCAGCATCCTGCGGGTTCAGTTGAAGGACAGCGACGTACATCTGTACCAGTCGAAGAACCACCACGCGAACTTCATCGACGCGGTGCTTTCCAGGGGGCAGGTGGCCGCCCCGGCCGCCATCGCCCAGCGCACCGCGACGGTCTGCCACCTTGGCACCATTGCCGCCGCCCTCAAAAAGCCGCTGACGTTCGACCCCAAGGCCGAGCGCTTCGAGGGGAATGAGGAGGCCAACGCGATGCTGATGCGGCCGATGCGCGATCCGTGGAAGCTTCCTGCCGTGGCTTGAAACCCGGATGGGAAAACGAACAACCGCATTGCCGGGAGCGCAAAGCCATGCACCTTTGCCGCCCTCATGCTCTCCCGTTTCCTGCAGCCTTCCTTCGATGCCTTTTCCGCGCTCGCGGCGAAGGGCAATCTCGTGTCGGTGACGGCGGAGCTTGCCGCCGATTATGAGACGCCGCTCTCGGCCTTCCAGAAGATCCACGACGGTCGCTGCGGCTTCCTGTTTGAATCAGCGGAGATGACCAGCGCCTCGGGCCGGTATTCGCTGCTGGGCAGCTCGCCACGGTTGATCTTCACGGCGCGAGGCAAGGACATCACCATCGAAGAGCGCGGCAGCACGCGCAGCTACGTGGCGGAAGCTGATCCCCTCACTGAACTGGAGCAGCTCATGGCCAAGTGCCGGCTGCCGGATGGCACCAAGCCCGGCGTCTTCAGCGGCGGCGCGGTGGGCTACCTGGCCTATGACATGGTGCGCTTTTTCGAGCCCACGCTGCCGCCTCCGCCCCCCGATGCGCTGGGGCTGCCGGACATGGTGTTCTTCATCACCGACACGGTGCTGATTTTTGATCACAAGCATCGCAAGCTCAGCATCGTGGCCAATGTGTTCATGGATGAGCACGCGAGCACCCAGGCCGCCTATGACTGGGCGCAGGCGCAGATCCAGGGCGTGATGGACAAGCTTTCGCAGCCGCTCGCGGTGAAGCCCTTGCAGGCCTTCCCTCCCGATGGCGGCACCGAGCTGCCGCCTTTGCGCGGCAACACCACCCAGGCCGAGTACGAGGAGATGGTGCGCCAGGGCAAGGAGTTCATCAAGGCGGGCGACATCTTCCAGTTCGTGCCCTCGCAGCGTTTCGAGGCGGACTACACCGGCTCGCCCATGGATCTGTACCGGGCGCTGCGCCATGTGAACCCCTCGCCCTACATGTTCTGCATACAGTTCCCGCAGGGGTTCTCGCTGGTGGGCAGCTCGCCGGAGGTGCATGTGAAGTGCCTGGAAGGCCGCATCGACATCCGCCCCATCGCCGGCACGCGCTGGAGGGGCAAGACCCCGGAGGAAGACAATGCGCTGGCCGAGGAACTGCTCGCCGATCCCAAGGAGCGCTCCGAGCACATCCTGCTCGTGGATCTCGCCCGCAACGATGTGGGCCGCGTCTCCAAGTACGGCACCGTGCGCGTGAGCGACCTGATGGTGATCGAGCGCTACTCGCACGTGATGCACATCGTCTCGAACGTGGACGGGCAGCTTTCGCCCGATCACAGCGCCTATGATGTCATGCGCGCCACCTTCCCCGCCGGCACTGTCAGCGGCTCGCCGAAGGTGCGGGCCATGGAGATCATCAACAGCCTGGAGAAGAACAAGCGCTGCGCCTACGCCGGAGCGGTGGGCTACTTCGGCTTCGATGGCAATCTCGACAGTTGCATCGCCCTGCGCACCTGCGTCCTGAAGGACGGCAAGGCCTATGTCCAGGCCGGGGCCGGCATCGTCGCCGATTCCGACCCGACATCGGAGTACCGCGAGACGGTCAACAAAGCCACGGGCATGCTGCGGGCCATCGCCTGGGCCGGGCAACTGGCGGAAGGGTAGGGGGCTTGGATGGCCGGGGTGCCTGTCATTTCGTGCCTCCATTGCTGATTCGCCTTGATCCATGCCGCCGCACTGGAAGAGGGGGCGCAGCTCATGCTTGCGACGTCGCGCACCTCTTGGTAAGATCAGCTCATGAGTACTCAGACGGCATTTCATCGCGGTGTCATTCCCGTGCTGCAATTGCTCCTTCCGGGCAAGGAGGACGCATTGCTCGCCACCAAGCCGGACAAGCATCTCCGCGAGCGGATCGAAGAACTGGCTGCAAAATCGACGGAGGGAGATCTCACAGCAGAGGAGCTTGCGGAGTATGAAGGCTATGTGCGTGCCAACAAGTTCATCGCCGTGCTCAGGCGTGAAGCGCAGCAAATGAAATCGACAGGCAACGCGTGAAGGCGGCGGATCGCCACCTTGTGCGCGAAAGAGCATGCCACCGGTGCGAATACTGCCAGTTGCATCAGGACGAATTGGTCGCACGACAGTGGAGGTGCTGCAATTGAACGGCGAAGACCGCCTCGCTCTGCGTTTGGCTTGAAGCAAGGACCCCGTGCGTCGGCACCAGTCCTGGCATTCCCTTCATCCCAGTTGAGCCCGCCCCCAATCTGTGGCACAGCACCCGCCCCTTGCGCTCTGCTGCCGAGGCGCGCTGCTCATGCTCAACATCCGCTATCCTTCAGATCTGCCCATCACGGCCCGCCGTGAAGAAATTGTCGCGGCCATTCGCGACCACCAGGTGCTTATTCTGGCGGGGGAGACGGGGTCGGGGAAGACGACGCAGTTGCCGAAGATGTGCCTGGAGGCTTTGCCGGATGCTCGCGGCAAGATTGGCTGCACGCAGCCACGGCGCGTGGCGGCGATGAGCGTTTCGAAGCGCGTGGCGGAAGAGCTCAACGTCCAGTGGGGCCGCGAGGTGGGGTGCAAGATGCGCTTCAGCGATGACACGAACCGTGACACTCGTGTCAAGTTCATGACCGATGGCATCCTGCTGGCGGAGATCCAAAGCGATCCCATGCTGCGGGCCTACTCGCTTCTGATTTTGGATGAGGCGCATGAGCGCTCGCTGAACATTGACTTCCTGCTGGGCTACTTGGTGGGGCTGCTGAAGCAGCGGCCGGATTTGAAGCTGATTGTGACTTCGGCCACGATTGACACCGAAGCCTTTTCGCAAGCCTTTGGCGGTGCGCCGATCATCGAGGTGTCGGGCCGTTTGTACCCAGTGGACATCCGTTACGCACCGATCGAATCGCAGGACGAGGACTACGGTTACATTGATGCTGTCATCGGCGCGGTCGAGGATGCCTTGATCGAGACCGACAGCGGCGATGTGCTGGTGTTTATGCCCACGGAGCGCGACATCCGCGACACGCGCGACATCCTGGACGGGCGGCTGGGCAAGTCCTTCGAAGTGCTGGCGCTGTTTGGGCGCATGGCCTCGGCGGAGCAGCAGCGCATCTTCCAACCGGGCGCGAAGCGGCGCGTGGTGATCGCCACGAACGTGGCCGAAACCTCCATCACCATTCCCCGTGTGCGCTACGTGGTTGATACGGGACTGGCGCGCATCAGCCGTTACAACCCGCGCACTCGCACGAAGCGCCTGCCGGTCGAGGCCGTGTCGCAAAGCAGCGCCAACCAACGCGCCGGGCGCGCTGGCCGCGTGCAGGACGGCGTTTGCATCCGGCTCTACTCGCAGGAGGATTTCGACAAACGCGACCGCTTCACCATGCCGGAGATCCAGCGCGCGAACCTTGCGGAGGTCATCCTGCGCATGAAGGCTTTCAAGCTCGGGGAAATCGAAGTGTTTCCCTTCCTCAATCCACCGGCGAGCGCGTCCATTCGGGCGGGCTATGATTTGCTGCACGAACTGGGTTCGCTGACTGACACGCACGAACTGACGCCGCTGGGCCGCGAACTCGCCAAGCTGCCGCTCGACCCCACGCTGGGCCGCATGCTGCTGCAGGCGCGTGAGGAGAAGGCGCTGCCGGAGATGCTGATCATCGCCGCCGGGCTGAGCATTCCCGATCCACGCGAGCGGCCCGAAGAGAAGAAGGAGATGGCCGCCGCCGCGCACAAGGCTTTCGCCGCGCCCACCTCCGATTTCCTTTCGCTGCTGAAGATCTGGCAGGCCGTGCCGGAGAATTCGGGCGGCTCGCGCAACGGGCTGCGCAAGTTCTACAAAAGCAGTTTCCTCTCCTTCACCCGCATGCAGGAATGGCGCGACGTGTGGAAGCAGTTGTGCGATGCCTTTGATCGCGATCTGCGTGATCTTCCGCCAGCGCTCATTGAGCATCCAAAGCCTGCGCCCGCACCTCAAGATCCGCGCCAGGCCCACAACCGCCCGCCGCCTGCGGCCAAACAGGAGGCGGTCTCCAGCAACGATGACGCCATCCATCGCTGCATTCTCGCGGGCCAGCTTGGCCACATCGCGATGCGCGAGGAGCGCAACGCTTACAAGGCGGGCGGCAACCGCCAGGTGATGATTTTTCCCGGCTCGAACCTGTACGAGCGGCGCGAGAAGAACAACCCCGGCAAGCCCGGCCAGGACAAGAGCAAGCAGCCGCTGTGGATCGTGGCGGGCGAGATTGTGCAGACCTCGCAGCTTTTCGCCCGCATGGTGGCGCGGGTGGACCCGCAGTGGATCGCCGAGCTGGGGGCGCACCTCTGCCAGTACAAGTACAGCGAGCCGCAGTGGAATGTGAAGGCGCAGCGCGTGCTGGTCACCCAGCGCAGCATCATTCATGGCCTGGAGGTGAAGCGCGGCTCCATTGACTTCGGCAAGGTGGACCCGGTGGGCGCCACGCAGATCTTCATACGCGGCGCGCTCATCGACAATTTGGACTCTCTCATTCCGCAGCGCTTCTATCAGCATAACAACAAGCTGCGCGAGAAGATCGAGACCATGCTCAGCCGTGTGCGCAGCAGCCGCCTGTACACCATTGAGGAGATGCTGTTCCGCTTCTACGAAGCGAGGATCAAGAACGTCTCGTCGGTGCATGACTTGAACAAGCTGGTGAACGAGCGCATCGGCATGCAGGCTGATTTCCTTTGCGCCAAGGAGGAAGACCTCACCAGCGGCGACGACCTGTCCTGCGACCTCGCGCTGTTCCCCGACCAGGTGTCGGTGGGCAACTCGGTGCTGCCGCTGACTTACAACTACCGGCCCGGCGAGGAGCATGACGGCGTGACCGTCCGCGTGCCGGTGCAGCTCGCCGAACATCTCACCTCCGGCCAGGTGCAGTGGATGGTGCCGGGTATGCGCGAGGAGCTGGCCAACGTCCTGTTGCGGGCGTTGCCGCGCGCCATCCGCCGTGAGTTGATGCCGATTGACCCGAAGGCCATCGAGATTGCCGCCCATTTCAATCCTGGTCGTTCCGAATTTCTCGCCGCTCTCGCCACCTTCATCAGCCAGCACTATGGCGTGCCTGTGAAGGCGGAGGACTGGCCGCCGCAGAGCCTGCCACCGCATTTGCAGCCGCGCGTGGAGGTGTTCGACCAGAAGAAGAACACCGTGGCCTCGGGCCGCGATCTCGCGGTGATCCGCGCCAGCGTGCAGAAGCAGGACCTGAAGTCCGATGCCTGGGACAACGCCGCGCGCCGGGTCGAGCGCTACGCCTTGCGAACCTGGTCCTTTGGCGACCTGCCGGAATCCATTGTCACGGAAGTGATCGGCGGCGTGCCGGTGCCTGGCTATCTGGGGCTGGCGCTGCGCGATGGCGAGGTGGATGTGCGCCTGTTCCGCAACGCCGCCGATGCTGAATCCGCCACCCCCGCCGCCGTGCGCAAGCTGGCGGAGCACGCCCTGGCCAAGGACATCGCCTGGCTGTGGAAAGAGCTTCGCACTCTCGGCGCCTCGCCTGCCAAGCTGGCGGGCAATTTCCAGGCCGCGCTCTCGCAACTGAGCCTGCCTGCAGCACCCTCCGCCGCGCCCATGGGCAGTGTGGAGCATCTTCAGCAAAGCGCTCACGAGCATATCCTCCGCCACTCGTTGCGTCTCCAGCCCTTGCTGCCATTGACGGAAAAACGCTTCAACGCACTCTGCGAAAGTGTTCGCAAGGAACTGCCCGGCCTCACCCATCGCGTCAAGACCCTGAGCGCCCAGGTGCACGAGCTGAAGCAGAAGATCCTCGCCCTGCCCAAGCCCTATCCGGGCCTTGTTCAGGACGTGCAACGCCTGGTCCCGCTCGATCTGCTGTCGCGCACGCCCCATGCCCAGTTGCAGCATCTGCCGCGCTATTTGAAGGCCATCCAGGTGCGCGCCGAACGCGCCTCGCTCAACCCCGCCAAGGACGCCGACAAGGCGCAGCAGATTGCCGACTTCAACGGCTGGGAGGCCTACGTGCCCAGAGCCCAGCACGAGGCCTTCCGCTGGATGCTGGAGGAGTACCGGGTGCAGGTGTTTGCGCAGGAACTGGGCACCGCGCAGCCGGTGAGTGTGAAACGACTGGAGGCGATGATGGGGGCGGGAGCGGTCTGAGATTTGCAGTTCCCTTTTTTGAAACTCCATTCCCTGATTGACCGTTATGTGCCAATCTTGTAAACTCGATTCCTCATTTCCAACCATCATGTCTGCCGCCCTCGCCGAAGCCGCGCCCGCCTCTCCCGCCCCTGCTGAGAAGCTCACCAAGAAAATCCTCACCGCCGACCACCCCACCTGGTGTCCTGGCTGTGGTGATTTTGCCGTGCTGGCCGCCTTTTACAAGGTGCTGGAAAAGCTCCAGTACCCGCACGAGAAGATCGTCTGTGTGGCAGGCATCGGCTGCTCCTCGCGCTTCCCGTATTTCGTCAACAGCCACGGCATTCACTTCATTCACGGCCGTGCGCTGCCGCTGGCCACGGGCATCTCGCTCAGCCGCCCGGATGTGCATGTTTTCGTTTTTGGCGGCGATGGCGACGGCTTCTCCATCGGCGGCAACCACCTCAATCACGCGGCGCGCAAGAACATCAAGCTCACCTACGTGATCATGGACAACTTCGTGTACGGCCTCACGAAGAACCAGACCAGCCCCACGACGCCGCTCAACCGCAAATCGAAGACCGACCCGCAGGGCAGCTTCGACCGCCCGATCAACCCGATGAAGCAGCTGCTCGCCAGCGG
>CAINXC010000495.1 GCA_903854655.1 uncultured Verrucomicrobiota bacterium | reverse complement strand
TCACAGCGTACTGGCCAACAAGCATTTCGTCACGCAGCGCGCCCTCAAGGAGTGGGTAGACCGATGCCGCGTCTCGCCAAAGGACCCCATATTGCCTGGGAAAAAGACAGCCTTCGTCCCGACGGCACCCTCAAAACCCGTGGCCGATGGGTCATCCGCGATGGGGACAAAAAACACAGCACTGGCTGCGGCCTTGAAGACCGCGAAGGCGCTGAGCGCAAGCTAAACGAATACCTGACCTGCAAGCACACGGTCCCGCGCGACGGGGCCAAGGACCCGGCCAGCATCCCGGTGGCCGACGTGCTGAACCTCTACATGACAGACAAGAAGGACGCGATCGTGAGCGCCAAGAAGATGGCGGGGCGGGTCGTCATCCTGCTGGAATGGTGGGGCGACAAGATGCTTTCGCAGATCAACGGGAAGGCGGCCAGGGATTACGTCGCCTACCGGGTCAACCAGGACTACAGGCAAGCGAGGCCAGAGAAGACTGGCAAGCCCGCCCGCAAGGTGACCCCGCAAGGCGTGCGCCGCGAGCTGGAGGACCTGCGCGCCGCAGTGCGCTACCATTTCAAGGAAGGTCTCTGCGACCGCCAGATAGACGTGTGGCTTCCCGAGAAGGGCAGTCCACGGGCGGTGTTCCTGACACGCTCGGAGGTAGCCAGGGCAGTC
The DNA here is from genome assembly GCA_903854655.1 of uncultured Verrucomicrobiota bacterium. Classification (GTDB taxonomy): domain Bacteria; phylum Verrucomicrobiota; class Verrucomicrobiia; order Verrucomicrobiales; family Verrucomicrobiaceae; genus CAINXC01. The sequence goes on along the minus strand of CAINXC010000495.1, from coordinate 1,199 downwards.
TGGGCGGCATGGACCATGAAGGAGGTCCAGAAGCGAACCCACGACGGCGAGCCCAGCGACGACAAGACCGCCACCCGCAAGCGTACCGGCAAGCACATCGCCAGGTTTATGCTCGTCGGCGTGTACACCGGCACCCGCCACAACGCGATCTGCGGGGCCTCGTTCAGCGAGCAGCCAGACCGGGGCTGGATCGACATGGAGAAGGGCGTCTTCAACCGGCACCGCGTCGGACGCAAGTTGACCAAGAAACTTCAGACGCCAGCTCGCCTGCCTTCCCGACTCATGTTCCATCTGGAGCGGTGGAAGCGTCTCGGCATATCAAAGGACGCGGTGATCGAGTGGAATGGTCGCGCGGTCGAGTCTGTTAGCACGGGGTTCGAGGCGGCCGTCAGGAAGGCCAACCTCGGCAAGCACGTCACCCCGCACACCCTCCGGCATACGGCAGCCACCTGGCTCATGGATGACGGGCACTCAGTGTGGAAGGCGGCGGGATATCTGGGCATGTCGGCCCAGGTGCTGGAAGCCACCTATGCCAAGCACCACCCCGACTACCAAATCGAAATGGTCGATGCTTTCAGGAGCCCCGGAGTGAGGAAGAAGATGGCCAATCTTGCCTGACGGTTTCCTGACTGCTACCCCCTGAATGCCGGTGCAGTTAACTGCAAAATAGGGTAACAGAATGTAATAAAATCAATGGGTTAGGTGCGGGTGTACACGCTCATAACGGTCTGGTTGCAGGTTCGAGTCCTGCTCGGCCCACCAATAAATTCAAGCCCTTATGCGCGAATTTGGTGGGAACAAAAGACAAGCTGTACAATTACCTGTACAACTACGGGGCTAAAGCCAATAATAAACGGCATCGGAATGATCTCGGCGTTGCGCCGAAAAGCACAATTTTGCGGGCAGTACGGGTAGCTGAGGCTCGCTTTTTTGCATGCCCCTCGTTCCAAGGAGGTCTCGGAACGAGGAATAAGACCAACGGGAAAAGCTCACGAGTTTTCTCAGCGGACCTATTTCAAATTATCGACTCGATCATCTCTGAAATAGAGAACCCCCCGGATCGCTCCGAGGGGTTCCTGGTCCGTGCAAGTAATTGCTTACGCCGCAGCCGGCACTACCGGAGCAATAGGCGCAGGGGCTGGAGCAGCCGGGGCCGCAGGAGCGGGCGCAACCGGAGGAACCACGGCAGCCACGGAAGC
>CAINXC010000494.1 GCA_903854655.1 uncultured Verrucomicrobiota bacterium | reverse complement strand
GGATTTCATCAACGCCACGCGCTGGATCAAGCAGAACCTTCCGGGCGCGAAGGTGAGCGGCGGGGTGAGCAACATCAGCTTCAGCTTCCGCGGCAACAACAAGGTGCGCGAGGCCATGCACAGCGCCTTCCTGTACCACGCCATCAAGGCGGGCATGGACATGGGCATCGTCAACGCCGGCATGCTGGAGGTGTATGAAGACATCCCAAAGGACATGCTGGAGAAGGTGGAGGACGTGCTGCTCAACCGCCGTCCCGACGCCACGGAAATCCTGGTGGACTTCGCCGAGCAGTTCAAGGGGCTGGGCGGCGGCAAGAAGATCGAGGCCGACCTCGCCTGGCGCGAAGTGGGCGTGGAGAAGCGCCTGGAGCACGCGCTGCTGCGCGGCATCACGGACTTCATCATTCCCGACACCGAGGAGGCGTTGAAAAAGTACGTCGTGCCGCTGAAGGTGATCGAAGGCCCGCTCATGGACGGCATGGCCGTGGTGGGCGACCTCTTCGGCGAGGGCAAGATGTTCCTGCCTCAGGTGGTGAAAAGCGCGCGTGTGATGAAGCAGAGCGTGGCCGTGCTGATGCCTTACATGGAGGCCGAGAAAGCGCGCAAGGCCAAGGAGCGCGAGCTCTTGATCAAGGCTGCTGAACTCACGGTGAACGTCCTCAAAACAGGCGGTGAGGTCTCGCTGGCCGAGGGTTTCAGCTACACACCCTATCCGGCCCTGTCTGTCGATGAGCGCCAGCTTGAGGTGAAGTTCGCTGCCGAGCTGGCCTCGGACCTGGAATACACGGCGAAACGGTATGAGGTCAAATTCGGTGCCGCCCTCAGCGTTGAGAACGTGCAGCAGCTTTCCGCAGAGTCCGCCGCTTCGGAGAAGATGCGTCAGCTCTGGCAGCACGCCACCCTGGCACCTGCCGAAGCCTTCCTGGTCTGGCTGGCGAAGCACCTGGGTCATGAAGCCGCCTTGCTGGCGCGCCATGGCGTCACCTCCCGCTCCACCGAGAAACATCCCGAACTGATGGCCGCTGATTTGATTCCCGCTGAGGCCGCCAAGCAGGGCGGAGGCAAATTCGTCATCGCCACCGTCAAGGGCGACGTGCATGACATCGGCAAGAACATCGTCGGCGTGGTGCTGTCCTGCAACGGCTTCGAAGTGACGGACCTGGGCGTGATGGTGTCCTGCCAGAAGATCCTGGACAAGGCCGTTGAGATCGGCGCGGATGTGATCGGCCTCAGCGGGCTCATCACACCTTCACTGGATGAAATGATGCACGTGGCCAGCGAGATGGAGCGGCTCGGCTTCAAGACGCCGCTGCTCATCGGCGGCGCCACCACCAGCGCCGCTCACACCGCCATCAAGATCGCGCCCCATTATCCCAGCGGCAGCGTGGTGCATGTGCTGGATGCCTCACGCAGCGTGCCGGTGACCACCTCGCTCATCAGCGAGGAGAACCGCGCGGCGTTTGTCGCGGCCAATGAGCAGCGCCACATCGAGATGCGCGCCAAGTACGGCCAGAAGAAGGCGCGCGACATCCTCAGCATTGCGGATGCGCGGGCAAACAAGTTCACCTGCGACTGGAGTTCCGTGGAGATCGCCACGCCTTCCTTCACCGGCGTGAAGGCCGCCCAGGGCGGGGGCAACATTGAGGTGAGCCTGGAAGAGCTGCGCCGCTACATCGACTGGTCGCCCTTCTTCCACACCTGGGAGCTGCGCGGCCGCTGGAAGTCCGACGAGGGCCGCTTCTCCAGCGCCTGGGACGATGCCGAGAAGAAGGCCGGCGCCGAGGAGGAGGCCGGCAAGCTCTATAAGGATGCCAACCGCCTGTTAGACCGCATCATCGCTGAAAAGCGCTTCACTCCGAAGGGCGTCGTGGGCTTCTTCCTGGCCAACAGCGTGGGCGACGACATCGAGGTTTACAGCAGCGACGACCGCAGCAGCACGCTGGAGACCTTCCACAGCCTGCGCCAGCAGCAGATCAAGAAGGACACGCCGAACTACGCGCTGGCCGACTTCATTGCGCCGCGCGACAGCGGGCGTCTCGACTATCTCGGCGGCTTTGTGGTCACCATCCATGGCGGCGATGAGTTCGCGAAGGAGTTCGATGCCGCGAACGATCCGTATTCCAGCATCATCGTCAAAGCTTTGGCCGACCGCTTCGCCGAAGCCTTCGCCGAGTGGCTGCACCAGCAGGCGCGCTTCCAGTGCGGCATCGAGAAGCCCGGCGACCTGACGAACGACGAGCTCATCCGGGAGAAGTATCGCGGCATCCGCCCCGCTCCAGGCTACCCAGCGCAGCCGGACCACACGGAAAAGCCTCCGCTGTTCAAGCTGCTCAACGCCACCGAGCTTACCGGCTGCGAACTCACCGAAAGCTGCGCCATGCACCCTGGTGCGTCTGTCAGCGGCTTCTACTTCAATCATCCAGAAGCGCGCTACTTCGGCATCTCGACGGATCTGGGCAAGGACCAGATTGAGGACTACGCGAAGCGCAAAGGCATGACCGTGGCGCAGGCGGAGAAGTGGCTCAGTTCGTGGCTGGGGTATTGATCCGAATGCCAGGAGGTTCGACGCCAGCGACGGCATTCGTGCTCAAGCTGGTGGCAGGCCCTTCGATCTGCGCCAGAGCCATCCAGCTCCGGCCGCGAGTCCTGCGAGCAAAGCGCCAGGCCCAATAAAAATGCTTTGAAGGGGCAGCCTTGCTCCTTCCACAAAGGCCACGTTCGGGTGGTTCGGAAGGTAACGAACCACCACGTTCGATTCTGGAACGGCCTGGGCGTCAAAACGGGGCTTGGGGACCCGGATATTGGTTTCCAGGCTCTCCGCTCCATCGGGAACGAAGCGTACGATGAGCCAGAAGGTGTCGGGTCCCTGACGCCTCCCGCTGCTCCTGCCACCGATGAACTTGTCGATGACCTGAGCCTTGGCCTCCAGACCTTTTTGATCGAGGTCCCGGCTTTCCAACCATCCTACGGTCCATTTGCCGGTCTCGACCGAGCCGGCGAACAAGAAAAACAATGCGAGTGGACCAAGGAGGGTGCGGTGCATGCAAAATCATTCACCCAAACGCCTCGATGAACCCCACCTCCAGCGCGAGGTTTTCGCTGACGTTGGTGTGCAGGTGCTGTTCGAGCTTGCGCAGGGTGCGCAGGCGGCGGGAGGCTTCGTCGATGGTCCAGCGCTCGGCGGAGCGCTGGGTGGCGTGGGTGTAGGCCTGCAAATCGAAGTACTCGGCGCCCACCTTGTGGCGCACGATGTCGCCCATCCAGGCGAGCAGCAGGTCGAGCATGGCGTCGCGCTGCTGGAGGTAGGTGGCCTCGATCAGCGCCTTCATGTGCTCCTCGCGGTTCTTCAGGTAGGCGGAGCTGTCGGTGGTCTTGCCGTACAGTTCCTTTTCGCGCTCGAAATCGTCTCCGGCGTCCTCCTCGATGTCGCCGCGCACGCCATCGAGCACTTCCTCGAAGCCGGCCTTCAAGCCCAGGGCGATGGCCATGGAGCTGCTGGTGAGCTTGGAGTGGCGCTCCAGAAGGGCGAGCAGCTTGAGCTCGTGCTCGCTGAACTTGCGGGCGCCCGCCTCCGGCAGCAGCGGCATTTCAATCACGCGGGAAAGAATGGTGGGCAGCAACTCCTGCGGCTTGCCGGTGAGCAGCAGGAGCACAGTGCCGGGAGGGGGCTCCTCCAAGGTCTTGAGGAAGGCGTTCTGGGCCTGCTGTGTCATGCGCTCGGCATCCACAATGACGCCGAACTTGTGGCCGCTGGGGCCCGCCTTGAGATGGATCATGCGCTCCATCTCGCGCATGGTTTCGATGGTGATACGGCGGCTCTTGCTCTCGGGGCTGATGATGGGGTAGCCCTGGTGGGCCCAGTCATCCAGGGTTTTGCAGCGGCCGCCGGCGATGAGGTTGAGCACCTGGGTGGCAAAGCCTTCGCGGTCCGCCTCCTGGGGGCCGCTGATCAGGTAGGCGTGGGCGAGGCGGTTGAGCCGCATTGCCCGCTGCATGAGCTGGAGTCCGTGTTCAGCTTTGAAGGGCATGGCAGCGTTCCTCTACGAGTTTCCAGATCTGGGCCTCGACGGCCTCGGGGGTTTGCGCCGCGTCGAGCACGACCATGCGGTCCGGCTGTTCCACCGCCAGATGCAGGTAGCCCTGGCGCACTTTATCGAAGAATTCCAGCGGCTGGCTCTCCATCCGGTCCAGCTCGCGGCCGGTGGCCTGGATGCGCTGCCAGGCCGCCTCTGCGCTCATGTCGAGCACGAGGGTGAGGTGGGGTAGGGTGCCTCCCACGGCGAAACGAGTGATGGCATACACGCTTTCCAGCGGCAGGCCGCGCGCGATGCCTTGATAGACGGTGGTGGAATCCAGGAAGCGGTCGAGCACGACGACGTGGCCGGCCTCCAGCATGGGCCGGATTTTCTCCCGCACAAGCTGGGCCCGGCTGGCGGCGAAGAGCAGCAGCTCGGCCTCCGGGGTCAGGTTCGTCACCTCCGGCGTGTGCTGGAGCAGGTGGCGGATGTGCTCGCCAACGACGGTGCCGCCCGGCTCGCGCAGAATCTCGACGGTGCGGCCCAGGGCTTCGAAGCGCGCGCGCAGGCGCTGAATTTGCGTGGATTTCCCGCAGCCTTCAGAGCCTTCGAATGAGATGAGGAAGCCAGGGGTCATGCGCGCGGGGCGGGAGGTGTAGCGTGTGGGGCGGAGGGTTTCAAGCAATCCCGGCTGCCTGTTATTGAATGGGCATGAGGGAACCGAAGGTTTGCTTTTTGTCCGAGACTCTGTTTTGATGGGCCCATGATTCGCATTCTTTCCTGTCTGTTCGCCGTGTGCATGGCTGCTTGCCTCAGCAGTTGCGGCCAGTTCGAATCACTCAACAAGAAGCCCAAGTTCCTCGTGTCGTTTCACGCGCAGGGGGCGGGAACTGAATCGCCGCGCAGCATCTTCCGCTACCCGCTCCCAGGGCATGATGGCGAAACGTTCTTCAGGCGGGTGCCGGAGGTCACGCAGGAGAACGTGGCGGCCTTCCAGTCCTTCCCCGCGTCGAATGGCAATGGCTTTGGCGTCACCCTGCGCCTGGATTTCCGCGGCACGAACTCGCTGGACCTGCTGACCCGCACGCATACGGGCGATGTGATTCTGGCTGTGGTGAACGGCAAGCCGGTGGACTACCTGACCATCGACCGGCCCGTGTCCGATGGCGTTCTGACGATCTGGGAAGGCGTGCCGGAGGATGTGGTGAAGCTGATGTCCGCCAAGTGGCCGCCGATCAACAAGCTCAAATCCGTGTCCACGGGCCAGGAAATGGTGCCCAGCACGCGGTCTGAGAAGCGGCGCTCGCTGGAGGCGGCGGAAGCCGAGCGAAAGGCCAAGGATGTTGAGGCCAAGAGCAAGGCGTCCAAGCCTGCGGGCGCTCCGCCCTCCAAAAAGGACGCCCTGCCCGCCTCGCCGACGACGAAGCAGATTCCGCTGGAAGGCAACAACCAGGAGCAGCCTTTGCAACCGATCCCCCTGCCGCGTCAATGAACGCACCTCACTGCACCCCCACCCCCAGGACCATGATTGCCTTGATTCGTGGCCTCCTGCCGGTGTTTCTATTCGTTGTGCTCGGCGGGGGCGGTGTGCAGGCGCTTGAACTGGTGCTGCCGACGGACAACAAAGGGCTTCTGGAAGGGCACCCGGAGGATTTCTACCAGTTCGTGGATCGCACGACGCCGGAGGGGCAGAAGATCACGCCGTGGGAGGGCGGGCAGTTTGGCTTTGTGCGCGATGCGGTGAAGCTGAAGACCGGCGAGGTCATCTACACCCGCTTTCACGAGGGGCTGGACATCAAGCCGGTGCATCGCGACGCCAGGGACGAGCCGACCGACGAGGTGCGCAGCATGGCGGCAGGCGAGGTCGTTCATGCCTCGCTGGTGGCCGGCCAGAGCAACTACGGCAAGTACGTGGTGGTGCGGCACGACTGGGGCGAGGGACCGTTTTGCTCGCTGTATGCGCACCTCAGCGAGATCAAGTGCGTGGTGGGCCAGAAGGTGGAGGCAGGCACGGTGATCGCGATCATGGGGCACACCGGTGCCGGCATTGACCGCCGCCGGGCGCACACGCACACGGAGTTGAACATGTTCCTTTCCAGCCATTTTGGCGAAACCCATGACATGACTGGCGGCAGCCCCAACTACCACGGCAACTGGAATGGCATGAACCTGACCGGCCTTGATCTGGCCGCCCTCTACCTGGCCCATGCCAAGAATCACAACCTTTCCGTCGCGGACTTCGTCAAGAAGACCGAGCCCTATTTCCGTGTCGCCGTGCCGGGCATTGCCGAAATGGAGGTCGTGAAAAACTACCCCTGGCTCTGCTCCTCGCCAGTCCCTGCGGCGAGCCCCCCGAGCTGGCAGGTGACCTTCAGCGCCTGGGGCCTGCCGATCAAGGCGGAGCCAGGAAGCGAAGTCGTCGAAGTGCCCCAGGTGGTGTGGGTCAAGCCTTCGTCCACCCCCCATTTCTACTTGTCGCGGAAACTCCTCAACGGCGTGGGAGACACGGCCAAACTGACCGGCGAAGGCGAGTCGTACGTGCGCCTGGTCTGCGGCCTTGAGATGGTGAAGAAGGCGCTGTCGGAGACCCAGGTGGTGCCGAAGAAAAGCAGG
>CAINXC010000493.1 GCA_903854655.1 uncultured Verrucomicrobiota bacterium | reverse complement strand
TGTTCCTCGCCCTGTCCTTCGAAGTGGTGGTGACGTCCTTCTCCCCAGCCCTTCTGACTGCGGTGATGGAAGCCGCGTTCTTCACCGCGCCCTTCGAAGCGCTGGTGGCGTCCTTCTCCCCAGCCCTGCTGACCGTGGTGATGGAAGCCGTGTTCCTCGCCTTGTCCTTCGAAGTGGTGGTGGCGCCCTTCTCCCCAGCCCTGCTGACCGTGGTGATGGAAGCCGTGTTCCTCGCCCTGTCCTTCGAAGTGGTGGTGACGCCCTTCTCCCCAGCCCTGCTGGCCATCAGGGCCGCCACGCCGGAAGCCCTGCTCAGGATGTGGGGGCTGTTCCCCTACGCCCCTGTGATGGCCTTCAAAGTGACCCTGTGGTGCTTGTCCACCTGGAGGTGGGCCGCGATGCGCCTCGGGCGGGCGTTGAGGCGCGGGTCTGGCCTCGGAAGGTCCGGGGCCGGGTGGTTTGGCCGATTCAGGCGCTGGAGGCGCGTCCGGCTTTTTGACTTCCGCAGCGGGCTTGGGCGGCGGGGTGGAATCCTGGGCGCGGATCGTGGGCGCGCCAAGCGCGACGAGTCCGAGCAGGACCGTCAGGGTCGTGTGTTTGGTGTTCATGAGAATCGGTTGAGACAAGATTAGAGCTCCGGTTCCCGACGAAGAGACGGGAGCCGGTCTGTTGCTTGAACGCCGCCGTTGAGGATTTTTGTGTGCTCCTGGCAGAATGAAGAATGCGCTCAGGCTCAGATTGCGGCGATAGATAGATTGTAGACGTTCGCGAACGTTGATTCCTCCCCTCCATCATGTTCCGCGCCCTTTTCTCTCTTCTCGCCCTGCCGCTCGTTGTTCTCGCCATTGATGACAAGCCCGTGGGCGTGCCCGATTCCAAGGGCGGCCTGCAGCCCGCCGAGCGCACAGCCACTCCTGTGATTGCCCCTGCCTCCGAAGAGGCGGCCAATGTGCTGAAAAACATCCAGCCGCCCGAGGGCATGAAGGTGGACCTGTGGGCCGCCGAGCCCATGCTGGCCAATCCAGTGGCGCTGAGCATCGACGAACGTGGCCGCGTCTTCGTCGCGGAAACGCACCGCCTGGGTTCCAGCGTGCTGGACATCCGCAACTACATGTTTATTTTGGATGACGACCTTGCCTCCAAATCGGTCGCTGACCGCCTCACCCTCTGCCATAAATTTTTCGGCACGCAGTTTGATGACCTGGGCAAGGAGGAGGACTTTGTCCGCCTGCTCGAAGACCGCGATCACCATGGCTACGCGGATTTCTCCAGCATTTACGCCGGCGGCTTTAACAAGCCGGAGGACGGCATTGCCGCCGGGGTGTTGGCGCGTCGCGACAACGTGTGGGCCACCATCATTCCCAACCTGTGGAAGTTCAGCGGCACCGATGACAAGGGCGTGGCGAAGTCGCGCGAATCGCTCAGCTACGGCTACGGCATCCGCTTCGGCTACACCGGCCACGACATGCATGGCCTGATCATGGGGCCGGACGGGCGGTTGTATTTCAGCATCGGCGACCGCGCCGCCAACGTCGTGACCAAGGAAGGCAAACGCATCGAGAACTTTAACAGCGGCGCGGTGTTCCGCTGCGAGCCCGACGGCTCCGGTTTGGAACTGGTCCACACCGGCCTGCGCAATCCGCAGGAGCTGGCGTTTGATGACTTCGGCAACCTCTTCACCGGTGACAACGACTTCGATTATGGCGACACCGAGCGCCTTGTGTACGTGGTCGAGAACGGTGACAGCGGCTGGCGCGTGGGCTACCAGCATCCGCCCCTGGGCAAGGAGCGCGTGGTGTGGAAAGCCGAGCAGATATGGGTCTCCTTCGGATCCAGCCAGGATTTTTACAATGGCGTGAAGAATCCCAATCCTAACACCGATCTGGGTGTGCGTCCCGCCGCCTATCTGCCGCCCGTGACAAACATTGGCGACGGCCCCAGCGGCTTTCTGTTCGATCCAGGCACCGGCATTTCGCCCGCCTTCCGTCATCACTTCTTCCTCTGCCACAGCAAGGGCAGCTACGCGAAGAGCGAGATCCACGCCTTCACGCTCAACGAAAAGGGCGCGACCTTTGCCCTCGGCGAATCCAAGCCCTTCGGGCGCTTCATCCATCCCCCGGACCTCGACATCGCCCCAGACGGCAGCATCTATTTCCTCGACTGGGGCGAAACCATGAGCAAGACCGGCAAGGGCCGCATCTTCCGCATGTACGATCCGGCGGTGCTCGCCGACCCCAAGACCCTGGAAACCAAGCGGCTCATCGAAGAAGGCATGGACAAGCGCGACACTGCGGAGTTGGCGAAGCTGCTGGGCCATGAAGACCGCCGTGTGCGCATGGATGCGCAGTTCGAACTGGTGAAGCGGAAGGACGCGAAGACGCTGATCGGATGCGCGCAACCTCACCCCATAGGTCCGCTGACTGTGACCTACAACGGGGATGAGGCGCATAAGACTGTGATAGACCTCAAAGACAACTTGCTTGCCCGCCTGCACGCCATCTGGGGTGTGGGGCAGCTCGGACGTCACGCCCCTGAGGTGTGTACCCCGCTTCTCCCCTTGCTCGAAGACAAGGAAGCCGAAGTGCGTTCCCAGACCGCGAGAATGCTCGGAGACGACAACGTGACTGAAGCCGCGCCGAAGCTTATCACCAAGCTCAAGGACGAAAACGCCCGCGTGCGTTACTTCGCCGCGATGGCGCTGGCCAAGCTGAAGGCGAAGGAGGCCTTGCCCGCCCTCGTCGAGCTGCTGAAGGCTAACAACGACCAGGACCCCTACCTGCGTCACGCCTGCATCACTGCTCTTGCGGGCATCAATGACCAGGCCTTCTTTACCAAGGATTTCCGCAAGGAACCCTTCCCCGTGCAGATGGGTGTGCTCCTGGCCATGCGCCAGCTCAAGCTGCCTGGCATCACGCAGTTCCTTGACCCCTCGCTGTCCATCAAGCTGGTGGTCGAAGCGGCCCGGGCGATCAGCGACGGACCCATCCCGGAGGGTGACAAAGCTCTGGCCGCCACCAAGCCCGCTTCTCCTGATGCGGCTGGCTCCCCTCTTGTGGAACCTCTCATGCTGCGCGTGATCGAGGCTCGCCGCCGTCTCGGCAATGTGGCGGGGCTGATCCAACTGGCGCTCGATGACAAGCTTCCCGGCGCGGGCGCCCTGCGGGTGGATTGTCTCGATATTGTGGGCGAGATGGCTCACCCGATGCAGCGGGACCGGGTGCTGGGCATTACGCGTCCAATCAAGCGCCAAAGCAAAGTTCGCTCGGCGCTGCTTGAGACCGTCATTGATCGCCTCTCAAGCGGCATCGCCTCCAGCGATCCAGACCGCGTCAAGGTCCTGCTCGCTGCCATTGCCGCCGCACAATCGCTGGGCGCTCAACCGTTCGCGCCCAAGCTTGCCTCCCTCGTTGCCGATGCGAAGCAGCCTGCAAGCGTCCGCTCCGCCGCCATGCTCGCCATTGGTGAATGGCCGGACAAGACTGCCATCGCCGCCGCCTTGAAAGCCGCGCAGTCTTCCAGCGAGCCCACGCTGCGTCGCGCCAGCCTACGCCTGCTGCCGCATACAGATCCGGCTGAAGCCGTGACCATGCTGACAAGCACCCTCAAGGACGGCGACAGCGACACCAAGGCGGAGGCGCTCGGTGTTCTTGCCCAGATCAAGGGCGACAAAGCCGAGGCACTGCTGGGTGACTGGCTCGACAGCCTCGTCAAAGGAACGGTCCCGCCAAGGCTCCAGCTCGATGTGATCGACGCCGCCAAGGCCAGCAAAGCTGTGGCAGTTCAAGGCAAATTGAAGACCTACCTAGACGCGCTCCCCAAAACCCGCACCACCGCCGCCTTCCCCTTCCTGGAAGAAGGCGGCGACCCGCAGGCGGGCAAGAAGATCTTCTTTGAGCACACCTCCGCGCAGTGCGTGCGCTGCCACAAGATCGCAGGCAAAGGCAGCGAGGTGGGCCCCATCCTCGATGGCATCGGCAAGCGCCAGCCACGTGATTACATTTTGGAGTCCGTGCTCTTCCCCAACAACAAGATCGCCCAAGGCTTCGAGATGACCATGGTGACCACCAAGGACGGCAAAACCCACGGCGGCATGGTGCGCAAAGAAACCCCCACCGAGCTGCACCTCAGCCCGCCCGTGCCCAACGCCCCCGTTGAAATCGTCCAAAAATCCGACATCGCCACCCGCTCCCCCGGCGTCTCTGCGATGCCGGAGATGTTCCAGCAGGTGCTCACCCAGCACGAGATCCGAGACTTGGTGGCTTATTTGTCAGGGTTGAAGAAGTAGCGGGCATTGCCCCCATGACATTTCCCACTGGGCTGGCTCGCGTGTTTTCACAAAACGGGCGAGCCTTCCTGAGCCGCCATCTTCACGGGCGCACGTCTATTGTTGCGGACGCCTGCCGTGCATTGTCGGAAATAGACCCTTGCCCGTAGGGGTTCAAGCGGGGTCTAGCGGAAACGCGAACTTTTGAAGACCGCTTTTACCCTCTTCGCGATCCCAAAGGACAGGTTACACCAAAGCCGGGGGCACCCGCCACCCTTTCCCCGGTGATACCGGAAAGAACTTCAATTATGCGCCCGAATCGAGGAGAGCCTGAATCAATGACAGACCTAGACAGAACTGCACACTGGTACTCAAGGCTGTATTGCCTGTGGATTTCCACGAAACCCTATGGACCGGTTGGGTTATGCGTAGGGAAGGACTCTCCGCTCCTCAGCGGTGAGGTCGTTCAAGAGCTTTTGCCCTTCGACTTTCTCGAACTGCGACGAATCCACGTGGGTGAGAGCGTACCGGATCTTGCCCTCCAAGTGAATTCGGGGCAGGCCCAGTCCGTGATCGCCAAGGGCGTCGCCAATTGCGTTAGGACCACGGATGACATGGCCTTTTGCGGTTCGTCCGTGACCGTTTTCGACAAGCCACTTGAGAACGGTGTTGGCAGACAGGAATGCAGCTGCTTTTGGAGTTGGAAATGACCTCGGATTCAAGCTGCCCAACGACCGATTCTCAACTGATGTTTGCCTGAGGACGACCGTCAGGCCTCTCTCGTCTCTCAATTTCGCCGCCTCCATCCTCTTAAAGGACAAACTTTTTTTATTGCCAATTCATTTCGGGCTGATGTTATGCCCAACTAAACACGACCATGAACCTCACCCACCTCCTCGCTGCCGTCGCCCTCCTAGGCTTCACCCAGTCAGCCTATTCGCAGGCGAGCCGCAAACTCTCCTCCGACGGTGCTCCTCCGCCTCCGTTGTCAGCACCGACCTTGAGCACCAACTACCGGCTGACCCTCACAGCCAAATCGGGGGACAAGGCATTGGGCGAGATTTCCGTGCTGACCTGTGCTTCCGCAATCGAGGCCTCCGGCTTTCTCACCAAGCAGGCAGACGACATTGCCGCCACCACTCTCTCCATCCGGGGCACGCTCACCGAGCAGGAGGGAGGATCACTGATGCTGAGTTACACCTTCGGAGTGGTGATCCCCGTGGTCTCTCAATCGTTGTCAACTTACTCGGGCTCGTCATCGCAACGTTCGGCTGCCGGCTCCAAAACGGGCGATACCAAAGCCGACGCAGAGGCCAGGCCAGAATCCCGGGGCACCGTCTCCAGGACCATTAGCTTCAAGGATTGCATTTCCAGTGGGGCGCTACGGGTGAAGGCGGGCAACACCTACGAGCTGGTGACCATGGGAGGAGCGACGTATTCGCTGACCATTTCTCCCGAACTTTAGCCGTGATCCTGACGCCGCACCGGCTCATGGTGCCGCGTTCAAGGTCACAATCCCATCGTCATCCCCGTCCACACAGATGAAACTCTCTCAACTCGTTCTTCTGGCCGTCGCTTTGAGCGCTGGCGTCACGCCGGCCGTCTCCCAAGTCCAGGGATCACCGTCACCCCAGATCTCCAATGCTGCGCCCGAGGCAACGCTTTTGGGGGCCAACTACCGGATTGTCATCACCGCGACAGCGGATGGAAAGAAGGCGGGTGAGCTTTCGGTCCTCACCTGCTCATCCGCCATGCAAACAGACGGGTTCCTTTCGGTGCCAACGGAGGAGAATCATTACGGTTCAACCCTCGCCTTTCAAGGCTCGCTGGCCGAAGTGGAGGGCGGGACGCTGAAGCTGAGTTACACCCTTGCAATGATGACTCCGGTCCCGTCCACGACCACAGGCAGCATTGGTGAGGCAAGGCCCATGGCATCAACGGTTTCATTCAAAAGAACGGGTGCCACGGGCATGCTGCTGGCCAAACCGGGACAAAGTTACGACATTCTGAGGATCACAGGCGTCGTCTATTCCCTTTTCATCACGCCCACCGACACGTGGACGGTGGAAAAGCCGCCACAGGGAACCAAGCCCCCGGCACCCGCTGGCCAGGACAAGCCGTCCGCAGCAGCGCCGACGCAAAGCAAATCTCCACCATGGCACGCCAGCGAGGAGGACAGAAAACGCTTTCAAAACCTCTCTGATGAGGCAAAACAAAAACTCCGTTCTGCCATGGCGGAAGGTCGAGACAAACTGATGAGCGCCACACCCGAAGAGCGCGCCGCCCTTGTCCAGAAAGTGTTCGAGAAGATCGAAGCCGAGGATCAGGCGAAGAAGCCAAAGTCTCCATGAGCGGCATCGCCCGTTTGCCCGGAACTGCGGGCAGGCTGCAAAGACCATGAGAACCCACTATCGCGTCGGCGCTAGACCCCTCTTGAACCCGCACCCATAGGGATAGATTGTCCACGGAGGCACAATGGCGAGCCGTTCAATCGTGGTATAGGCCGAGACCTGCTTTAGCTCTCGTACCCTGAGGAGCTCGTCGGAATTGCATTCCAGGTCAGCGATGCGGAGCTTCCAAACAAGGACCGCTGAAGGTTTCATCGTCACGACAGGATCGCCCCAGGTTGCGCACATCATCCGACGAAAATACTCTTTGTCGTAGCACTCCACAGGTGAGTTGCCTTCTAAGGCAACCACTACCTTCCCTTCATAGAAGGCAGGCTCAACTTCGACATTCAACTCCCGCGCCGATATGTTTCTGAGGGTGACTTCAAAACAGTCGTCGGAGGGGGAGGCTGCGGCCTTGAATTCAATCGTGAGCAACAGGTTCGCTGACATGCCTCCCGAAATGGCCGGATTGCCGGGTGGAGGAGAACAGCCGAGGAGTAATGTCGCCACAAGAAGGGAAAGCAGATGTGGTCTCATGAGGCTTACAGCTCGGTTTCTGGTAATTGAGGGGGCAGCGCAGGGCGCGGAAGGAGGGGGTGAAAGGTAGCATACCAGGGGCTCCTGTCGCCCTCCGGTGCGACGAGGCGACCATATACGCGATTGCCCGCCCTCTCGGCCAAGCTCATGCCCGGGGATACTCCAGCACCTTGCCTCCGGTGAGGTCCTCTGGTATGATGCGCCATGCTTCTTTCAGTCGATGTCCCAGATTCGCTGGCCAGGCAGCTCCACCGCGATGCGCCAGCGCTCAGCCGTCGCGCCCTGGAATTGCTTGCCCTTGAAGGCTATAGGGATGGGGAACTGTCTCGTGGGCAAGTGAGCGAAGCACTTGGCATCGGATTCCAAGAAACTGAAGAGTTCCTCAAGAGCCACAATGCCCCGTTGGGCCTGACCGTCGCAGACTATGAGCGCAGCAGCGCGGCTCTGGAAAAACTGCTGGCGCCATGACCACGGTCGTTTCCGATACGACACCAATTAATTACCTCGTCCTGGTCGGGGCTATTGACGTTCTACCCAGGCTGTTCCAGCAGGTCTTGATTCCACCCGCCGTATGGAGAAAACTCCAACACCAAAAGACACCGAAACCGGTTTTCGACTGGGCTGCATCCTTGCCCGAATGGGCCACGATTGAACAACCGTTGCGCCTGGATGCGAGCATCGGCCTGGGGGCAGGCGAGAACGAAGCCATTTCTTTGGCAATGGAACGGCACATTTTCCCAGTGTTGATGGACGACAGACAGGCTTGGCGTGCCGCCGAAGCTCGCTCGCTTGTCCCGATTGGCACCATCAACGTTCTCGAATCAGCAGATCAGCGTGGTCTGCTCGATTTTGAGGACGCCGTGGCGAAGCTCCGAGAAACCACTTTTCGTATTGATCAAACGATCCTTGATATTGCGTTGGATCGGGTTCGACGGCGAAAACAAGCCTCCTCCTGATCCAGTCACATTTTTGGCCTGGGCCTCAAATCCTCCTCCAGCTCCGGCCATCTGCGCTGAGCAGCTCATCGGCTTCCCTGGGGCCCCAGGAGCCGGCGGGGTACTCGCACATGGGCGGCTGGTTGCCGGGGCCGTGCCAGGCGTTTTCCAGGATGTCGATGTAGCGCCAGGCGTGCTCCACCTCGTCATCGCGAGCGAACAGGGTGGCGTCGCCCGCCATGGCGTCGAGCAAGAGACGCTCATAGGCCTCGGGCGAGGCTTTGCCAAAGCTGGTGCTGTAGTGGAAATCCATCTTCACGGGCTGCATGCGCAGCAGCACGCCGGGCTGCTTGGAAAGCATGCGCAGGGAGATGCCTTCATCGGGCTGGATGCGGATGACGAGTGCGTTCTGGCCGGACTGCACCTCGGAGGTTTTGAACAGGTTCTGCGGCGGCTGCTTGAACTGCAGGCTGATCTCCGTGGCCTTTTTTGGCAACTGCTTGCCCATGCGCATGTAAAACGGCACGCCCTGCCAGCGCCAGGTGTCGATCTTGAGGCGCAGCGCCACGTAGCTTTCGGTCATGGACTGCGGGTTGATGCGGTCCTCCTGGCGGTAGCCTGGGCGCTCAACGCCATCGACCACGCCGGCGGTGTACTGTGCGCGCACCACGTTGGCCGCCACATCCTCCGGGCTGGTGAGATGGCGCAGCGAGCGGATCACCTTGACCTTCTCGTCGCGAATCGAATCGGCGCTCATGTCCGTGGGCGGTTCCATGGCCACGAGGCTGAGGAGTTGGAACAGGTGGCTCTGCACCATGTCGCGCAGCGCGCCGGCGGTGTCGTAGTAGCCGCCGCGGCCGCCTTCCATGCCCAGGTTTTCGGCACAGGTGATCTGCACGTTGTCGATGTAGCGGCTGTTCCACAGCGGCTCGAAGATCTCGTTGGCAAAGCGCAGCACCATGAGGTTCTGCGCGGTTTCCTTGCCCAGGTAGTGGTCGATGCGGTAGGTGTCCTTTTCGTCGAACACCTCGCCGACAATGCGGTTGAGCTTCTGCGCTGAGGCAAGGTCCTTGCCGAAGGGCTTTTCGCACACCACGCGCGCCCACTTGCCCGCGGGGGGCTCGTTCAGGCCTGCGGCTGCAAGCTGCTCCAGCACCACGGGGAAGAACTCCGGTGCCGTTGCGAGATAGAATAGGCGGTTGGCGGGGGCGCCCCGCTCCGCGTCAAACTTGTCCAGCACAGC
>CAINXC010000492.1 GCA_903854655.1 uncultured Verrucomicrobiota bacterium | reverse complement strand
TCACCGCTGTGGTGCGCGGGGTCACAATCACAGGCTCAAGGAGCACGTTTTCTGGTCGCGCGATGGGACCGGCGGGCTTGCCGGTGCCCGAGGCCACGTTGAGATCCACCTTTGGCTTGGTGGATTTCTTGGCGATGCTGGAGGCGGTGTCGAGCACCCCGCCGGCAATCCATTTCTGGAGAAGCTCGATGTCCTTGGCCGGCAACGGCGAGCCCTCCGGCGGCATGTAGGGCTCCTCCTTCTTGGTGATGGAGGTGATCAGCTTGCTGCCAGCCGGATTGCCAGGATCGACAATGGAACCGCCGCCGCCGCCCACCATGGTGGAGGCATAGCTCGTGAGGTCGAGATCGCCCTTTTTCTTGTCCGGGTTGTGGCACGAGAAGCATTTGTTCTCCAGCACGGCCCGGGCGTGATCGGCATAAGTGATCTTCTCTTCCGCGAGAGCGGTTGAGGCGATGGCGAGGGTGATGGAGGCAGTGTAGAAGCAGGCGCGACGCATTTGAGGGAAAATACGGTTAATATAAGGTCATACGGGGGTGAGAGGCGCAATGTTTCGGGGAGACGAAGGAAGAGCGCCGGGTTTGGTTCAAAAGGCTAAAGCGATGGGCGGATGCCCGTTTTCCGGCTTCGGGCAACTGCTAAATAGGAAGTTTAGGCCAACAGCGTGAGAAAATGCGGAATAGAGGAGAGCTGCTGCTTCATGTTGTCTGTCGCAGGGTTGAGGGAATTTTTAAACTTCGCAGTTGCCATTTTCGATTATTTATCTATAATTTATCGCAAGTATGAAAATTCCACTGAAAACCGTAAATCAGGGAGGCTTCAGTTTGATTGAGATGATGACCGTCGTCGCGATCATCGGCATCATTGCTGCGATTGCCGTTCCCAACATGGGCAACATCAATGCAAGCTCGCAAGCAGCCTGCAATCAGCGTAACGCCCAGAGCATCGTCAACATGTACAACAGCGGCACGGCCATGGGCATTGTGTGGGTGGGGGCGGATCGCAACGCGAAGATTGCTTCTGTCATCGCGGGCCAGACAGCCACGGGCGGCATCTTCCAGGGCAATACTGCCAGGGCAGGGGGCATCACCGGGGATCTCGTCGCGGGCACCTACCCATACATCGGTACCAATACCGCCGGGGACCTGCTGTATGACAGCCACGGCAGCCAGTCCCCCAACTAGCCGCTGTGCAAATGTTGCAACTTCACGCTTAACAGCACGCCCGTCCTCCCTACTGTTCCAGCCCCGGCGTGGCTGAAGACCCCTACATTCCTGAAGAACAGACCGGCCTTGGCCCATCGGCCAAGGTTTATCGCGCACACGATGTGAGGGGAAACCGTATGGTGCGGCTGAAAGTGCTTCTGGCGGAGCACGAGTCCCGGTTTGCACTGGACCGCGAGCACCTGCCGCAGCGCGTGGCCGCTCTGCAACAGATTTGCCATCCGCTGGTCTGTCATTTGATCGAACTGGACGTGCAGGATCAGGACATGACCCTGGTCGGCGAATTCGCGGAGGGGCTCGATGGCTGGCGCTTCGTTGCAAGCCACCCTGTGACGACCGCCCTGCTTCGGATCATTGCCGAACAACTCATGATTGCGCTTCAAGCGGGCGAGGCGGTTGGCTTGCCGCATGGGGACGTCAAACCCTCCAATCTCATAGTTGATAATCATCCCACACTTGGGCTTAGGCTAAAACTGCAAGACTGGGGGATTGCTCAGAGCCGTCACGGGCAGCCGCGCGAAACTCTGTTGTTCCGTGCGCCTGAACTTGGGCCTGAGGACGAGGCAACGATTCAGGGGGATTTGTTCTCCGCCGGCGCCACCCTGGTGGCGCTGCTGGCGGGGAAGGCCATCGGGGAAGGGGATTCGCCCGGGCAACG
>CAINXC010000491.1 GCA_903854655.1 uncultured Verrucomicrobiota bacterium | reverse complement strand
GTGGAGGTGATTTTCAGCCACTTGGCGTGCTGGTTGAACATCGAGTCAACGATGTGGATGAACGCCTCGTAACAATTGTACAAGCCGTGCCGCCCTGTGAGCAGATAACCCTCCAGCCAGCCCTCGCACTGGTGCTCGCTGAGCATCTCCATGACGCGTCCTTGGGGGGCGAGAAACTCATCCCCGGGCACGGTGGCGGCCTCCCATTGGCGCTGGGTGGCTTCGAAGACGGCCTCCAGGCCGTTCGAGAGCGTTTCATCGGGGCCGAAGATGCGGAAGTTGCGCTGCTCAGCATTCAGCTTGATCACATCGCGGAGGAAGGGGCCAAGCATGTGGGTGTCGCCGCCGGCGGGCGTTCCTGGAACTGGGACTGGCACGGCGTAGTTGCGGAACTCTGGCATGCGCAGATCGCGCAGCAGGATGCCGCCGTTGGCGTGAGGATTCGCGCCCATGCGGCGCTCGCCCAAGGGGGCGAGTTCGGCCAGTTCGGGTTTCAGGCGTCCAGAGTCATCGAACAGCTCTTCGGGCCGGTAGCTGCGCAGCCAGTCCTCCAGCAGCTTCAGATGCTCAGGATTCTTCGCTGGATCTGAAAGGGGCACCTGATGCGAGCGGAAGGTGCCTTCAATTTGCTGGCCGTCAACGACCTTAGGACCAGTCCAGCCCTTGGGGGAGTTGAGCACGATCATGGGCCAGCGCGGGCGGGTGGTGCTGCCGCGAACGCGTGCGTCCTCCTGAATCTGTTTGATGTGATCGACCACCGTGTCCAGCGCGGATGCCATGGCCTCGTGCATCAGCTCCGGCTCATGTCCCTCAACGAAGTAGGGCGTCCATCCGTAGCCGCGCAGCAAGTGATCCAGCTCGTCGCGGGTGATACGGGCCAGGACGGTGGGATTGGCAATCTTGTAGCCATTGAGGTGCAAAATGGGCAGCACCGCACCATCCGTGACGGGATCCAGAAACTTGTTGGAATGCCAGGCGGTGGCAAGCGGTCCGGTCTCGGCTTCGCCATCGCCGACGACACAGGCCACGAGGAGGTCGGGATTGTCGAACACCGCGCCAAACGAATGGCTGAGCGAGTAGCCCAGCTCACCGCCCTCGTGGATGGATCCCGGGCATTCCGGCGAGGCATGGCTGGGGATGCCGCCTGGGAAGGAGAACTGTTTGAAGAGTCTGCGCAATCCGCCCTCATCCTGGCTGATGTTGGGATA
Source organism: uncultured Verrucomicrobiota bacterium (assembly GCA_903854655.1). GTDB lineage: Bacteria > Verrucomicrobiota > Verrucomicrobiia > Verrucomicrobiales > Verrucomicrobiaceae > CAINXC01. The sequence continues at coordinate 11,268 of CAINXC010000491.1, read as the reverse complement.
GACCTCGCTGTAGGTGCCTTCGAGATAAGTGCTGCTCACCACCGCCGGGCCGCCATGGCCGGGGCCGGAGACGTAGATCATGTCCAGATCATATTTTTTGATGATCCGGTTCAGGTGGGTGTAGATGAAGTTCTGGCCGGGAGTGGTGCCCCAATGGCCCAGCAGCATGCGCTTGATATGGGCGAGCGTGAGCGGCTGTTTGAGCAGCGGATTGTCGTAAAGGTAGATCTGGCCGACTGAGAGGTAGTTGGCGGCCCGCCAGTAAGCGTCCATCCTTTGGAGCAGTTCTGGAGCAAGGGTGCGGGTGTTTGTATTCATGTCATCAACTAAATCACAGGTTCATTTTGTCACGGGCTTGCTGTCCCACCCTGGCGTTATAGGGAGGCGGATGTCATGGATCATTCGTCACAATGACTTTTAAAGCGCGTTCCCGCGCTGCATTGCCGAAGGTGTCGTAGGCGTTCATGATGTCGCCGAGCGGGAAGCGATGCGTGATAAGTTTTTGGGGTTGCAGCCGGCCGGACATGACGGTCTTAAGCAGTAGCGGCGTGGTTACCGCATCCACCAATCGGGTGGTGATTGTGATGTTGTGCGACCAGAGCTTTTCCAGGTGCAAGGGCACCCACTCACCATGCACCCCCACGTTTGCGATGTGCCCTCCCGGGGCGATGATGCCCTGGCAGATGTTGAAGGTGTCGGGCACGCCCACCGCTTCGATGGCCACATCCACCCCACGGCCGAAGGTCATGGCCATCGCCTTTTCCACCGCCTTGCCATCGCTGCTGTTGATCAGCCGGGTGGCTCCCAGCCTCTTGGCAACATCCAGGCGATGATCATCGAGGTCGATCATGATGACGTTCGCCGGCGCATAGAACTGCGCTGTGAGCAGCGCCGCCAGGCCCACCGGGCCCGCTCCAATGATGGCCACGGTGTCTCCGGGCTTGACACAGCCGTTCAGCACGCCGCACTCATAGCCCGTGGGCAGGATGTCGCTTAGCATGACCATGGCCTCCTCGTCCGCCTCATCGGGGAGGGGATGCAGGCTTGTATTGGCCAAGGGAATTCGGACATATTCGGCCTGGGTCCCGTCGATGGTGTTGCCCAGAATCCAGCCGCCACGCTCACAATGGGAACACATGCCGCGCAGGCAGTATTCGCATATTCCGCAAGCGGTGATGCATGAGATTAGCACGCGGTCGCCTGTGCGAAAGCGGGTGACGCCAGTGCCTGCCTCCTCAATCACACCGATGCCTTCATGCCCCAAAATGCGACCTTCCGCCACCGTCTGCACGTCACCCTTGAGGATGTGCAGATCAGTGCCGCACAGGGTTGTCTTGGTGATCTTTACCACTGCATCGGTAGCCTCCAGCAGGGCTGGCCTGGGCATCTCTTCCAGGCTTTTCCTTCCCGGACCGTGATAAACAAGAGCTCTCATATGGACTGGTAGACGGGGGCTCGGCAAGCGCCATGGGGTGTTCACCCCGCTGATGCTCCACCGGGTTTTGACAACGCTTCGAAGCCGGCGACCACATCGAAGAGCTCCTCGTCAATGCCGCTCTGGCGCAAGCGATGGAAGCCGCCGTGAAGATTTTCCAACAGTTCGTCGATGTTTTTTTCCGCGCGCTGCATGGCTGCCAGACGGCTGGCGTTCTCGCTTGCCAGGGATTCGGCGCACGCCCGGAAGAGTGAAATGAAGAGGTACTCGCGGATGAGGGCGCGCAGTGTGGTGGAGCCTCCGCACATCACTTCGGGCAGGTTTTGACCTGGCCAGCGGACCTGGGCCAGGTCCCGCCGCCACTGCGCGTCGAGCGGCAGGAGGCGTTGGCTGACCGGTTCGTAGAGGGCACCGCATTGCGGGCGGTTGTGGAAGACGTACACACGCGCATACTCGCCTTTGGCCCGGCGGGCTTCGCTGGCGATCTGAATCCGTCCGACGAGCGGGGTGATGGCCTTGAGGGAGTTAGGCACGGTGAAGACACCCAGCACTGGCAGTCCTGCGGCGGCAAGGCGGGCATGAACCCGCGCACCCACGGCCCATACTTCGGGTTTGCCAGGCAGGGCTGCGAGGGTTTTGATCGCATGATCGGCCACGACATCATTGAACTGGCCCACCAGCCCCTGATCGGAACCGAAAACGATGGCCCCAATCGCATCCGTTGAGTTGGGCTTCTTGTCTTCAGTGATCAGGACTGCAGGTCCGCCTTCCCGGAGACATGCACCCAGCCCCAGCTCTACGGTGTGATAATAATCGGCCAGCGAGCGCACGGATTTTTCGTATTGGCCGATGCTTGAGGCGGCCAGGGCCTTCATCGTGCGTACGACGGACTTCAGATCGCCAGCGCTGCCGATCTTCCGCCGCAGGCTCTCGATGGTGTCGCTCATGATTTCTGCCCGGGCTTGGGCGCAAAACCCGCAAGGGACTGGCGCGCGATTTCAATGATGGCTTTGCGATCCTCATCGCTCAACTTGTCCGCGCTTTCGAATCTCCCTGACACCTCCGCCGGGATCTCTTTCGCCGCCGCATGCACGGCTTGCTCGGCAGCCGTCATCTGATCAACGGGCACGAGGTCGAAAAGACCTGCGGTCAGGGCCAGCAGGATGGCGATTTGGGCGGGCACGGACACCGGCGCGAATTCCGGCTGCTTGAGACAGGCGCGGATGCGCCGCCCATGTTCAATGCTTTTGCGTGTGCTTTCGTCCAGGCGGGCGCCGAAGCGGGCGAAGGTTTCGAGCTCCTCGAACTGCGCATAGGCGAGCTTGAGATCGCCCGCGACGGCGCGGTAGGCGGCAAGCTGGGCCTTGCCACCGACGCGTGACACGGACCTGCCTACATCGACGGCGGGCAGCACGCCCAGCTCGAAGAGCGAAGGCGAGAGGTAGATTTGCCCGTCCGTGATGGAAATGAGGTTGGTCGGAATGTAGGCGGAGATGTTCTGCGCTTCGGTCTCAATGATGGGGAGGGCGGTAAGCGAGCCGCCGCCAAGCTCCTCGCACATGTGCGTGGCACGCTCCAGCAGGCGGGAGTGGATGTAGAAGATGTCGCCGGGGAAGGCCTCGCGCCCCGGCGGGCGGCGCAGCAGGAGGGAAAGCTCGCGATAGGCCTGGGCGTGCTGTGTGAGATCATCATAGACGATCAGCACGTCGCGGCCTGCCGCCATGAAATGCTCTGCGATGCTGGTCGCGGCGTAAGGGGCGATGTAGGCGAGGCCCGGCGGGTCGTTGCCCTCGGTCACGACCACCACCGTATAGTCCAGCGCGCCCTTTTCGCGGAATGTGGCCACGGCCTTCGCCACGGCGGAAGAACGCTGGCCGATGGCACAGTAGACGCACACCACATTCTGGCCGCGGTGGTTCAGGATGGTGTCAATCGCGATGGTGGTCTTGCCGGTCTGGCGGTCCCCCAAAATCAGCTCGCGCTGACCGCGACCGATGGGGATGAGCGCATCGATGACCTTGATGCCGGTCTGGAGCGGCACTGTCACAGGTGCGCGGTCCATGATGGGGGCGGCGGGGCGCTCGATGGGCACGCGTTCCCTGAGCGCCATCGGTCCCTTGCCATCGAGCGGGCGACCGAGAGGGTCGATGACACGGCCCAGCAAGGCCTCGCCCACGCCCACGTCCATGACCCGGCCGGTGCGTTCGACTTCATCGCCGGCATGCAGCGCAGAACAGTCGCCCAGAAGCACGACGCCAATTTCGTCCTCGTCCACGTTAAACGCAATGCCAAAGCCACCCCCGGGGAACTTTAGCAGCTCCTCAAATCCCACGCCGGGCAGGCCGGAAACCTTGGCGATGCCCGTGGAAACCGTGGTGATCGTGCCCACCTCATGCGGGCTCAGTCGCGGTGTGAAGCCACCACATGCCTGCCGGATGCCGGCAAATGTGCGGTCCAGAACGCCGCTCAAGGTTTCAGGCATGGTGTTCATGAGCTCTTTGGGGCAGGCTTGGAAGGTGCTTGCAAAAGGTCGCCGACACCCTTTTCCAGCGACGCAAGGTAGTCCGCGATGCTCCAGGCGATCTTCTGTCCGTTCACGCTGTACTCGATGCCGCCGACCAGTTCCGGCGCGGTCTCGAAACGAACATGAACCTCAGCCGCGAAGGTTTCGTTGAGCGTCTTTTGGATGGCGGCGCTCTGCTCTGCCGGCAGATCAAAGGTGCTGCGCACGAGCGCGGGCTCGGGTGTCTTCTTCATGGCCTCGGCGAGGCTGCTTTTGGTCCGGTCGTCCATCTGCCGCAACCGAAGCACGAACACTTCGGTGATGCGCTGTTCCAGATCGGTGGAAGCGAGATCCGCGAGCACCTTGCGGGCGATGGCAAACACCTCCTCCTGGGTCCGGCGAGCGATGGCTTGATGGAGGTTCAGGGCGTCATTTCGCAGCGTTTCCCCGCGTTTGGCGCTGAGGTCGTCCGCCGCTTTTCGCGCTTCATCGAGAAGCCGCTGCCGTTCGGCCTTTGCTTCATCCGTCGCTTTGCTCAGGAGCGCGGCGCGCTGCTGATCGAGAGCCTCGTTCTTGTGCCGGAACTCGTCGCGCTCCTTTTGGGCCTCGGCCTTTTTTGCGTCCGCATCAGCGAGTTCGGCGGCGACGCGATTCTCACGCGCGTCGATGGCGTTGAGGATGGGTTGGTAAAGATAGCGCTTCATCAACCACACGAGGACGAGGAAGTTGAGCGTTTGCGCGCAGACGGTGAACCAGTCGATCAGCATGGGGTTATTTGGCGGTCGTCGCCTGGGCGATGACATGGTTCCAGAACGGGTTGGCAAAGATGAGGATCATCGACACCACGAAGCAGTAGATCGCGATGGACTCGATCATGGCCAGGCCCACGAACAGGGTGCGGGTGATCGTCGAAGCGGCATCGGGCTGCTGCGCCAGCGAACTGAGGGCGGTGGCGACGGCGCGCCCTTCACCGAGCGCCGGGCCGATGCTGCCGAGGGCAATGGTCAGGCCCGCGGTGACGATTGAGGCAATTGCGATGAGGGTCGTGCTGTCCATGATGTGTTTTTGTGTGGTCAGGTTGTTTCAAGTTTGGGCTTCCGGGTGTGGGTGGCGGCGGCAATGTAAACCCCGGCCAGGATGCTGAAGATGTAGGCCTGCACCATGCCGGTGAGCAGGCCGAGCGTGGTCATGACAATGGGAAAAAGGAAGGGAGTGATGGTCAGCAGGATGGCGATGATCATCGCCCCGCTCATCATGTTGCCGAACAAGCGCACGGCCAGGGCGAGCGTGCGGGAGAGTTCGCTGACGATGTTGAAGGGCAGCATGATGACCGTCGGTTCCGCGTAGGACTTGAGGTAGCCGGCCAGCCCCTGGTCCTTGATGCCGAAGAGCGGCACGGCGACGAACACGCAAAGCGCCAGCGCCGTGGTGGTCGAGAGCGAGCCTGTCGGCGGATCGTAGCCGGGAATGATGGTGCAGAGGCTGGCGGTGGCGACGAACAGGAAGAGCGTGCCCAGAAAGCCGATGTACTTCTCCGGCTCGTGCAGCCCTATGTCCCGGATCTGCTCCACGATCCCGGTGACGACGATTTCCAGAAGATTCTGCCAGCGCGACCGATCCAGGCCGGTGGAAAGCCTGCCCGTGATGAGCTTGGACCCGAGGACCAGCACCAGCATCAGCAACCAGGTGAACACAATGGTGGCATTGAGTTTGACCCCCCCCTGCTGCCAGAAGATGTTTTCATCAGGACTAAGGTGCATGGCGGGCCTCGGGTGCCGGTGGGCGTGGGTTGCTTTCCATGGGCCTCGTCAGCCACGTGACGACCAGCCGGGCCAGGACAAAGCCCAGCAGGCAGAGCAGCAGCCGCTGCCATTCACCGCCAGCCACAAAGTAGAATCCAGCTAGAGCAATGGTCATGCGCAGCAGCAAGCTGCCCAGGAACCAAAGAGCGGGCTGCGGAGACGACATGCCCTTGCGGATCGTCCACCAAAGGCCGCCGAAGAAGATCGCACCGAGCAATCCACCCGCCGCCAATGCCGGAATCAATGTCAAAGCTTCATTCATCATCATCTCCCTGCTTTTCGTGCATTGCCTTGTCTTCTTTGGCGACCCAATGCCACGCATTGAAACACCCGAGCATGAGTCCCGCGACCAGAAGCGCCAGCGTCCACGAGTGCGCCCCCGGATGGTGTTTGTCCAGCCAGACGCCGAGCGCCGCGCCCAGCAGCGTGGGGACCACGACCGACCAGCCCACCAGCCCCATCATGCCCAGGCCAAACCACACGCCGCCTGAACGGTCGCGCCGAGCTTTGAGCTTTCGCGCCGCCTTCACACCGACCTGGCCGGCAAAGGTTGGTGCGCCTTTCGGGGGCCTGCTGTGCGGTTCATCGCTCATGTTGAAAGGTCGCGAAGCGACGCAGAAATCCCGTTTCCAGTTTGGCCATGACAATGCGCACGTTCTGCTCCTGCTCGTCTAAAACCAGAAACTCTTGTTCCACCGCCTCACGCAGTTTTGCAAGGTTGGTTCCACGCAGCGCATGGCGTACCGAAACGAGCACGTCCGGGCCGGTTTTGACCAGCACGCCTTCATCGACGGCGACAAAGACTTCCCCATCAGCCTCGGTCTCGTAAGTCAGAATCCCAGGCGCTAGCGCCGCCACGCAATCGAGCCGGCGTGGCAGCAGTCCAAATGAGCCCTCGCGGGTCTCCGCGACGATGCGTGCCACGCCCGCCTTTTCGGCGAAGATTTGAAAGGGGAGCAGGATTTTGAGATTCATTCGGGGTGCCTGGCTGCGTGGGTGACATCCGGTGAAGGCTTGGCATTTGCCTGCACCTCATCAATCGTTCCGATCATGTAGAGCGCGCTTTCCGGGCAGTCTTTGAATTCATCGCGCAGGATGCGCTCGCAGCCGTCGAGCGCATCCTTGAGCGGAACGAGCCTGCCTTTGAGGCCTGTGAACTGCTCGGTGGTGAAGAAGGGCTGCGTGAGAAAGCGCTCCAGGCGGCGGGCGCGGCCCACCACGTTGCGGTCCTCGGGCGAAAGCTGCTCCAGGCCGAGCATGGCGATGATGTCCTTGAGTTCCGTGTACTGCGCGAAGGTACGGCGGATCTCCTGCGCCAGGCGGTAGTGGCGCTCGCCGACGATGCCCGGCGTTGCCATCTTGGAACTGGATTGCAGCGGGTCGATGGCCGGGAAAAGCCCTTCGCTCGCCCGCTTGCGCGAGAGCACGATGGAGGCGGAGATGTGCGAGAAGGTATGCACCGCCGCCGGATCGGTGAAATCGTCGGCCGGGACGTACACCGCTTGGATGGAGGTGATGGCGCCGGTGGCGGTGTTGGCGATGCGCTCCTCCAGCCCCGACAGTTCGGTGCCCATGGTGGGCTGGTAGCCCAGGCGCGAGGGCATCTGCCCCATCAGGCCGGACACCTCCATGCCGGCCTGGATGAAGCGGAAGATGTTGTCTACAAGCAGCAGCACGTCGCGGTGCTCGTCATCCCGAAAGTACTCTGCCATCGTCAGCGCCACGTGACCCACGCGGAAACGGCTTCCTGGCGGTTCGTTCATCTGGCCGAACACCATGACCATGTTAGGCAGCACGCCGGCCGCCTTCATGTCATGGTAGAGCTCCTGGCCCTCGCGGCAGCGCTCGCCGATGCCGCAAAAGATGCTGACGCCCTCATGGTGCCCGATCATGTTGTGGATCATTTCGGTGAGCAGCACCGTCTTGCCCACGCCCGCCCCGCCGAAAAGCCCCGCCTTGCCGCCGCGCTCCAAGGGAACCAGCACATCGATGACTTTGATGCCCGTCTCGAACACCTCCGATTTGGTGGAGCGTTCGGACAAGGGCGGGGGAGCCCGGTGAACGGACCGCCACTGGACATCCAGGGGCTCCGGCAACCGGTCGATGGCGCGGCCAAACACATCGAACATTCGCGAGATGATTTGTTTCCCGACGGGTGCCTTCAGCGTGCCGCGAGTGTCCTCCACTGGCATGCCTCGGGCCAGCCCTTGCGTGGGAGTCAAGGCAATGCCCCGCACCCGATGTGCATCGAGTTGTGCCATCACTTCGATGACGATCCGGCCTTCCGCGCCTGCGTGCAGCACTGAGTGGATGGGCGGCAGGGACTGGTCAAACCTCACATCAACGACACTGCCGCGCACCGAAACAACCACGCCCACGTTCTTCGGCACAGATGCACCGACAGGCTGTTCCCGTTGGTCATTGCCGTATTGCGTGCTCATTCTGTATGGACCCGGGGCGGAACTGCTAGGCCTCATCCACCCATTTCTGTGCTTCAGCGGCCTGGGCGTGATCAAAGTAGCGGATGGTGGCTTTCGTGAACACCTTGCAGAAGGAGGCCATGCCGCTTTCCCACTTCGTTTCTCCAATCATTGCCAGGCGTTCGATGTCGGCGAAGTGCTTGACGTCGAACTTGATGTCCTCCCAGAGCGCTCCGGCCTCCCAGCCGTGGAAGCCGGTCATGTCGAAGAGGATGCGCACCTTGCCGTGCTTTTGAACAAGCCGTTCGAATTCGGGCACAAAGTGCGCGTAATCTGTCTTTGTCAGCTTCCCGCTGACGTGGACGACGAGAAGCTTTCCGTCGTGTTCTTCGTTGAGGTGAATGGGCATTTTAGACTCCTTGGGTTCGTGCCAGACCAACAAGCCTGGGTGATTATTTTTCATGGTCCGGATGGACGATTCGGTGAGGGAGCCGCCAATCCGATGGGAAGGCAGGATGGGGCAGGGATCTCCCTCCGCCAATGGGGTGTACACCCCCATAGCCAAAGGTCCGCACACGCCCTAGTGGGCCGTGCGCAAACAAAACCCAGGCGCAAACAAGAAAGAACACACATGATGAACAAGAACAATGCGGTCGTGGCTATCTACACATCTCACGCCGAAGCCGAAGCCGCCGTCAAGGAGTTGCAGCGCTCCGATTTTGACATGAAGAAGCTCTCAATTGTGGGCCGTGACATTCACACGGAAGAACATGTGGTGGGCTACTACAACGCCGGGGACCGGATGAAGTACTGGGGAAGGGAAGGGGCCTTCTGGGGCGGAATATGGGGATGGTTGTTCGGCTCCGCGTTCTTTTTTGTTCCGGGCGTAGGGCCCCTGCTCTTTGCCGGGCCGATTGTGGGTTGGATCGTCGGGGCGCTGGAAGGCGCGGTCGTGGTCGGAGGCGTGAGCGCGCTCGGCGCGTGTCTTTACAGCCAGGGCTTCGCCAAGGACAGCGTAGTGCAGTACGAGACGGCCCTCAGCACCGGCAAGTTTGTGGTCATCGCCCACGGCACGATGGAAGAAGCGAGGCTCGCCCGTGAGATCATCAGCCGTACCAGCCCGGAGGCCTTCCAGGAACACCAGCTTGCGCCGTCCAGCATCGAGGCGTTGGCAGCTTAGTTCGCCAATGGACCGGTCGTCACATCAGTCCCGGTGTGGTGACCGCCATCCAGACAAGCGATGATCGCTTCGATGACCCTTTTCGACTCGTTAGGATCTCTGACCTGGATGGACGCTGCGCCGGCCTCCTTGGCCGGGTAATCGTTTCCTCCGGGGAACAAGGCGTCTCCGACATAAATCATATCCTTGATGGCAATGCCCAGGACGTCACGGAGTTTTCTGATCCCGTAAGCTTTGTCGATGCCGGGCTTGGTGATGTCAATGGAGGTGGTGCCGCCCAGCCGCACGGAGAACTGGGGGATAAGATCATCAAGAAGCACCTTCATTTTCTTCCTCTTGGTGAAATCAGGATCCCATGTCTGCTTGCTCTCGATGGGAGCCTGCTGTCCCAACGCGGAGAAGGTGATCTGACTTCCCCGGTCTTCGACCACCTCCCCCCAGCTCTCTTTGACCCTGAAATCCGGCAGTCCAACCACGTGGTTCAACGAACTGGTGATCTTCCGTCTCTCCGCCTCGGTGAAGTCTTCCGAGTAGAGCTGTGTCCAGCCGGATTCATACTGGTAGAACTTGGTTCCACAGGCTGGCAGGAGAGACAGGTTTGTCAGGCGACCGTCGTTGGCAAGATGGGCGAGCACCTGCTTTTGGAACTGCGGCCAGTTGCCACCGGATATGATCGCCACCTTCACAAGGCCCAGAAGGACTGTGAGCAGCACGGCCATCTCGGCATCGAGAGATGATTTGCTGACGGCGAGCGTGCCATCCAGGTCGAAGACAACGAGCTTTTTCATGTTCCCCCACCTCCCGCCGACGGCATGGGGCCTGGGCTGAGGACGCGGCAGACCGATCGCGCAATCATAAGCTCCTCGTCAGTGCGGATGACACGCACGGTGACGCGACCGGATCTTGTCGAAATCACCGAGGCATTTGCGCCGTTTTTAGACTCGTCCAGCTCAATGCCCAGGAAGCCGAGGCCGCTGCAAATGCGAGAGCGCACGAGAGGCGAGTTTTCGCCCATGCCACCGGCAAAAACGAGCGTGTCCAGGCCGCCAAGCGCGGCGGCGAATGAGCCGATGCACTTCTTCGCCTGATAGCAAAACAGCGCAACGGCCTCGGCTGCGCGAACGTCACCTGCCTCCTGGTCAAGCAGGTCGCGCATGTCGGAACTGGTCTCTGAGACCCCGAGCAGGCCGGATTCGTGGTTCACCATGTCCTGGAACTGTGCCGCAGTCATTTGTTCGGTCCTGGCCAGGTAGCTGACAAGGCCGGGGTCCAGGTCGCCGGAGCGGGTGCTCATGGGCAGCCCTGCGGCTGGCGTGAAGCCCATGCTGGTGTCGATGCTCCGGCCGTTGAGGACGGCGGCCATGCTGGCGCCGCTGCCGAGATGAGCAAGGATCACACGCCCCTTGGTTGCCGCCGGGTCGCCGAGGCGGGAGAGTTCTTCCGTCAGATAGGCATAGGACAAGCCGTGGAAGCCGTAACGCTGAACGCCCTTGGCGTCGAAACGTCGCGGAATGGGCAGCAGTCTGGCCACGCGGGGCATCGTTTGATGAAACGCCGTGTCGAAGCACGCCACCTGTTGCATCTGCGGATGCCGTGCGCAGAAGGCTTCGATCAGCTCGATTTCACTCGGCAGATGATCGGGGTCATAGGGCATGAGGCGATGCAGTTCATCGAGCAATGCGGGCGTGATTGGCTCAGGTGCCGCATGGGTCATGCCGTGCACCACCCGATGGCCGATGGCGGTGACGGAGGCGAAGACTGGCTGTGATTCCAACCAGTCCAGAAGCAGCACTGCGGCGCTGGGGTGGCCGGCAGTGTCGAGCGGTTGTGGGGCGGAGCCGTTGACCGTGAGATTGGTGCCGGCTAGGCCAATGCGGTCCACTTTGCCGGCCAGCAGCTTGCGCAGAGGTTCACCTGCCTCATAGACC
>CAINXC010000490.1 GCA_903854655.1 uncultured Verrucomicrobiota bacterium | reverse complement strand
GACCCCGACGCCTACACGCGATACGGCGTGACCAGCGCCCCCACTTTCGTCCTCACGCTTGCCGACGAAACCGCAGCGAGCGGGCCTGGCATGCCGAGCGCCAAGGACAATGAAGCCAACCCGCTCCAGTGCGGCAGCAGTTGCTTCGCGTCCACCGCCTTCGTGCGCGTGGCCGGGGATGTCAGTCTCGACTACGCGCTCGAGGCCATCGCCAAGCGCAGTTCCGCGGCCGAACCGCACGCGACGGCGCTCCTGCAACGGATGAACAAACCTTGAGCCCGCGACGGATTGCCGGAATTCTCCTTACGGCGCTGGCAGCGACTGCGTTACCGGCAGCGCACGCCCAGTCGCTCTCGGACGCCTTCAACCAGGGCGCGGCACTGGGCCAAAGCGGCAATACCGCGGCGCAGGGCCAGATCAACACCAACACCGCGCAATCGAACGTGCCCGGCTACACCGCCAACCCGCCCCAAGCATCCTACTTCGGCAACCCCGGCATCTCGGCACCGGCTGCGGCGGCGGCCAATGCCTGTGCCGGCGGACCCGGCAACGCCGCGGGCTTCGGCGCGCAAGCCTGCAACGCGGTCAATTTCTCGCAGACCAACCCGTCGATCCGGCCGAATTTCACGATCGCGCCCACCGACCCGCTGCTCGCGGGCGGCAAGACCATCACCGCCGACCCGCAGGCCATCGCTGGCAACATCGCCGGCAGCTACAGCGACTGCACGGTGCAGACCTCGACCCAACCGGACATCTTCCAGACCGAGATCTGCCATCAGTACCGCACGATGGACACGCTCTCCTGCGACAAGGTGCTGATCGTCACACCCATCCAGACCCCGGGCTGCAGCGCGGGGCAGTTCCTCACCCGTGTCACCGCCAATCCCTGCCCGGCGTGTGTCGATTACCTCGCCTACGACTTCACCTGTGGTGCGAACGACTATGTGATGCACGTCTTCACGATCAACAAGAGCACGGGGGGCGTCTACACGGATCTGGGCACGCTGAACGTGCCTGGCACCTTGAACGCACAAATCCCGAAGACCCCGGGCCCCACACAGATCAACGGCTACTACTGCTACCAGACCTACTACAGCCAGTCCTGCTCCGGGACGAACTGCTCCATCGGCGCCTGGTTCTCCAATCCCTGCCAGGGCACGAGCTACTACGGCGTGAGCACCTTCGCCATGCCCACCACGGTGAGCTTCACCGACACCTGGGACGACCAGTGCGCGGCGCTGGAGGCGCGCGCGCAATGAGGAGCACACGCCTGCGACCCCACGGATGGCCACGGGCCGCCCTGCTCGGGCTGCTGCTGGCCTGCGGCGCCATTGCGCAGGCCGCCGATTGCGTCAAAGCCTCCGAGAGCTGCGTCGAGGGTCCGGCCACCCGCAACATCGGCGGCTACCCGGTCTACCGCGACTGCTGGCGCTACACGGACCAGTACAGCTGCGTGTCCGCCAACACCACCGATGACTGCCAGCCGCTGCGCGACCAAGGCTGCAGCCAGGTCGGATCGACCTGCGTGGACACCAATGCCCAGGGCGCCTGCATGGTCTACGAGCAGACCTGGCAATGCCGGGTGGGCGGCGGGGCCACGTCCACGGTAACCAACTGCGGCAGCCAGCAGTTCTGCCTGGACGGCCACTGTTTCGACACCGCCCACGCGCCGGATCCGGACTTTGCGCGAGCCCTGACCGGACTCGAAGTGCAGCGCGAAGCCGGCAAATACATCGATCCCAACAGCCTGGTCGTTTTCCAGGGCTACGACAACCGTTGCCGCAAGAAGCTG
>CAINXC010000489.1 GCA_903854655.1 uncultured Verrucomicrobiota bacterium | reverse complement strand
TCGCGGCCTTTGGGTCGCCAGCGCCTTTCTATTCGCGGTGGCGTTCTTCGGGGGCTACTTCGGCGCGGGCTTCGGCATCCTGATGCTCGCCACGCTGGGCTTCCTGGGCATGGCGGACATTCACGAGATGAACGCGCTGAAGAATCTGCTGGGCTCGCTCATCAACCTCGTCGCCTCGGCCTGGTTTGTAGCCAGCGGCATCGTTGACTGGTCAAGGGCGGGGGTGATGACGGTGGGCGCGCTCGCGGGTTACTATGCAGGGGCTCATTTTTCGCAGCGCATTGCCCAAAAGCACGTGCGCAACATCATCACTTCAGTGGGGGTGGTGATCTCCGCAGTCATGTTTTACCGGCAGTTTGCGAGGTAGGCGGCAGGATCTGGTAGATGACCACGCTGTCTTCGGCGCCCATGGAGGGAATGTCATTGCCGTAGCCGGTGCTGTGGATGTTGGCGGCGTCGAGGCCATGCTCAATCAAGACCTGGCGCAGGGCCTCGGCACGACGGTGGGCGAGCACTCGGGCATAAGCTGGCGGCAGTTCGCGTTTGGCGAAACCGATGACGAGCAGTTTGACCTTGTCCTTCGCCCATTGGGGTGCGGCCCTGGCCAGGACGGCGATCTGCTCGTCTGTAAGCACAAAGCGGTCGCGGGAGAAGCTGAAGGGCTTGCCAATGGGCGTCATGGCCTGGTCCAGCGGCGAACTTCCAGGCTGGCGCGCGGGCAGTGCATAGACCACCTGGGACGCATCATTGGAACCGTGAGGCAGCAGGGAGCAACTGCTCAAAAAAAGCACCACGAGGGGGGAGGCCACCGCAAGCCGCAGAGATGGTTGAGATTTCATCGCTTCCATCGAGGTTCGGTGATGTTGCCGTGACTGCTCACGATGCTGCGGCGTCTGCCGCTGGCGAGGTCCTGCACCCAGAGCTGGCCATGCTGGGCATAGGCGATGCTGCGACCGTCCGGACTCCAGGTGGGATGCTGCGCGCCGGATCTCTGGATCGTGCGCGAAGCGCCGGACGGATATTTCTTGGCCACCACCCCCCAGTCGTCGTCCACACGGGCGGTGAAGGCGATCTGGCTGCCATCAGGCGACCATTCGGGATCCGCAGCAAAGCTGCAACCCGTGGCCCAGCGCACCGAGGATTGCTCGGTTTCGGTATCGACCGTGTAGAGCTGCGGGCCCAGCCCTTCATTGGCGCTGAAAACAAGCTGCCGGCCATCGGGATGCCAGGCCGGGCCGCTCGGCACGCCGATGGATTCCGTCACGCAGATGGCATGCCCGTTGTTGAGGTCGAGCACAAAGATTTCGGGGTTGCCCACGAAGCTCATGGTCAGCGCCAGCCGCCGCCCGTCCGGCGAAAAGGCAGGCCCGGAATTCATGCCCGGGGTGCTGGCAATCTGGCGTTCCTGACCGGCGCCCATGTCGATGACGATCACATCGGGAAACCCGGAGCCATAGCCGGTGAAGGCCATCATGGAGCCGTCTGCGGCAATCACCGGCGACACCGCCCCATGGGTCTGGTGAGTGACCTGTTCAATGTTGCTGCCATCGGCGTCGCAGACATAGATCTGTTTCGTGCCGGAAAGATCGCTGACAAAGACAATGCGGCTGGTGGCCATCCCCGGCCGGCCCGTGACCGCAAAGATCACATCGTCAGAAAAGGCCCGCACGTTGTCATCAAGGCCGGGGGCGGCATAAGTGCGCTCGAACAGCACCTTGCCTTTGCGATCGGCAAGCTTGCCGGTGATGCGCCCGCCGACCGATTTGCCCGTCAGATTAAACCGCCCGTCGCCGGCCAGCAACTGCACCTGATCACTGGTGCCAAGCTGATCGATGATCGCTTTGGCGGCGGTGGCGCCGGTGGCACCGGTGAACTCGCCCACGACCACGGTCGTCGCCTTTTCCGGGTCCTGGGTGCTTTGGGAGCCCGCCTGCTTTGCATTGAAGATCCGGTTCCACCAGCTTTCCGCCTGAGCACGACCATTGCCGATGCCGATGCAGAGCGCGACAAGGGTGCAGGCAAGAGACGGCAGGCGGGATCTATTCAACATGGAAATGCACCTGAAACTTGTAGTGGTCCTCGGAATAGGAGGCAGGAAGCTGCACCTCGATTTTATCGAGAGCGTCCGCAGCATCAATCACAGAAGAGTCAAAATCTTCGTTCCCTGACCTTTTGGCGAATTTGAAACTGAGCAAACGGCCGGTGCGGTCAATGGTCACATTCAAATGGGCCGTGCGCTGATCAATCGCCAGGGTGCTCGCCTTGGGTGGTGACCAGGTGCCCAGAAAACCGTCGATGATGGCCCGGTCCACTTCATCGAAGCGAACGCCTTTGTCCTCCCCCGCTATGGCAGCCCCGGAATCCAAGGCGGCCACATCAAGCAGACTGGCAGGCTTGCCCCCCGGTGCGGCATCGCATCTGGACACGGTGATGAATCGGGACACATCCGTGGGCGGCACCGGCTTGTCCGCCCGCTTGGAGTCAGGTGCCGGCATCGGTGCAACAGGCGGCGGGGCAGGCGTGGGTTCCGGCTTCGGCCTGACCCCGGCCGCAGGCGATCCGGCCTGCTGTGACTGGATCAGCTCAAGCGCCTTGGCAGGATCGATCGCCACTGCTTTTGGCACCGGTTCCACCGGCGCAGGAACCCCCACCACTGCCAGCATGGGCTTCGTATCCACGTCCTGGCGGGCGACATGGACAGAAGAAGGAGGCAGCGGTTTGGCAGGCTGAAAATCCGCCGGTGAGATCCAGGTCAGCGAGCGCCCCGATGATGACGGCCCATGAGGAGCGCCATAAAACGACCACCACAGCGCCGCTCCCACCAGCGCGTGCAGCCCCAGCGCCAGAAAGGCGAAGCGGGGAATGGGCTGGAGGTTCAAACGTGCCATGAAATTCCGATTGTAGGCTGGAAAATGGGATTGCCTTTGACCTGCTTCATCGTGCTCGGCGCACGTGTTGCGTGTATGTTACTTCTCAAGCGTCGTCACCGCCGTCTTTTGCACCCCTGCCTGCCGCAGCGTGTCCATCAGGTCGACCAGCACTTGTGAAGGCAGCTCCCGGTGAACCTGCACCAGCACACCCGTGCCGGGGCGGTCTTTGAGGACTTGGTTCAAGGTGCCTTTCAAATCGGCAGGCGCAACAGGACGCCCGTCCAGCGAGAGGGACTGGTCTTTGCCGACCGCAAGCTTCGCCACAGCCTCCGGCGGGGCCTCCGCATTCCTCCCGCCGGCATCAGGCAGCGACGTCGTGCGCCCGCCCTGCACCAGCGGGCCGGCCAGCAAGAACAGGAGCAGCAGCAACAGCACCAGCAACAGGTTGACCAACGGCGTCATGCTGATCTCGGTGATCAGGCGCAGTTGCCGAAGATTGGAGCGGCGTTGCATGAACGTTTCAGGCTAGGGCGCCGGCGAGGCGGCCGGCGCCGTGCTCATGGATCGCGGCGAGGCATGAGAAGGCGTGCCGGTGAACGCCGGCAGATTGGGCGATCCCAGCGCCCCCAGGCTGGGCAGCTCGTCGCCGGTGGAACGATGATCGACATAGTGGCGGTCGAAAACCGAGGCCAGTTCGCTTGCGAAATTGTCCAGCCGCACCACCATCGCACGGATGCGGCTGACCATGAAATTGTAGCCAAACATGCTGGGCACGGCCACCAGCAGCCCCGCCACGGTGGGGAGCAGCGCCGAACACACCCCTGGTGCGACGACCTGAAGGCTGGCAGGACCGGTGGACTCAGCAAGCCCGGCAAAAGTGTCCATCACGCCCCATAGAGTCCCCAGCACGCCCAGAAAGGGTGCGCCGCTCAAGGCGATGGCGACCACGCTCATGTAAGCCTCAAGCCTCAGCGCCGCCTCCCCCACCGAACGCTCCATCGCACCATGCACTGAGGCCATCTGCGAAGGGTTGACACGGCCCGCGCCCTGAAGCCGGGTGGCAAAGGTCTTGTCCGGCACATCGACCCCCACCAGTTGAAACGCCAGCTCACGCGCCGCCGAGTGATAGATGTGGTAGAAGGGCGAGAGGTCAAAGTGCTCGTTGGACTGGAACACCGCGAGAGGGTGGGCGGCATAGCGGAAGAGCTGCAGGAACTCGGTGTTGGCCCGCCGCCAGCGCCGCAGCCGGAAAAGCTTCAGGAGCATCACCGTCCAGCTGCACACCGAAAGGAAGACGAGAACGCCACAAATGACCCGCGAGGGCATCGTGCTCAGGCGCAGGGCATATTCGAGCCCGCTGGCGTGAAAGGTTGAGGGAAGTGGGAGGCTCATGCCGCGAAGGAATCAGCGATTTTCGTGCCCCACCCTAGCGGATAAGATTCGCTTGTCTTTAATAAATTGAACCGCAGTTGCCCCTGCCCGGTAGTTAGGCGCTGACGGACCGGGGCAGCACCTCCACCACATCGGCCAGGGTCCGGCCCGAGCCGTGACGCAGCTCGTTGCAGCGGCCATAGAGGGTCTCCCCCTCATTGGCGTTGAGCAGCTCGGCAAGGCGCGCATCGATGATGATGCGAAAGTAGCCGCGCGGATGGCTGCTGTGAGGAACGGCGAGCCTGCCCAGAATGCTGCCAAAAGGCGTGCGGCCTTCCAGCACCAGATAACGGGCATCCTCCTCCAGCACATCCAGATGGATGCCGATGGCGCCGAACTCCACGGCCTTCGCATCGCTGCTGCGCTTCAGGACGGAGGCGCGCACGTAGTAGTCGCCGATGCGCCCCCGGGCATGCACGTCCAGATCAATCACACAGCCGTGGAAGCTCTCCAGCCGCGGGGTCATGTCGCTCTCATGGACCAGCAGCCAGCGCTCCTCCTGGGGCATCTCGTTCGGCTCAATAAACGTCACCTGCGGCCTCGCACTGCCGAGGCCGTAGAAGAAGATCAGCGGCGCAAGGTGGTCGAACCGCAGTTCCTCGTGGGTTTGCGTCACCGCAGGGTGCGGGCGTTCGGCTTCAAGTGTAGCGGGCATACTGGCGATGCTGGGGCAGGAAAAACTCATGCAGGAGCTTGTCCACCTGGAGCAAGCCGTCGCGTGTCAGCTCAATCTTGTCACCGGTCACATGGCCGAATCCTTCCTTCGCCATGTAGTCAAGCTGCGGTCCGAAACGCTTGAGCGGATCTTCACCGAACTTGTTCACAAAGTAGCTGGGATGCACGCTGCCAAGCTTGAGCTTGAGGATGAACTCGCGCACAAAGCGGTCGTCATGAGTGGCCTCATAGGCGCGGTAGATGGCGAATTTGTCGGCGTCCACCGCCTGCATGTACGGCCCCACATCGGCCTGGTTTTGGTAATGCACGCCGCCCAGGTGGCCGAATGAAGCCACGCCGCAGGAGAGCAGGTCGGCCCCCTCCCACAAGGAATCGCGGTAAACAAACTTCACCCGGTTCGGGTCTTTCACCACCGTGTAGGCGCTGGTCACCGTGTAGCCGGCCTTCACGAATTCATCAAAAGCGTAGCTCACCCAGGCACGCTTGGTCTCCCAGTCGGCCACGGGTGCTGTGACCTTGCCTTCGGCCTTCATCTGCTGGTAGATGCCGGTGTTGTAAGGCACCTCCATCTGGTAAATCGTCACCGCGTCGGGTCCGAGCTGCACGGCCTTTGCCACCGCATCCTTCCACTTCTCGTCAGTGTCGTTCATCATCCCGGCGATGAGGTCGATGTTGATGTGCTCAAAACCCAGGCTGCGGGCGAAGCGGTAGGCGCGGTCCACCTCGCCGCTGCGATGCGCACGACCGTTCGACTCCAGGATGTGGTCGTCAAAGTGCTCCACGCCCAGGCTCAGCCGGGTGACACCAATCTCACGGATCGCTTCCAGCTTCTTTTCGTTGAGGGTGCCCGGCTCGGCTTCGAACGCAACCTCCTCCGCCTCATCCCACGGGATGTAATCCTTCATCCGGTCCGTCAGTTCTTGAAGCTGCGGCACGCTGAGATAGCTGGGGGTGCCGCCGCCAAAGTACACGAAGTGCGCCTTCCGCCCGTTCAGGTAGGGGCTGGCCGCGAACTTCGCCATCTCCTTCATGCCCGCGTTGATGTAAGCGCGGATTTCGGAGGCGTTCTTGTCGGTATAGACCTTGAAGTAGCAGAAGTGGCAGCGCTTGCGGCAGAACGGGATGTGGAAATACACTCCCAGCGGAATATCCTTGGGCGCAGGCTGCTGCAGCACCCGCTCCAAAGCCGGCACGAATTCCGGCTTCCAGAACGAGAACGGCGGGTAGTTCGAAACGAAGTAGTTTCCCGCCTCGGTGGCGTGATGCTCCTTCTCAGGCGTCGGTGGGGCTTCGAGGATGTTGGACATGGGCGAGTGTGAAAAAGATGTGTCAAATCCGGCTAAAGTGAAACCTTATCGTTCAGCCCACGGCTGCGCCACAAGCTGGATGAGTGCCGGGTGATGGGGGTTTCATGTTCATCAACATAACGAACGAGCGAGGCCCCTCGTTGCGCCCGATTTTTCGATGCCCTTATCGCCTCTGGAACAAATCGCTCGTGGCCACGAATTCAACCAGCGAACCCAGCTTGTAATCATTGGCCTTGGCCTGCTCGGTGATTCTTTTCAGCTCGGCCCGATCGCCAAAAGTGGGGGCGCGACGCAGTCCATAGGTGGCGAGTTTCTCAGTGCAGGCGGCGGCAAATTTGTCCGAGTCGGTGAGCAGAATCCGCTTGAGCCCGTCGGCATCAGCGAACTTGCGCCCATCATTGAGCACCCCGCTCGCATCCACCTTGGGATTGGCGCCCACGCCGTCGCGCTGCACTTCCTCGGTGCGCCAGCGGCCGATGGCGTCGTAGTTCTCAAAAGCCAGCCCCAGCGGGTCAATCTTCTGGTGGCAGGCGGCGCAGTTCGCATCGCTCCGGTGCGATTCCAGCTTGGCGCGCAGGCTGGTCTTGGGCGCCGTGGGCGGGGTCGGCTCGATGGGTGGCACATTCGCCGGGGGCGGCGGTGCGGGCTTGCCGATGAAGGACTCCAGCACCCACTTGCCGCGATGCACCGGGCGGTGCCGGGTGCCGTCCGAGGTCATGCTCAAGATCGACCCCTGGGTGAGCAGCCCGCCGCGATGATCGTCCGGCTTGAGGGCCACGCGCTGCAGCACCTCGCCTTTCACACCAGCAATGCCGTAATGGATGGCGAGACGTTCGTTGAGCATCGTCCAGTCCGACCGGATGAACTCGCGTACGCTGAGGTTCTTCGCCAGCACCTCGCCAAAGAAGCCGGTGGTCTCGGCAATCATGCTCTTCTCCAAATACTCGTCGTACTCCGGGTACAGTTTGTTGTCCGGAGCGAACATGCCCACCCTGTTGAGCTGCAGCCACTGGCGGGGGAAGGATACGGCAAACTTGGCGGCCTTGGGGTCCTTCATCATGCGCCGCACCTCTGCACGAATGGTTTCCGTCTCGTGCAGTTTGCCCTGGCGTGCGAGGCCCAGCAACTGCTCATCCGGCATGCTGCTCCATAGGAAGTACGAGAGCCGCGAGGCCAGCTCCCAGTCGTTGAGCCGATTGGTGGGGGCGCTGGCGCTGCCTTCCTGGAGATAAATGAAGTTCTTGGAACAGAGGGCGGTGAGCAGCGCGGTCTTGACGGCGTCTTCAAACTTGTCACCCAGCTTTTGCGCCTGCTCCACCACCTTCACCAAGCGGTCCACCTCGTCTTTTTGAACAGGGCGGCGCCAGGCATGCTCTGCGAAGCGCGCGAGAATCTCATGGGCGTAAGCAAGGTCCTTGCTGGCCTTTTCGCCGCCAAAGAAGATGCGCTGATGCGTTGTCGTGGGCCACGAATCCACAATCGGCCCCTCCCACTCAATGAAATCGAGCAGCAGGAAGGGCACCAGCGGCTTGTAGTCATCCGTGGTGAATTTGATCTGCCACGGCACGCGGCTCTTCAGGCTGGTGAAGGTGTTGGGGGTGCCGGACGAGCGCGATTTGCGGCCTTCGGGATTGGGACCTGCCACGGCGTTGACGATGCGGATGGGATGCTTGCCCACAGGCAGATGGGTGCGAAACTCCAGCGTCACCGGCTTGTCCTCCGGCGTGTCAATGTCCTGTTCGAACAGCAGGCGGCTCACACCGCTGTCGTACAGCCGCAGGCGCGGTGCGCGACCGCCTTCGGGCCGCAGACCGCTGACCTTGACACGCACGATGTAATCACCGGCGATCTTCACGTCCAGGTCGTGGCTGTCCAGGGCGCCGTTGTTGGGGACAAGATCCATGCGGATCTTGTCGGCGATGCCTCGCGCTTCGTATTCCTTGCCGTACGTTCTGGCGCTGCCACGCATGTCCTGGGCCGACCAGTGAATGACGTTCCGCTTTGGCTCCGGTCCAAATGACAGGGCTTCGCTCAATACGGCCTCCGCCGCAGAGAGGTACTTTTCCACATGCGCCGGGGAAAGCGTGAGCACCGAGCCGATGCGCTGGAACCCATGCCAGTCCGGATCTTCCGGCAGGCCGGTCGGATCGGTGGCGTCATAGGTCACGCCCAGCAGATCCCGGACGGTGTTCGCATATTCCTCGCGCGACAGCCTGCGAAACGACACCTTTTCCCGGTCCGAAGACTGGCGTGCAGCCTCCGCCTCGGTGAGGCGCTCGGTGATCCAGTCCGCCACCTTGGCAACAACTTCGGACTTGGGGCGCTCCTCATCCTCAGGCGGCATGTCGCCTGAGTTGATGCGTTCCATGATCTCCATCCAGTGTCCCGAAATGGCGGGGGATTCAAAGTCGATGGCCAGGGTGTCCAGACGCAGGTCGCCCTTCTTCTTTTTCTCTCCATGGCATTTGTTGCAGTGCTCGGAGAAGAAGGGTTTGACCACCTTGCCGAAGCTCTCGCTCGCAGCGTCAGCGGCTGCAGCGCGGGCTCCCAGGGCGGACAGGAGCAGGGCGGTGATGAGGAAAAGGCGTTTCATGCGAGGAAAAATTAGCGCTTCGCAGAGGTCTTGGGCTTGGTCTTGGTGTGGGCTTCAGTGACGAGCTGATGCGTCTCGGCTCCGATCCAAACATCGGTGCAATTGGAGGGCTTGCCCGGACCCTCGCCGGTGACATTGACAAGCAGGGAGTCGCCCACGGCGATGTCCGTCAGCTTCATCTGCTTGTCGCCTTTCCAGACCCGGGTGCCGGCATCCACCAGCAGCTCGGCGCGGGCGACGTCCGGCGGCTGCCTCAGATCGCCGTTGTAATCCGTCACCTCGGGCATCCGCCGCGTGACGTTCAGCCTGCCCTCGCCCAGCCTCAGCGCCTCAACGTTCCAGGTGACATGGTTGAGCGTCATGTAGCTAAACTCATCACTGACCAGGCTGGTGCGGGCGAAATGCCCTTTGGTGTCCTCGTAAAGATAGAAGCGGCAGCGGGTGCCCGGCGGCACGTCGGCCAGCGTTGCATCCGCCCCGAGATAGCGCACCGAGCCCGGCAGCTCGTCAAAGTGCGGATTCCCCCGGTCCGTCGGCTTGGCCTTGGTGACCGCCACAGTGGCCCCTTCGTCCGTCAGCGTGAAATCCACCAGTTCATCAGAGCCCTCTTTGCGGAACTGGCCCGAGCGCTTTGCAGCATCGGCTTGGACGAGTTCGCCCAGCACCACATGCGCGGAAAAAGGCGGCGGCACCTTGCCCTTTTCAAGCTGATACCAGGACAGGTTCGCGTTGCCATAATCGGTGCGGTACGGGAACTGATCGGGATACTCTTTCGCCACGTTCTCCATGAGTTCGGCGGTCCTCAAACCGGCGTAGCCATAGCCCATGAGGCTTTCGCCATAAAACGAGTCCTTGCGCGTGGCGCCCGCCGGAAACACCCGCACGCAGCGCCCTTTGCGAAAACCTTCCAGCATGGTGCCGATGGTGCAGACCACTTGATAGCCGCTCGTGCCATAGGCGTTCACAGACGACTTCTTGATTTCCAGCACCGAGCCTTTTTCTCCATCCACCCCCGGATTCCAGGTTCGCAGCTCATCATTGGCGACGCAAACCGCCACCTCGCCGCCCACGGTCAGCTTTTCCATGAAGGTCGCCTTGTAAGTGTGGTCGTCGCCGCTGAACAGCGTGATCGCCAGCTTGTTGCCGTCCACGCTGTCAATCCAGCCCGGCAGCCCGCGGAAGAGAGTGAACTCGGAGAACTT
Source organism: uncultured Verrucomicrobiota bacterium (assembly GCA_903854655.1). Lineage (GTDB taxonomy): Bacteria > Verrucomicrobiota > Verrucomicrobiia > Verrucomicrobiales > Verrucomicrobiaceae > CAINXC01. The sequence continues at coordinate 17,172 of CAINXC010000489.1, read as the reverse complement.
CTGGCGCTGCTTCTCAGTCGCCAGCTTGTGAGTGTCCGCGCCCACCCAGATGTCGGTGCAAACGCTGGGCTTGTCGCCCTTCACGGCGGTGCGGTTGTACAGCAATTGATCGCCCGGCGCGAGATCGCTGAGCTTGACCTGCTTGTCGCCCTTCCACACCCGGGTCTGGTCATTGACGATCAGCTCCAGTTTGCCCGCGTCCAGGATCTTCTTGGGCAGGCTTTGTTTGGTCACGAGCAGCTTGCCTTCGCCGAGCTTCACCTCATCAAGGCGATGGCTGAAGCTGTGCCCTGCATCCATCGAGTACTGGTCCTGCATCGTCGCCAGCTTGGTGAAACCACCGTCCGCGTCCTGGTTGAGGAAGAACAAAAAGTACGTCCCCATGGGCACGTCGCGCAGATCGGCCTCCGCACCGAGGTACACGATCGAGCCAAACGGCGGCATGGAAAACTCCCGCAGCTCGCCGGTCCTGTTCATGCGGAACTGTCCCGTGCGATGAATGAAATCCGCCTGCACCAGCTCGCCGCCGATGCGGAGATCCGAATGATGAGGCGGAAACTCGCCCGGCTTCAATTGATACCAAGGCAGATTCTCGTTGGCGAAGCCAGTGCGGAACGGGTACCTGGGATCAAGCTTCGGCGCCTCCGCAGAATGAAGCCCAAGCGCAGACAGCAGGGCGACGGCCAGAACCGGCAAACGAATGGGGGCAGGCGAATGGGAACTTTTGAGGACGAACTTCATGAGCAACAAGATCATTCGGTGATTGTTTCCAGATGAATTGTGCCGTGGGACATGTTGATCCACTGGATGGCGGCAATGGCGGTGAGCCGGCGTAATCTGCAAAGATGTTCTCGCTGGCCTCGGCAGTCCGTGAATGACGTGATCACAATCTTGTCCAGCGAATCAAACTCAGTTCCGGACAGGTTGCGGATCGAGAATGGCAGCGAAATCGGCACGACGTGTGGCAAACAAATGGGGCAAACCAACAAAGAGAAGAGCAAGAATTAAAGGGCATTCATTCGCCTGCCCCCATTCGCTTGCCAAAATAGTTACACAAGTTCCGAAACCGGTCCCAGGCTGTCCACGAACTTTTCGGCGTTCACTTCCATTTTCTGCATCATCGTGAGCATGACGTTGCTCAGGCGCGCCTTCTCGTCCTTGGGCTTGCCGCACAGGCTGCGCCATTCGTCATAGCCGAGGGTGTAGTCGCTGGTGAGATGCGGACGGTTGTAATCGATGTGCTGGCCGTGCTTCAAACCAAGGCCGCGACCGCCTGCCAGCAGGATGGGCAGGTTGCTGTTGGCGTGGCTGTGGCCGTAGCTCATGCCGCTGCCGAACAGCACCATGGTGCGGTCCAGCAGAGGCTCGCCGCCATCCTTCACCGAGCGCAGCTCCTCCAGGAAATGCGAGAACTGAGCCATGATGAAGGCATCGCTCTTGGCCAGGCGCTCCAGCACCACCGGGTCGCCGTTGTGATGCGAAAGACCATGCCGAGCCTGGGTGATGCCGATTTCTGGAATGGCCAGCCCGTTGCCTTCGCTGCCGTTCATGTAGGTGACCACGCGGGTCATGTCCGTGCGCAGCGCCAGCACGATCAGATCGAACATGGTGCGCCAGTACTCGCCCGCCTGCGTCTTGGAGACATCCTTCTGGAACGGGGCGGCCAGCTTCGGGTCCACCTTCTGCTTCGGCACGTCGAGCCAGGAATCCAGGCGTTCGGTGCGCACTTCCACGTCGCGCACGGAGTGCAGGTACTCATCCAGCTTGCAGCGGTCATCGTTGCCCAAGGCGAGACGCAGGGACTTGGCCTCGTCAAGCACCGCATCCAGCACGCTGTGGCGCTTCGCCAGGCGTGCGCGCTGCGCGCCGATGCCGCCGGACTCCTCGCCGTACAGGCGGTTGAAGATGTGACGCGGATTGTCCTCGGCGGGAAGCGGAACGCCATCGCGCGAAAAGGCCAGCGTGGTGGAGTTCAGCGGCGTGCCGGTGCCCGAACCAATGGAAAGCTCCAGCGACGGGAAACGCGTGTGAACGCCCGTGACTTCCGCCATCAACTGATCGACGGACACGGTGTTCTCGTACTTGCGGGCGCTCTGCGCGTCAATTTTCGCCCCGGTCAGCCAGGTGTCCGCGCAGACGTGCGCCTGTCCCAGGCCGTTCGGATGGTGCAGGCCGCTGAACACCGTGAAATCATCGCGATGTTTCTCCAGGGGCTTCAACGACTCCGACAATTCATACCCGCGCCCGGCGGTCTTGCACTGCCAGGCCATGCCGTTCACCCCGTTGGGAATGTAAACAAACACGCTGCGACGCGGGCTCGCCGGGGCAGATGCGGCGCGCAGAGGCGTCATCGCATCCAGCAGGGGCAGGGCCATGGTGGTGCCGACACCGCGCAGGAAGTGACGACGGGAAAGAAGCCAGCGCTGGGATTGAATGTTGCTCATGAGGGCTGAAGGGGTTTCTAACATAACCGCCCGGGCGGGGCAGTCCTTGCAACAACCCTGCGCTGATTTTTCGGCGGCGCACGCCCCCCGCTACGGCCCCTGCTGGAGCAAAACCTGGCCGGACAACAACGGTGAGGCGGTCACCGGCAGCCCTGGATAGGGCTGCAACTCCGGCAACAGGAAGTAACCCGCGCCCCTGATGAAGGGTGGCGTTCCCTGCCCCCGTGTCACGCACACACCGCTGAACGCCGCAGTGCGATTGATCAAGGACTTCGTCGCCTTGGTGGGATCTTGATCGCCGTGCAGGACGAAACTACCGCTAAACGTCCCGGTCGTGGCGCCGATCGCCAGTGCGATGGTGGCCGTGTTGGGATTCGGCAGGCTCACCGAATTGGCCGTGGCCGTGCCCAGGATGCGGAAGGAACCGTGGCTCGTGAGGTCCGCCGCGTTTGCTGCGCCGGCAATGTCAATCACAGGAGTTCCTCCGTAGCTCAACGCCGCCAGCCCGCCTTCGCTGAACAGCAGCCTGGCATTGATCCCGGAGGTGACACTTGGAATGCTCAGCACCAACGGACTGGCCGCCGTCGGCTTGATGTACTTCGCGCCCGTGACCGTCAGGTGGTGCAAGGGGAAGCCGTTTTTGTAGTTGAGCGTGGCGGCGGTCTGGGCGCCCTTCATCCAGTCAAAGGTCCCCATGCTGTCCAGCAACTGGCCAGGGTCCGTGCCGCTCGCCTGCACCCAGCCATGGGCGGAGCCGGTGTTGGTGTAGAGCATGAAATGCAGCGGCACCTCGCCATGCGGCCCCATGGTCACGCTGGCCGTGGTCGCCGCACCGTCCGACATGTGCCCGCTCCAGGTCGCCACCCCTGCCGCCGTCACGGTGAGCGTGCCAAAACCATCGCCCTGAGGATACAAAACATGGGCTTCATTGGGATCGGCGGTGCCAGCCAGCGCGGGATCAATCTGCAAGGCCGCCGTAAAGACCGTGGCCAGGGCCGGAGGAGGCGCGCTGCGCCAGGCCAGCACGTTGACCGGCGAGCCGGGCAGGCTCACGTCCGTGACTGTGCCATCCACCTTGCCAACGCTGACGGGATCACCAGCAGTGTCGTGATGGAAGGTCAGCGCCAGCGTCAGGTTGTGCAGCGGCAGGGCGCGGAGGATGGTGATGGTCGCCGGGGTGGTGACATCACCCACCGTCGCGTCCAGGCTGCCGGTGAACGAGCAGCTCCCCGCTCCCAGGCCCAGCTTGCCGGTGAGGGTTCCGTTGCTCAGGGTGACAACGTTGAGAGTGCCACCATAACCAGAAGTCAGGGGCGCATCGCGGTCCACCAGGCCGTTGAAAGTGCCCGCAACATTCTCTGGCAAAGGGTTCACCATCACATCCACTTTCACAGGCACGAGGGCTGCACCAGCGGCGTTGCTCGCGCCGATGACAAGGTGGCACTTGGTGGAACCGGTGATCGCCACGGTCGGTTTGCCGTGGAAGTACCCGCCAGCATCAATGGTTACCCCCGCTGGTTGTCCGCTGAGGGTGAAACTCGTGGGGTTGTTCTGCGCCTTGATCTGATCCGTCACCGTGCCGCCAACCACCCACGGGCCCGGCGCAAAAGTGCCGTCAAGCACCGGCTTGTAGGCGACACTCACGGTGAAGACGCCGCTCGTCAAAGACAGGAAGCTGCCTGGGTTTTGCAGATCGGGCATGGACACCACGCAGGTGTAGTCGTCCGCATCCGCCATGATCGCCTTGGTGATGCTCAGCTTTGGGGTTCCCGCTCCGGAAATCATTCCCGCGCTGTTCAACGGGTTCTCGCCATCGACCAGCACCGTCGCCCCTTTCTTCCATTGATAGGTGAGGCCCGGTCCCGCAGCCGCAACGCCCAGGGTGATCGTGCTGCCATTCACCACCGTGACAACGGCGGGAGCCTGGTTCACGACCCCCAGGTTCGCGGGAACCAGACTGGTGACCGGCGGCCCTGCAACATTGCTCACCTTGACCGTGTAACTCCCCGCGCTCGTCAAGGCAGTTGCTGCGTTATAGATGCTGCCGGTCGCCCCCGGGACAGCCTGGCCGTTTTTCAGCCACTGGTAGCTCAAGGCTCCGCCGGTGGCGCTCACGGTCAGGCCGGCAGGGCTGCCCAGCGCCACCATCCGGGACGCGGGCGGCGTGCCTATCGCCGGTGGCACGGCCCCCGTGCCGGTGAGTGCAATGTCGAACGGGTCTTGCAGGGGATCGTCGCTGGTGACATGCAGGGTGGCGGATTTGACGCCGGAAACAGCAGGCTTGAACGTGACGGTGAAGGTGGTGCCGCCACCGATGGCAAGGCTGGTGGAGGCAGGGGGTGGGACAGAGAAATCCCCCGCATCAACGCCGTCGATGGCAAAGCCCAAACCCGTCAGCGCCTCGTTGCCGGTGTTCTTGATCGTGAACACCCGTGTCACGCTGGCCAGGGGCAGCACCCCGCCGAAATCCACGCTCCCTGCCCCACTGGCCAGGGCCACCCCGGCCGGCTGCTGCACGACCAGATGAGGGGCCGTGCGGGTCACCTTCAACGTGTAGGTCTTCGTCGTCGTGCCGTCCTGAGCGGTGACAAGGATCGGGAGGGTGTTGAGCCCGACTCCCAAGGCAATGCCCTGGCTCGGGCTGCCGGAGACCAGAGGCGAGCCATTGACACTAAGGGCTGCGTTCGCCTGCGCCGCTGTGGGCGTGAGAATGAGGCTGGAGACGGCAGACGGCACCGTGACCGAATAAGCAAACGTGCCGGCGGCAAAAACGGGCGACAACGTGCCGCTGCCCAGCGTGAGGTGGGAAAGGCTGGCATTCGTGCTCGGGGTGGCAAAGGTTCCCGTGGCGCTGTAGGTGACGCCAGCGCTGTTGAAAGCATAGGCGGCGAAACTGTAGGCCGTGCCCGGTGCAAGGCCAACGGCGGCCATGGTAAAAGCGCCAGCAGTGCCGGGGCCTGACATGTTGAAAACACCCGTGCCGCCGATTTGCGGATTGGCGTTGACCGCCGCCGGAGCCAGGACCACCCCGCGTGAGGTGATCGTGGAGCCGCCGTCACTGGTGATCGTGGCCCCCAGCGTCGCGCTGGTGCCCGTGACATTGGTGCTGGATGGCGGGCCAAGGGTGGGCAGAGGGGTGGATCGCGTGACCACAACGGTGTAAGTCGCCGTGGTCGTGCCATCCTGGGCGGTGACAACGGTGGTGACGGTGTTCGGTCCAAGGTTGAGCGGCAGAGTGCTGCTGGCACTGCCCGAAGCGACCGCCACGCCATTGACCGTGATGCTTGCATTGGCCTGTGCGGCTGTCGGCGTCACCGTGATGCCAGCCACCGCATTGACCACGGTGGCGGTGTAGTTGGTGGTGCCAAAGGACAGCAAGGGCGACAGCGAGCCGCTGCTCAGCACAAGACTGTCGAGGGCGCAGTTGTTGCTCAGGGTCGTGAAGGTTCCCGTGGCGCTGTAGCCGGTGCCGACTCTGTTGGTGGCGTAAGCGGCAAAGCTGTAGCTCGTATCCGGCGTGAGGAGGCCGCAAACCACCGCGAACACTCCTGTCGTGCCGGTGCCAGTGATGTTCGTCACGCCCGTGCCGCCAATCCGCAGGCTGGTTTTCGCTGCCGTCGGGGCCAGGACCACGCCCCGCACGCTGATCGTTGCACTGCCATCGCTGGTGACGTTGCCGCCAAGCATGGCGCTGCTGGCCGTGACCGCCGCGCTGGATGGCGAAGTGACAGTCGGGGCGACCGCTGCGCGGGTGACCGTCACCGTGTAGGACTCCTTCGCCACACCGTCCTGCGCCGTGATGGCAATGGTGAGGGTGTTCGGCCCAAGGTTCAGGGCGATGCCGCCGCTCGCGGCCCCTGAGGCGACCGCCGCGCCATTGACGGTGATGCTCGCATTGGCCTGCGCGGCCACTGGCGTGACGGTGATGCTCGTCGTAGGAATCAAAACACCGGCCGTGTAGCTGAGGGTGCCGCCGTCGAAAGCAGGCGAAAGGGTGCCGTCGCTGAGGGCAAGGCCGGAGAGGCTGGCGTTGTTGCTGGGCGTCGCAAAGATCACGTCTGCGCCATTGCTGGTGCCCGCGCCGCTGCTGCCGTTCACACGGTAGTGATAGGTGGCTCCCGGCGTCAGACCGGTCACAACGGCGCTCACCGGGGTGTCGCTGCTGCCGGTGACAGATGCAGGGGTGCCGACCACGTTGTTGCTCGGAGCGCCATCGGCGCCGTAATCGAAGGACACGGTCGTGCTGCTGCCGGCGCCATTCACCGTGCCGTTCAGTGTCGCACTTGTGGCGGTGACCAGCGTGGCGAGGAGAGTGGTCGCGATGGGAGGAGAGGGAGGCAGCGCGGCGAGACCGAGGCTGTGGTAGGCGTACGGGCCGCTCGTTCCCATGATGAATCGTGCGCCCGTCGCCAGTGCGGCGGAGCTTACCGCCACCGGCACATTGCTGCTGGAGGAAACACCGCCATCGCCAAGCTGACCGTGAGAGTCCTCGCCCCACGCCGCGAGCGTGCCATCCGAGCAGAGCGCCATGCTGTGGTCAATCCCGGCGGCAATGGCCACCACGGTCTTGCCGGCAAGCACCCCGGAGGTGTCCACCAAGCTCACCCCAAAGTCCCCGGTCGAAGCGCTGCCGGTTCCCAACTGGCCCAAGGCGTTGGATCCCCAGGCGTAAAGCGTGCCATCCGAACAGAGCGCCAAACTGTGATCAGTTCCCGCTGCCATGGCGATGACCGTCTTTCCGGCAAGCAGCCCCCCCACCGTCACGGGTGCCGAACTTTGGAGGCCGACGTAACTGCCAAGCTGGCTGTGCTGATTGGATCCCCAGGCGTAAAGCGTGCCGTCCGAACCCAGCGCCAGACTGTGAAAGCCACCTGCTGCGACGGCGGTCACCGTCTTCCCGGAAAGCACTCCTGAGGAGCCCACGGCCACTGGCACAGCCCTGTTTGTCATTGTCCCGTCTCCCAGTTCACCCTCAGAATTGTCGCCCCAGGCAGCCATCGTGCCGTCCGAGCACAGCGCCAGATTGTGATTACACCCGGCGGCGACGGCAACCACTGTTCTCGAAGCCAGGGGCGTGCTCGCCTTGATAACCGCCAGGGGAGCCGAACTGACCGACAGGAAGCTGCCATTGCCTAGCTGGCCTTGGAAGCCGCTGCCAAAGGTGGCCAGCGTTCCATCCGCACATAGAACCAAACTATGCGAAGCGCCGGCGGTCACGGCGACGATTGTCCGGGTTGCAAGCACTCCCGTTGTATCCACCAGCCCGGGCACCGACACGTTCGTCGTGCTGTCGTTGCCCAGTTGCCCGGCTGAATTCCCTCCCCACGCGGCCAGCGTTCCGTCCGCGCACAGCGCCAGGCTGTGCCAGTTCCCGGCGGCCAAGGCCGTGATGGTCCTGCCTGAGAGCACTCCCGAGTTGCTCACGGCCACCGGCACATTGCTCTGCGTGGTGCTGTTGTTGCCCAGTTGTCCGTTGCTGTCATCACCCCAGGCCAGAGGCAGGGTGCTGGCCCATTGCAGCACCAAATCGTTGCCCGTGCCGCCGTAGTAGTTGGCCACGAAATTGTAGTTTACTCCCTCGAAGCTCAGCGCCACCGCCTGCCCCTGGGCCAGATTGCTGAAGGTGCCGTTGATCAAGCCCAGCCCGGTGTTGTTCACCACCATCAAGGTTGTGCCAGTGGTGGGGGCGAAATTGAGGGCGAAGGTTATGGATTGGCCGGTTGCATTGTAGCTGCTGGCAGTCACCGGGACATCGCTGGCCGAATTGAACACCACCGCCAGGTTGGAGAATGCCGACAGCGCGTCGATCAGAGCCGCACCATTGGGGGTGCCCAGTCCGGTGCAGAGATCGTAGCCAGGAACGGCGCTGAACTTGGCGGGGCTGCTGCCGCTGAAATTGTTGCCAGTGGTTGTGTCGTGAAAAGCTGCGGTGTAGGTGGCTCCCGAACCAATGGCATAGATGGCCGGGTTGATGAAGCCCACCGACGGCAGGGCGTTGAGGGCGGCCTGCTGGTTGACAAGGGCCGTGAAACCCGCCCACAGGGGCGCGGCGCAGCTCGTCCCTCCATCGGTCTGCGACTGCCCGTTTTGATAAATGATGTAAACATTGTCTCCGGTCAAAGCCACGTCAGGAACATTCCGCAGGGTCGTTGACCCCTGGTTGGAAGTCATGCTGATGCCCTGCTGCCAGGTTGGAATGGGATAGTACGTGCTGATACCGCCAGAGCTTCCTGCGCCACCCCCAGCGTTCCACACCGTTTCCGAGACATAGGTGCCGCCAGGCCCTGAGGTCGTTAATGTCGTCCCGCCTACCAGGGTGATGTTCGGGCTGTCTGCTGGAAATCCGATGTCCGAGGTGAAGGCGTCATTATCCCCGCTGGCAGAAAAAAAGGACTGCCCCTGGATGGCCATTTGTTGAAAAATCCCCTCGGCCGTCGGGTTGGGACCACTATCATCTCCCCATGAACAACTGACCTGCTTGCACGTGTTGTCATTGGCGATCTGGTTGAGCATGTCCTCCCACGGGCTGGGGTTCGGGGCCTCATAAACATAAATGGCCGACAGTCCTGGAGCCATCGATACCGACATTTCAATGTCCAGGCTCACCTCGACGTTGCCGCTGCCAGGAGTGCCGACGCCGCCATCGATGGAAACGATGACCAGGGGCACATTGGGCAGCCCAAACTTCGTTTCGTAAGCCGTGATGTCGGAGGCGTAGTAGCCGTCAAACTGCACCAGCCCGACACACTGGCCGGCTCCCGTCAAAGCCGTTCCAGGCACATAGGCAGCCCGAAAATCCGATCCGGCATAGGCTCCCCCGGGTGCCGAACCGGCATTCGGACGAGCCTTCCCTGCCTGGTTTTCAGGCATGGGCTTCAGGTTCGAATGGCGCACCGCGTAATTGTCGAGACCGCTGATGTGGAGAACTGGGACTGCGGCATCGAGCGACGGCTCCGCGTCCGGAGCATAAAACTGGCGCGCCTCGGTGGGATGCTGGTAGGTGCGCAGCGCCACGTGAAACGCCTTCTCGACGTCCGCAGCCGCCCCCTGCACGTCCAGAACCACGCGGTTGGGATGCCTGGCGGAGACGGTGAGCCCATGGGCTTTCGCAAAATCGACGAGCGCCTCGTAGTCCTGCACGGTGGGGCCAAACCGCTCGGTGAACTGGGCGGGGGTCAGATACTGCCGGAAGCTCGGGCTCTTGGGATCATAGAGGTCATGCAACTGCTTGGCGAGCACCTGCTGGTTGCGCAACGGCAGCCCAATCGCAAGGTTCAGGCGTTTGGTTCCCTCAAGCCGCCCCACCGGTGCCAGCAGCTTTGCAGCCTTCGGCACGTGATGGCGCAGCACCTGCCGCTCAGCCCCCCGGCCCGAAGCCGCCCACGCCAGGCACAAAACCATCGCCAGCCCGGCCCGCAAAAGAATCCGGGACGTGAAAAGCTGGCCAGTCAGTCGCGAAGAAGCGGGCATATCGGTGGTGGGGGGAAGATGGCCTCTCAGATTTTACGATGCGAGAACGCCAAAAGTCAGCGCAACCCCGATCTTGTTAACTTAATCACATGCCGGGGGAGCTGCGAGTATGCCTCTTTTGAAAAATTAGGCAATAACGCAGTCTCGACGCAGGCGCAAAAAGACCTCCATGAGCGCCACAGAATGAAATCCGCCCACCATTCTACTGCCCTTGGAGCAGCAACACCTGGCCGGACAACAGCGGTGCCGCTGTGACCGACAGTCCAGGATACGGCTGCAACTCTGGCAGCAGAAAGTAACCCACGCCCTTCACAAACGGCGGCGTCCCACCACCACGCGTCACGCACACGCCGCTGAATGTCGCCGTGCGATTGATCACCAATGACGTCGTGGACTTCGTGGGATCTTGGTCACCATGCAGAATGAAACTGCCGCCGAACGTCCCCGTCGTGGGGCTGATCGTCAGCGAGATCGTCGCCGGGTTGGGGTTCGGCAGGCTCACCGAATTAGCCGTGTCGGTTCCCAGGATGCGGAAGGCGTTGTTGGTCGTGAGCTGCCCGGCATTCACGGCTCCCGCGATATGGACCGCAGGCGTGATGCCGGTGTCGTTGAGTGCTGCCAGCCCTCCCTCGCTGAACACCAATTGGGCATTGGTGCCGGAGGTGACAGGAGCAATGCTCAGCACCAGGGGGCTGGCCACCGTCGGCTTCACGTAGCTTGCGCCGATCACCGTCAGACTGTGCAGAGGGATTCCACCCTTGTAATTGAGCGTGACGGCGGTCTGGGGGTTCTTCATCCAGTCGAACGTGAAATTCGCCCGGTTGTCCAGCAGCAGATTGGGAGCGGTTCCGCTGGCCTGCACCCAGCCATGCGCAGAGCCGGTGTTGGTGTAGAGCATGAAATGCAGCGGCACCTCGCCATGCGGCCCCATGGTGACGCTGGCCGTGGTCGCCGTGCCATCAGACATCCTGCCGCTCCACGTCGCCGCACCCGCCGTCGTCACCGTGAGCGTGCCGAAGCCATCGCCCTGCGGATACACAATATGGGCTTCGTTCGGATCAGCAGTGCCTTTCAGCGTCGGATCAATCTCCAGGGCCGCTGTATAAATGGTGGCAAATGCCGGCGGAGGAGCGCTGCGCCAGGCCAGCAAGTTGACCGGCGAGCCAGGCAGGCTCACATCGGTGACCGTTCCATCCACCTTGCCCACGTTGGCGGCATCGCCCACCATGTCATGATGGAAAGTCAGCGCCAGGGTCAGATTGTGCAATGGCAAGGCCCGCGCGATGGTCACCGTCGCTGGAGTCGTGACACCGGCCACGGTGGCATCCAGATGCTGGGCGCTGAAGCTGTAGCTCAACGCGCCGAGCGTGAGCTTGCCGCTGAAGATGCCGGTGCTCAGGCTCGCGATATTCAGACTGCCCCCATAGCCTTTGCTCAGCGTGGCATCGCGATCCACCAGGCCATTGAAGGTGCCCACGGCATCCGCGGGCAAGGGGTTCACCGTCACATCCACTTTCACAGGAAGGAGGGCCGCGCCGGCGGCGTTGCTGGCGCTAATGACGAGGTGGTATTTGGTCAGCGCGGTGATCGCCACGGTAGGCTTGCCATGGAAGTGCCCGCTGGCGTCAATGGTCACGCCCGCCGGTTGCCCGGTGAGGGTGAAAGCCGTGGGGCTGTTTTGCGCGGTGATGACATCCGAGACCGTGCCGCCAACAATCCACGTGGAGGGCGTGAAGGTGGTATCAAGCACGGGCTTGACGGTGACCTTGACGATGAAGACGCCGCTGGCCAGGCTCTTTGGCGAGGTGGGATTCTGTGGGTCCGGCATGGTCATCAGGCAGGTGTAGTTGTCCGCATCGGCAGTGACGGCCTTGGTGATCGTGAGCTTCGGGGTAGCGACTCCAGAAATCACGCCCAGGCTGTTGACCGGGTTCTTGCCGTTGTTCATCTGCGCTCCGTTCTTCTGCCACTGATAACTGATCCCCGGCCCGGCTGCCGAAGCCGTCAGCGTGATGGTGCTGCCGCTGACCACGGCCAGGCTGGCAGGAACGACGGTCACCACGCCCAGGTTTGCAGCCACAGAACTGGTGACAGACCCAGCCGCATTGCTCACTTTGACCGTATAGGCCCCCGCGTTCCCTGTCGTAGCCGCAGGTCCATAGCTGCTGCTCGTCGCACCCGCAACCGCCAAGCCATTCTTCAGCCACTGGTAGCTCAAGGCGCCACCCGTGGCAGTCACCGTCAGGGGCGCAGTCTGGCCCACCGCCACCATACTGGACGCAGGCGACGTGGTGATCGCTGGCATCGCCGCCCCCGTACCAGTCAGAGCGATGTTGAAGGGGTTGTTCACCAGGTCGTTGCTGGCAAGATGGAGAGTCGCGGACCTCGCGCCGACAGTGCCAGGAGTGAAGGTGACGGTAAACGTCGTGCTGCCGCCAGGTGCCACGCTCGCGGCAGGTGTCTTGGTCACTGAAAAATCACCCGGATTGGCACCATCAAACGAGATGCCGAGGCCGTTCAACACCTCGTCGCCAGAATTCTTCACAGTAAACACCAGGGCGACGGTCTTCCCAGGCACCGCCCCGCCGAAATCCCTGCTGGCAGCGCCACCGCTGAGACCGGTGCCAGGAGGTTGTTGCACCACTATCAGCGGGGCATTGACGGCGACGGCGTAGGTTTGGGTGGTGGTTCCATCCTGCGCCGTCACCACTACCGTGATGACAGTACCTCCCACGTTCAGATTGATGGGGCCACTTGCCGCGCCGGAGGCCACGTCAGTACCGTTCACCTGCACCGTCGCCTGCGCCTGCGTTGCCGTCGGTGTCACCGTGACCAGGGTTGTGCCGTTGGCGACACTGGCACTGTAACTGTTTGTCACGCTGGCAAAGGCCGGACTCAGCGTCCCGGCGCTAATGATCAGCTTGGAGAGCGTCGCCACGCTGCTAGGCAGCGTGGAAAAAACCTGATTTTCGCCATAAAAAGTGCCCTCCGAATTAGTGACCACCAACTGGTAGTAAAGAGTCGTGGAGGGGACTAAGCCGCTGAGGTTGGCGCTGACCGAGACCGCCGTTGAGCCTCCGCCGATGTTTTGGGAAGCGGTTTTACTGCCATAGCTGGTGGTGGTGCCGTACTGGAAATAGGCAGTGCTGGCCAAACCATTGGGGTTGGCCGTGCCGTTGAGAGTGCCCGAGACGGTAGTCACCGCTGTGGCGGTCGCAGTCGTTGCAGGCGTGCCGGTGCCAGTGACCGAGAGGGTGAACGATGGCGTCACCAGATCATTGCTGGCAATTGTCACGGTCCCGGTTCGCAAGCCCACGCCGCCGGGCGCAAAATTCACTGTGAAGCTCGTGTTGCCGGACGGGGCCAGCGGCGACATGGGATTTGTCGTGACGCTGAAGTCCCCGGACGAGGCGACTGCACCCAGCGTGAGACCAACGACACCGGCATTCTGGATGGTAAAGGTCTGGCTAATATTGGTTCCAAGAAGCACCGTGCCAAAATCCACGCTGCTGCCGCTGGTCAGTCCCCCTCCTCCAGGTTGCTGCACCACCATCAAGGGAGCATTGATGGCAACGGTGTAGGTTTGAGTGGTGACGCCATCCTGCGCCGTCACCGTCACAGTGATGATTGTGCCGCCCACGTTCAGATTGATGGGGCCACTGGCCGCTCCAGAGGCTACGGTTATGCCATTGACCGTCACCGTCGAATTGGCACTCGCCACCGTCGGCGCTACCGTGATACTGGTAACTAAATTGTCAACGCTCGCGCCATAAGCTGTGGTTGCAGCCGAGAATACAGGTGACAGCGCACCAGCGCCCAGCGACAGACTGGATAGGTCCGCATTCGGGGTGCCAGCAATAATGCCGATGAAGTCGGTCGCGGTACTCCCAACAATACTATTAGTTGGCTGTTGGCCATTAGGTATTGGGCCATTACTCCAAGCGTAACCTTCAAGATAGCCGTAAAACCCATTGCCTCCTCCTTTAAAATTATCGTAAGCTGAATTCTCCTTAGATTGTACGGCCGCAAGGAGGTGCGTGAAATCAATGGATTGTCCATTTAAGCCGCCCACCACTTCGTCGAAGGCTGCTCCCAGATCTCCAATCGCATCCTCAATATTGCCAAAAAATGATTCCTTATTTGGTGCATCTGCCGCTAAAATTGCGGATTTCGGAAGCGCAGAGAGATTGGGAATGAAATTACCGGCATCGCAAGCGTCAATCACGAATAGCTTGTTGACATTATCCAAATTCCCTCCTGCAAACAAACTGGCAAAGGTCGCGGCGGTCATATCCTGATTGGCGCTTGCGCCTCCCAGCCATAAAATCGGAACCCCTCCAACTACCGTTCCATGAGTGTTAATATAAAAAATCAAGATGTCGCCCGGATGAGCAACCGCTCGCTCATAGGCAATGTCCTCTTCTAATGCTTGGATTATATTAGCATTGTTCAACCCGATTCTTGCAGTCTGAGCATCCTTTTTATTATCTGTAACGCCCGGAACTCGCGAGAAAGTCTGGAAATTTCTTTGTGCAGACAGGTCACCGTAAATGCTTGGAGGACTATGGTTGTCGGTTACTCCAAATGACAACACATGAATCTGGCGAAAGTTCGAGAGCGTGACGGCATTGTTAGCATAGCTGACATCAAAGATGCCTGCCGTTTTTCCTGCTGGCGAGTTCCCTGAATTCACATTAGAGCCAAAAAATGCCTCGACGTATGGTTGACCACTGTTGAAGTTCAAGTTCCCATCCAGAGTGTTGTTGCTGGCAACAATAGGAAAGGTATCTACGTTGTCTGGAACGGTTGGGTTGCCATAATTATCCGTAGTACCCATGTCGATGGTGATTTTCAACTTGCCTGCGGCTTTGGCGAGTTGAACACCGGCCAGGTGACCAAAGTTTCCGCTGGCGGTGTTTCCGCTGATTTGCACGTTGAGGCTGCCGGAAAAGGTGGCGGAAGGTTTGCTGCTGCCAACCGCCAAAGTTTTGGTGCCGAGGTTCACGACCCCGCCGCCTTCAAGCGAGCCAATGGAGACGCTCGGATTGTCGATCAAGCTGATGTCCAGGGTGCCGTCTGTCGTGTCTCCGATGCCGCTGCCGTCAACAGTTACCGACGCGGTACCGCCGGTGGAACCATTCAGAAACTGAATGAAGCCAGCTTGGCCGCCGCCCGTGCTGTGATAAGCGACGAGTGTGGCGCTGCCTGCGGTCGAGGTGTCATTGAAGTCCAGTTTCCCGCCACTGGGGTTGCTGGCCGTGCCACCGTTAGCGTAGAAGGTTGCGCTACCGGCGCTGGACGTGTCTCCAAAATTGAGCCAGCCCCTAGCGGCAGCCGGTGAATTGGGCGCGCGCGCCGCGCCTCCGTTGATGGTGTAAATGCTGCCGGTGCCGGCATTGGAACTATTCGCAAAATACAACCGACTGCCGCTGCCTCCGAAGACGGTGCTTCCGTTCAATGTGAATTTACCGCTGCCACCACTGGAAGTGTCATTAAAGTACACCACCCCACATCCTTCACCGATGACCGTGGCACCGGACAAGTTGAATGTTGAGCTGCCGGCGCTTGAGGTGTCGTAGAAATACAAGTTTGTGCCGTTTGCGCCATTGGCCGTGCCTCCATAAAGATTGAACATGCCGCTGGCGGCAGTGGAAGTATCATGGAAAGTCGACCATGAACCGTATGCGCCGTCGGCCGTGCCGCCATAGAAATTGAAGGTGCCGGTGCCTGCACTGGCGGTTCCGTTCAAGTACAAGAGCCCACCGTATATGCCATTGCCCGTGCCGCCGTTGAAATTGAATGTTGAACCACCCGCATTGGAGTTGCCGAGAAAATCCAGACTCCCGCCACCTGGGTACTCGACTGTGCCGCCATTGGTGGTGGTGGGGGAATTGAACACAGCATTGCCGTCTTGCACCCAAAGCTCGCCATTGTTGGTGATGGCATTGAACTTTGCATTGCCGGAGACGCCGATGAACCCACTATTGGTGAGGGAGCCATTGACAGCTAATGTACTTCCGTTAGAAGTGGTGATCCAACCGGTACCGGTGTTGGTGAGTGAACCAAACGTCGCGCTGCCGTCAACGGAGATCGAGCTGGCATTGGAGGTAGCGCCGCTAACGGAAAACGTGCCGCCCTCAAAAACGTTGATCCAACAAAGACCCTTTGGTCCACTGTTAGTGAGAGATTTGAACGTCGCGTTGCCATAAACGTTAGTGGAACCAGCGTTGGACGCAGGGCCGTTTACCGAAAACGCGCTTCCATTGGGAATGCTGATCGAACCAAAATCGCCGATGGTGGCGATACCGCTGATCGCAAGCGCGAGCCCGCCATTCATGGAGATGGTGCCGCCGTCCAAAAGCGTCAGGGAGGAGAGGGTATAACTCGCGTCGTCGGTCGTGGGAAAGCCGTCGATCACCACATCATCCCCTGGTGACACACCTGCGGGAACCGACCAATTGCTTGGTGCGATGATGTTGCCAGCCCCGTCCAATTGTTGAACCTGGCTCCAGTTGCTATTGGAGGGAAAAGTGCCGGTGCTGGGGTCTCCGAGCGAAGTATAATCATAGGCCTGTCCATTCGCATTTTGCTGAAACACGGTCTGACCTCTCACCGTCCCGACAAGGCCCAGAACCGCAAAAGCGTAGACAAGGACCGGTAACAGGATTCTGGCAGAGCTCACACATGCTATTGCGGACTGTCGAAGCCCTGCCTTCCCTTGATGGCTCCGCCTGGTGGTCGCAGTGTTCGGCTTGGCATGTGTAAGGGCAATGCGAGGGGTGCCTGCCGCCCCACCTCCGGCGCCGATACAAGCCGACACCTCTCCCGACGCAGTCAAACGACCGCGAGCCTCAGGGAAAAGTGCCACCGAGTTCATGGAGAAGCACGGCGATTGTGAGGATCTTCGTGGGGTTTACAAGGGAATTCTTGCCATCGGAGACGGCGGGGCACGGTGGAAGCAAACCGGAGATTTCGCGGAGGATGCAGATGGTTCCGGGAGGGCTCGGAAGGTGTCTTCTCTATCCGTGTCATCACCGCCATCCATGGTTTCTCATCCGGTGTCCATAAAGGCCAACACCGGATTTCACGGATCGCACGGATGGTTCTGGGAGGGCTCGGAAGGCAGCATGAGGCTCAAAGGCTCATGTTGCGAGAACGGGAAAAGAATGACATCCTTGACCATGATCGCAGAACAGTACCCAGGACTGCTCACCCGGCCCGACGAGGACAAACTCCAGCTCGCGGGCGAGCTGCTGGC